>JBPYFM010000177.1:0-60651 GCA_051986435.1 Solirubrobacterales bacterium | reverse complement strand
GGTGACGGATCCGTGGGACTCCCGTCGCTCTCCCGTGACGCCCCCGCGTCCCTTCCTCCACTCCTCGGAGACCCGGCCCTCTCGGCCACGGCCACAGCCTGCCCGGGCCGTGGCCGAGAGGGCCGCGCCCCTTGGCCCGTCCCTTGCCGCCCCCGGGCGCCAGCTCGAAGCGGCCCGCGTCCCTCGTCCCCCGGGCGCCAGCTTGAAACCGCCGAGGCCTCCTCTACGCCCCCTCCAGCTCGCTCCGGTCGAAGATCTCCTCCAGCACCTTCGGATCGGGCGTCCCGTCGTAGGCCAGGCGGCCGTCGCGGATCGCGACGCAGCGGTCGGCGGCGGCGATCACGTCGGGGCGGTGGGTGGAGACGACGATCGCGGCGCCGGTGGCCTGGGTCTCGGCGAGGAGGGTGAAGAGGGTTTCGCGACTGGGTGGGTCGAGGCCGTCGAGGGGCTCGTCGGCGAGGAGGACCTTGAAGGGGCGGACGAGGGCGAGGGCGATCGAGGCCTTCTGCTTCATGCCCTTGGAGAGTTCGGCGCCGAGGGCGTCCTCCCAGCCGCCGAGGCCGAGGCGGGCGATGAGGTGGTCGATGCGGGCGGCGGGGTCCGGCGCCTCGTGGAGGGCGGCGACGTATTCGAGGTGCTCGGCGACGCTCAGGTCTTCGTAGAAGACGGGCGTATCGGGCAGGTAGGAGAGGGCGCGGCGGGCCTCGATCGAGCCGGGGGCGTGGCCGTCGATCTCGACGGAGCCCGAGGTCGGGTCGAGGAGTCCGGCGGCGAGGTTGAGGAAGGTGGTCTTGCCGGCGCCGTTCGGGCCGATCAGGGCGACCAGCTCGCCCGCGGGGACGTCGACGGTGAAGGAGCCGAGGGCGATGTAGCCGTCGTAGGTGCGGCCGAGGCCGTGGGCGCTGAGTGGGGGCGCCGCGCCGCCGCTGGTCGCCGCGATCGCGCCGCCGCTCACATCGCCTCCCGTTCGCGTTTGCCGGCGCGCCAACTGAGGACGCCGAGGCCGACCAGGGCGAAGACCAAGGCGACCGGGGCGACGCCGAGGGCGGCACCGACGCGGGTGCCATCGCCCCCTTCGACCTTCCAGGCGATGAACAGCGGCAGGAAGAGGCCGATGGCGGCGACGAAGATCGGGGCGACGTTGACCATCACGCTGAGTTCCGGGGGCATGAGCACGAACTCGTAAGGATCGTTGGTCGCGCTGACGGCGGCGGCGCAGGCGAGGAGGAGCGCGCACGGGATCAGGGAGACGGCGCCGACGCCGAGCGCCAGGCCGGGGTCGCCGCCGATCGCGGCCGCGGCGAGCGTGGCGATCGCGAGGACCCCGCCGGTGGCGACGGCGGGCGCGATCAGGTGGCCGCGGATGAGCTCGCCGCTGCGGCGCGGCAGCAGCAGGCGGCGGGTCGGGTGGTCGCTCTCCTGGGCGAGCGGCTCGATCAGGTCGAGGGCGGCGATGAACAGCAGCGGGCCGGGCAGCACGAAGAGAACCGGCGTGAGGTCGAAGCCGCCGACCGCGAGCCCGCCCGCGCCGATCGCGATCAGGACGACGCGGGCGACGCGCACCGCCGGCCAGCGCAGGAAGCTTTGCCAGTCGCGCCGCCAGATCGGGTGCGCCGGGCTGACGCGGAGGCGGAGCCACGGCTTGCGGCGAGGGCGCTCGGACGCGAGCTGGCGGCGGAGGAGGATCACGGTGCGGAGGTCCTGGACCGAGGCGGAGAAGCGCATCTCCGCGACGAGCTGGGCGCGGCGCTGGGCCGACTCGAGTCCCAGGCCGCCGATGCCGAGGAGGCCCGCGGCGAGGAGGGCGAGCGCGAGGACGGCGCCGAGGGGAGCGAGAGCGGCGCTCGTCCCGTGCTGGAGCGGCAGCGTCGCGAGGTCGCCGAGCATCGTCGCCGGCGAGCTGTTCCATCCCAGCGCCAGGTCGAGCGCCGACCAGGCGACGAGCACCAGGCCGAGCGCGCCGGCGACCGGGGGTCGCAGCCGCCGCCCCGAGGCGAGGAGCGCCCCGCCGAGCACGGCGATCGGCACCAGCGCGCCGAAGGCGGCCAGCGAGCCGATCCACTCGACCGCGCTGCCCGGGAAGCGGCGGAAGACGAAGTTGCCGACGATCGCCCCGAAGAGGGCGCCGAAGAGCACCGCGTTGCGGAGCTGCGCCAGCGCCGCCGGACGGAGCGCCGTGCGCCGCGAGACCGGCGCCAACAGCGTGTAGCGGACCTCGGCCGCCTCGATCGCGAGCGGCCCGCCCCGCGCCCCGCTCCGCAGCCCGGCGAGGAGCAGGACCGCCACGGCGATGCCGATGACCGCCGGCGCGTGGGCACGGATGCCGTCCACCGAGCCAGGGTCGGCGGGGACTTCGTGCAGCGCGCCGGCGAGGAAGGCGAGGATGAAGACGGCGGCCAGCGCCCCCAGGTAGACCCGGTAGAGCACCTCCATCACGTCCGTCCGGGCGACGTAGCGGCGGCGGCGCGCCGCGCGCATCGCCTTCATCGCGGCCACCGGGTCGCGGGCGGCGAGCACCGCCCCCGCCGATCGATCCGCCGCGCTCACCACGATTGCTCGCGCTCCGCTCCCGGCGCGAAGAACCAGAGATGCACGCTTGGTCGCGCCGCGCTCACACACCTATTATCGGTGCGGTGAGCCCCGCCTCGCCCTACGGTCCCAAGGCGGATCCCGGCCCGCCCGGGTTCGGCCCGAAGCTGCTCGGCTTCTGCGAGGAGCTGCGCGGCGAGGGCGTCGCGGTCGGGACGTCGGAGATCCTCGACGCGTTCGCGGCACTCGAACACGTGCCCTGGACCGCGCAGGACGACTTCCGCGAGGCGCTCGCCTCGACGATCGCCAAGTCCCAGGACGACCGCCGCGTCTTCGAGCTGGTCTTCGACCGCTACTTCTTCCGCGCCGCCGAGGCGGGCGCGATCGAGCAGGGGATCGGCGAGCGCCCCTCCGACGACGAGATCAACGTCGGTGCCCAGCCGTCCGGGGACGGCGAGGGGGAGCGCCTCGATTCCGAGGAGCTCTCGGAGCTGATCCGTGACGCGATGGAACGCGGCGACGAGAACGCCCTGCGCGACCTCGCCCGCCTGGCGATCGCCGCCTTCGGGCGCGAGGAGGGCTCCGGCGTGGTCGGCGTCGACGTCCAGCGGATCCGCCGCTCGCTCGGGCTCAGCGCCGGGTCGCAGCCGCCGCGCGAGGACGGCGAGGAGCGCCCGGCGCTCGATCGCGCGCAGCTGACCGGCTTCGAGCGCCACCTGCGGCGCGAACTGGAACGGGACCTGATCGAGCGGACCGAGACGCTGCCGGCCTCGCGCCCGCTGGCCGAGCTCGACCGCGCCCTCCCCACCTCGCCGACGCAGGACCTCGCGGCGGTCCACCGGGCGGTGTCCCAGATGAAGCGCCGGCTCGCCACGCTCGGCAACGAGCAGCGCGGGCGCAAAAAGGGGCAGACGGTCGACGTGCGGCGGACGATGCGCGCCTCGCTCGAGACCGGCGGCGTGCCGATGCACCTGCGTTACCGGCCGAAACGGCCGCGCCGCCCGGAGATCTACGTGCTCTGCGACGTTTCCACTTCCGTCACCTCGGCGAGCGTCTTCTTCCTCTCCGTCCTCCACGCCCTCCACGATTCGTTCCGCAAGCTGCGCAGCTTCGTCTTCATCGAGCGGATCTCCGAGGTGACCGACGTGTTCGAGCACGAGCGCGACTTCGCCGCCGTCGCCCGCAAGATCTCCAGCGAGGGCGGCGTCGCCGACGTCTCCGGCTACACCGACTACGGGCGGGTCTGGCTCGAGTTCCTGACCGAGATCTCCGAGGACCTCGACCCGCGCTCGACCGTGATCGTGCTCGGCGACGCCCGCACCAACGGCCGCGAGCCGCACGCCGAGGTCTTCGCCCGGATCAGCGAGCGCGCGGGGCGCCTCTTCTGGCTGAACCCGGAGCCGAAGCTCTACTGGAACTACGGCGATTCGGTGATGTCCTCATACGAACGCTTCTGCGACGGCACCTTCGAGTGCTGGACGACCCGGCACCTGGAGAACTTCGTCGACATCGTCGCGGGGGCGGCGCCGCCGTCAGGCTGAGCGCGCCGCGGCAGGATCGGCGGCGACGGTGTGGGTCGGCTCGTCCGGGGAGATCTGCCACTGCTCGTTGACCTGGGCGCCGGGGGGCGGCAGGACCGGGCCCTCGAGCAGCGGGTCGTCGGTCTCCTGCATCCAGTCGGCGAGGCGGCGGCGCAGGTCTTCGAGCGCCTCGCGGGCGGCCAGGTCGGCGGCGAGGTTGTTCTGCTCGTTGGGGTCGAGGACGAGGTCGTAGAGCTGCTCGCGGGGGACGCGCCGGTCGGCCCAGCCGGCGGCCACCCAGATCTCCTTCGAGGCGGAGTCGTCGCAGTTGGCGAGGACCGGGCCGGGGAAGTCGTCGAAGCGGCGGATGTACTTCCAGCGCTCGGTGCGGACCGAGCGCTGCGGCTCGTAGGCGGCGTGGTAGGTCATCTCGGCGAAGGTCGCCTCGTGGAGGCGGTCGACCGCGCCGGTGAGGAGCGCGATCAGCGAGTCGCCCTGCAGCCAGTCGGGCGGGTCGACCCCGGCGACCTCGCAGAGGGTCGGGTAGACGTCGAGGTGGGTCACCGGCGCGTCGACGACCTTGCCGCCGGAGAAGGGCGCGGGGCCGCGCATGATCATCATCACCCCGGTGCCGCGGTCGGTGAGGGTCGCCTTCGCGCCGGGGAAGGCGACGCCGTGGTCGGTGGTGCAGATGACGAGGGTGTCGTCGACGAGGCCGAGGTCGTGGAGGGCGTGCAGGACGGCGCCGATGCCCTGGTCGAGCGAGCGCACGCTGGCCTTGAACTCGGCCATGTCGCGACGGGTCGCCGAGCGGTCGGGGAGGTTGCCGGGCGGCAGCGAGTAGAGCGTGTCGCGGACCGAGGTCGGCGCGGCGAAGTCGCGGTGGGTCTCGAAGAAGCCGACCGACATGAACCAGGGGCGGCCGGCGTTGCGGGCGGCGCGCAGCGCCTCGATCGTCAGCGGAGCCACGTCGGAGGCCTTGTTCGAGCCGACCTTGATCACCTCGTCGTAGCCGATCACCGCCGGGTCCTTGGAGATGTGCTGCTCGCCGACCAGGATCGAGTGGTAGTCGGCGCGGCGCAGGGCGTGGACCCAGTGCTGCCCGTAGTCGTGCAGCGTCCAGCCGCGGTGGGCCAGTCCCTCCATCCCGTTGTTGTGGCAGTAGAGGCCGGTCAGCAGGCTGGCGCGACTGCCGGAGCAGGTGGGCGCGGCGCAGAAGGCCTCGCGGAAGAGGACCCCCTGGTCGGCCAGCATCTGGATGTTCGGGGTGGGGACCTGGAACCCGTAGGGCTGCACGACACGCCCGGTGTCGTGCGAGTGGATGTAGAGGATGTTGGGCGGTTGGTCCTGAGGAGCGATGATGGGCTCCGAGTCGGGTACTGAAGGGTCACTTCGAGCGTAACAATCCGTCCGCCCGTTTGTTGATTAACTTACTCAGCAATGAAGCCAGAGCGCTCCTACATCGTCTGCGCCACCCCGCGAAGCGGCTCGACCCTGGTCTGCCATGCGCTCGGCGAAACCGGCGTCGCCGGGCGGCCCGAGGAGTACTACGAGGCGCTCCGCCACTCCGGCCGGCCGCGGCGCCCGGAGGAATACTTCCTCGGCGTCGAGGACCAGTCGATCCGCGACCACCTCGGCGAGCGCGGGGTCGGCGCCGAGCAGACGCCCCGCTCACCGCTCTGGAGCCGCGCCGCCTACGACCGCTATCTCGAATGGACCTTCGAGGTGGGGACGACGCCGAACGGCGTCTTCGGCGCGAAGCTGATGTGGGGGTACTTCGGCGACTTCGTCAGCCTCGTGCGCAACGTCCCGGCCTACGGCGACGTGCCGCTCGCCGAGCTCCTCCCCACCGTCTTTCCCAACCTCACCTTCGTCCGCGTCGTCCGCGCCAACAAGGTGCGCCAGGCGGTCTCGCTGTGGAAGGCGGTGCAGACGGCTACCTGGCGCGAGGACCAGGCGACCTCGAGCGCGCTCTCGGTCGAGGAAGACGGCGCCCCGCCATACCGCACATTCATCGAGGAGCACCGCCCGCAGCTGCGCTTCCACTACCGCGGGATCAACCACCTGCTCGAGCAGCTGATCACCGAGGAGGCCTCCTGGGACGCCTTCTTCGAGCACGCCGGGATCAAGCCGATCCTCGTCCTCTACGAGAACTTCGCCGCCGACTACGAGACCTCCACCCTGAACCTGCTGGAGCGCCTCGACCTCTCCCCTCCCGACGACTTCAGCTTCAAGCCGCGGATGAAGAAACAGTCCGACGACATCAACGACGACTGGACGAAGCGCTACTCCGAGCTGCGCCTCGGCACCGAGTTCGATCTGGCGCCGGTGAAGCTGGCGAAATCCAGCACCTGACGCACGGATCAGCACCAGTTTCAAACAATTGTGTGACAGCGCTTGAAATGGGCGTTTGACCCTGTTTCGATCCGCTTATGAGGGTCTGCTGGGACGAGAAGCGCATCGACCGCCTCGAAAAGAAAGTCGACGACGGCTTCGCCGGAGCGCGGGCCGACTTCCGACTGCTTCTCGGAGTCCTCTTGGCGATGTTCATGGCGATGATCCTCGGCTTCGCCGGGATCCTCTTCCAGCTGAGCTAGCGGGCGGCCCAGGAGTCGGGCTCGGCGGCGAGGGCGGCGACCTCGGCGGGGAGGTCGCCGGCGACGAGGTCGGCGAGGGTGACGCGCTCGAGGATCGAGCGGATGTTGGCGCGGACGGCGATCCAGACGTCGCGGAGGCTTTCGGCGTTGCCGGCGTATTCGATCGTCTCCGGCGGCATGGACTGGACGTTCGCGATCGGGCCCTCGACCGCGCGGACGACGTCGGCGACGGTCACCTCGGCCGCGGGACGGGCGAGCCAGTAGCCGCCTTTGGCGCCGCGGCGGGCGCGCACCAGGCCCTGGTGCTTGAGCTCCAGGAGGATGTGCTCGAGGAATTGGAGGGGGATGTCCTGGGAGGTGGCCAGGCGCTCCCCCTTGACCGGCTCCCCTTCGCCGGCGGCGGCAAGCTCGATGGCGGCGCGGACGGCGTAATCGGCCTTGGCTGAGACACGCATGTGACGAATTAAAACAACCGGCCGGGCGCCGCCGCGCGGTCAGCCGGCGGGCTGGGACGCCTCTACCGCCGCCGTGGCCCGCTCTTTCTCGCGGCGATAGCGCTTGTTCATGTAGTGCGGGGCGTAGAGGACGGCGGCGAGGAGGATCGCGGCGACGCCGGCGGCGATCGGCCAGACGGTCGAATCGCCCTTCTGGATCGTGACGATGCCGGAGGCCATCAGGACTATGCCGAGGGCGAGGCGGATGAAGCCCTGCGGGGCCTTGTCGGAGAGAGCGGCGCCGATGATCACGCCGGGGATCGAGCCGACGAGGATGTTGCCGGCGAGGCCGAAGTCGACGTTGCCGGCGACGATGTGGGCGACGCCGGCGGCGCTCAGCAGGACCGCGGCGTGGACGATGTCGGTGCCGACCACCCGCTTCGGCGCGAGGCGGTAGACGGCGATCAGGAGGATCGCGATCACGGTGCCCGAGCCCGCCGAGGTCACGCCGATGACGAAGCCGGTGGTGGCGCCGATCACGACCGCGGCGACCTTGTGGCGGGTCTCGACCTCGAAGCGCTCGCGCTCGTCGATCAGGCCGCGCAGGATCAGCGCCCGGGTCAGCGTCACCACGCCGACCATCAGCAGCGTGCCGCCGAGCACCGCGTAGACGAGCGAGTTGAGGCGCTGTTCGGAGATGTGCTGCTCGAGGACCGAGACCAGCGCGACGCCCGCGACCGCGGCCGGGACGCTGCCGAAGGAGAGCCACTTGACCAGCTCCAGGTTGACCGTCTCCATGCGCAGGTGGCGCCAGCTCCCCACCATCTTGGTGATCGCCGAATAGACGATGTCGGTGCCGATCGCGGTCGTCGGCGAGGTGCCGAAGATCAGGATCAGGAGCGGGGTCATCAATGATCCCCCGCCCATGCCGGTCATGCCGACGAGCACGCCGATAGAGAGTCCGAATAGGACGATTGCCGGGTCCATGGTCTTTGGTTCCCACTCCCTTCCCGACTTTCTCGACTTTTTAGGTCGGGAGTGTGAAGTGCGGAAGGATAACAGCGTGAGCGTCGCTGCGCGAGGCCTTTCCCATTCCTACGGCGACCTGCAATCGCTCGACCGCATCGACCTCGGGGCCGCCGACGGCGAGGTCCTGGCGCTGGTCGGACCCTCGGGTTGCGGCAAGTCGACGCTGCTCGAAGTCGTCTGCGGGCTGCGCGAGCCGAGCGCGGGCGAGGTCGAGGTGGGCGGCGCGGCCGACGCTCCAGGACGGCTCGCCCACTGCGCCTACATGCCCCAGCGCGACCTTCTCCTCCCCTGGTTCTCGGCGCTCGACAACGCGGCGCTGGCGCTGCGCAACCGCGGCACGGGCAAGGCCGAGGCGCGGCGCGAGGCGGGCGCGCTCTTCGACCGCTTCGGCCTGGCGGGCTTCGAGGGCGCGCGGCCGGGCGAGCTCTCCGGCGGCATGCGCCAGCGGGTCGCCTTCCTGCGCACGTTGGTCGCAGGCAAGCCGGTGCTCGCCCTGGACGAGCCGTTCGCCTCGCTCGACGCGATCAGCCGCGCCGAGATGCAGGGCTGGCTGGCGGGCGCGCTGCGGGCCGACTCGCGCACCGTGCTGCTGGTCAGCCACGACATCGAGGAGGCGCTCTACCTCGCCGACCGGGTCGTGGTGCTGTCGTCGCGCCCGGGCCGGATCGTCACCGAGCTGCGGGCGCCGGACCCGCGCGCCCCGGACCGCGACGCGGCGGTCACCGATCCGGCGTTCGTCGCCGCGCGCGAGGCGGCCCTGCGGGCGCTCCACGCCGGTGCGACCGCCGACCCCACCCGCCCAGCTGTTCCTTTTGCGCCTCATGGGCGCAAAAGGAACAGCTGGCGAGGGGGGACGCCGTGAGCGGGAGGGCGGCGCTTCGCATCGTCCTGCCGGTGGCGCTGATCGCGGCGCTGATCGGGCTCTGGCAGATCGCCGCGTCGACCGGGTGGATCGCCGAAGCGCTGAACCTCGAACCGTTCCTCGTCCCCTCCCCGGCCGAAGTCGGCGACGCGCTCTGGAGCAACCGCACCCTGCTCTGGGAAAACACTTGGGTGACGCTGCGCGAGATCCTCTTCGGCCTTCTCGCCGGCGCCGTCGTCGGCATCGCCCTGGCGACCGCGATGCGCTTCTCGCGCCTCCTCCGCGATGCCGTGTTCCCGCTCACCGTCGCCGTGCAGGCGGTGCCGATCGTGGTGATCGCGCCGATCCTCGTCGTCTGGTTCGGCTACGGGATCGGGCCGAAGGTCGTGATCGTCGCCTTCGCCGTCTTCTTCCCGATCACGGTCAACCTGCTCGACGGGTTCCGCTCGGTCGACCCCGAGGCGGTGAAGATGATGCGGACCCTGGACGCCTCGCGCTGGGCGACCTTCCGCCGCGTCGAAGTGCCCACCGCGCTCCCCTCGTTCTTCAGCGGCGCCAAGGTCGCCGTCGCCGTCGCGCCGATCGTCGCCCTCTTCGCCGAGCTGGCCGGCTCCAACTCCGGCCTGATGCGGCTGATCATCCAGGACAACGCCAATCTGGAAATCGCGCGGGTGTTCGCGTCGACCGTGATCCTGATCGTGATCGGGGTGCTTCTGGTCGGCCTGACCGCCCTCGCACAGCGCCTCATCATCAGTTGGCGGTAAAACCTGGGGCAATGAAGCCCTTCCCCGCCCGGGCGACCGCGGTCGTCCTCGCCCTGCTGATCCTCGCCGCCGGCCTCGCCGCCTGTGGCTCCAAGTCCGAGAGCACGAAGGGCGAACCGGAAAAGCTGACGCTCGACCTCGACTTCTACCCAAACCCCGATCACGCCGGGATCTACATGGCGGAAAAGGAAGGGTTCTTCAAAGAAGCGGGGCTCGACGTGACCATCGACTCGCCCTCGGATCCGGCGGCGCCGCTGAAGGAGGTCGCGGCGGGGCGCGCCGACCTGGCGATCACCTACGAGCCCGAGGTGATGCTCGCCCACCAGAAGGGCCTCGACGTGGTCGCCGTCGCGGCGCTCGTGAACCGGCCGCTCACCTCGCTCATGTGGCTGAAGAAATCGGGGATCAAAAGAGTCGCCGACCTCAAAGGCAAGACCGTCTCCTACGCCGGCATCCCCTACCAGGAAGCCTTCATGAAGACGATCCTCGGCCGGGCGAACGTGCCGCTCTCCACGGTGAAGCTCGTCAACGTCGGCTTCGGCCTGCTGCCCTCCCTGATCAGCGGCTCGGCCCAGGCGATGCTGGGCGGCTACTCGAACGTCGAGGGCGTCGACCTGCAGCAACGCGGCAAAGAACCGGTGATCACGCCGGTCGACAAACTCGGCGTGCCGACCTACGACGAGCTCGTGCTCGTCGCCCGCCGCTCGACCCTGGAAGAAGAGGGGGAACGCATCCGCCTCTTCATCAACACCCTGCGCCGCGGCACCGAAGCGGCGGCCGCGAACCCCAAAGCGGCGACCGAAGCGATCCTCGCCGCCAACACCGACCTCGAACCGAAACTCGCCGGAGCCCAGGTCAAAGCGACGCTGCCGCTCCTGAGCGCACGCCCCCCGGGCAAGCCCTACGGCTGGATGAACCCGGAAGAGTGGGAAGCCTTCGCCGGCTGGATGCGCGACGAAGAACTGGTCGAAGGGCAGCCGAAGGCGTCGGAACTGCTCTCGAACGCCTACCTGGCCGACGAAATCCCGGAATAGGCAGGGACGGGCAAGGGACGCGGCCCTCTCGGCCCGGCCCGGGCAGGCTCGGCCACAGCCTGCACGGCCCGGGCAGGCTGTGGCCGTGGCCGAGAGGGCCGGGTCTCGGGGGAGTGTGGAGGGACCCACGCGGGAGGGTGACGGGAGTGGCACGGATCCGTGACGGAGGTGAGGCCTCGTCACGAAGAGCGTGAGAACTCCACGCTTCCTCCCGTGTTGTCCAACACGCACGCACGCGCTGCGTGAATTCACCGTGCTATAGCACGGTGAAAACACGCAGCGCGTTTTCGGGTCCTCGTTTCCGGCCGGGCATGCGCCAGAAGGCGCGCGGAAGGGTGACGTTCCCGGCATCTTCGTCACGGATCCGCCCCTGATCGGGCCCGATCGGCGGGAGGTGTGCCTTCTCTCGCACGAAGCCGCGACGTAAGTCCGACTTCGCATCGTCCCTGTGCCGGCCTCCTCCCGCACCCCTCCCGTCCTGGGCGCCTCATGGGGGTCACAGCCTGCCAGGACCCCCATGAGGCGCCCAGGCCACCTCGGACGGCCGCCCCCTCACCCGCCCTCCGCACGAACCCCCGCCGCGAGCAGGGCGTTCGGTCTACCCCAGGTGATGCCGGCGCGCTCGAGGCGGGCCGCCGCGACCAGGAACGGGAAGGCGAGCAGGCGTAGGACGAGGCTCCTGTCCTTGATCCGATCGCGGACCTCCTGCGCGCCCGCGGCCAGGCTGCGGTAGGTCGGCTTCACCGAGACCTCCTCGAGGCCGGCGTCGCGCAGAGCGGCGGCGAGCTCGTCGGCGTCGTATCCCTGGCGGACCTGCTCCCGCCAGGTGCCGGAGCTGCCGGGCAGGACCGGCTTCCAGGAGCGCTCGGGGACGTGGGCGACGAAGAGGCCGCCCGGCCGCAGGGCGCCGACCAAGGTCCGCAGCGCCGCGCGGTCGTCGGGGATCTCGCTCAGGCACTCGATCGCCAGGGAGGCGTCGAAACCGGAGTCGCCCAACGGACGTTCGAGGTCGGCGGCGCGGAAGTCGACGTTGCCGAGGCCACGGGCGCCGGCGCGGCTGCGGGCGCCTTCGAGCAGGTCCTTGCGAAGGTCGACGCCGAGGAAGTCCCAACCTGGCCGCCGCCGCGCCATCGCCAGCGTCAGGAGGCCGTCGCCACACCCGGCGTCGAGGACCCGCGCCCGCTCGCCCGCGCCGAACCGGTCCGCCAGCTCCGCCTCGACCTCGGCCAGGCGCAGGCGGCGCGCGGGCGCCATCAGCACCAGCCGCTCCTCGAGGATCGCCACCAGCTTCTCGAGCGGGCTCACCGGCCCAACTCCTCTTCGAGGAGACCGAGGAACATCGCGTCGCGCAGCTGCGCCGGAGTGGGTGGCCTGCCGTCGAGCATCAGATGGCGGTGGTCGCTGTGGCTGTGGACGAGCCAGCACAAGATGCGCAGGCGCCGCATGTCGGCGCCGGAGATGCCGGCCGCTGCGCGGTAGTCGTCGAACGCCGCGGCGGCGATGCGGCCCGACGGCGTGGCCGGATCGAGAAGGCGGGCGTAGGACTCACGGGTGCGGCCGGACTCGATCGCGCCGTCGAGGACGAAGGCGCAGTTGGCGAGGAAGTAGACAAGGTCGACGCCCGCGAGGCCGTCGGGCTCGGCCGACTCCCAGTCGACGAGGACAGGCTCGCGGCCGGGTGCGACCAGCACGTTCCAGGGGGAGCAGTCGCGATGCTCGATCGCGGGCGGCGGGGACTCGAGGCTCGCCAGCTCGGTTGCCACCGCCGCGACTCCCGCGCCCCCGAGGACCGGGCCGAACTCGACCTCGAACCGGGCCAGCGGTCCCTCCACCAGCCGCTCGCGCCAGGCCGGGCCGGGGACCTCGCCCGGCCGCGCCAGCCCGGCGAGGAGGCGGACGACGCGGGGGGCGAGGTCGGCGAACGCGGCAGCCGTGAAACCCTCCAGCGCGGGCACCCCGGAGACCGCCTCCTCGACCACGGCGACCCGGCCGTCGCGCCGACCCTCACCCAGCAGGCGCGGGAATCCGGCCAGGTCCGGCCGGTCCTGCCCGAGCCGCCGCAGGACCTCCGCCTCGCGGCGCAGCCCTTCCTCCGCGGCGGGGACGCGCGCGAATTTGACCGCCGCCGAGGGCGTCGCGGCGCCGGGCTCGAAGGCCAGGCCGACGACCTTGTTGATGCTGCGGTGGCCCCCGGTCAGCAGCAGCAGGGTGGCGCGCGCGGGCAATGGCGGCTCGATCGCCGACGCGCCGCGCGTCCCGACCGCGTACAGCGGCGCGAGGAAACCGAACCGGGCGGCGAGGCGCCAGCCGAGGCGCAGGAGGCGCCCGAGCGTCGAGCGTGCCGGGCGGGCCGCCAGGAGATGCTCGGTCGCCGCCGGGACCCCGAGCGGCAGCCAGAACTGGGGCGCGCGGCCGGGCACCGGTCCCGGCCAGAGGACGACGACCTGATCGAGGCCGCGCGCCGCGGCACGCCGGCGGATCGCCTCGACGCCGCCCGGCCGCGGCAGCCGCCGCCTGTCCACCAGCTCGGCACCGGGCAGGGCGAAACGCCAATCGGCCTGGCGGAGCTGGCGGTTGCGCCGCGCCTCCGGCATCGCCTCGACGTCCCGCTCGACCCCCGCCGGCGCCCCGCCGAGAAGCTCCTCGTAGACGCCGGTCACCCGGGCGGCCATCCGCCGGCGGGTCAGGTCGCGCTCCACGCGCTCGCGCGCCCGCCCGGCGAGCTCCTCGCGCAGCGCCGGGTCCTCGATCAGCCTGCGCAGCGCCGCCGCCAGGCCGACGGCGTCACCCGGTTCGACCAAGAGGCCGCTGCGCCCGTCCTCGATCAGCTCGTCGGTGCCGCCGATCGCCGAGCTGACCACAGCGCGACCCGCCGCCATCGCCTCCAGCACCGCGAGCGAGGACCCCTCGTACAGGGACGGGAGCGCGAACACGTCGCAGGCGGCGAGCAGCTCGGGCACGTCCTCGCGACGGCCGAGGAACCGCACGCGGCCCTTGACGCCGAGCCGCTGCGCCAGCCCTTCCAGCGCCGCCCGCTCGGGACCCTCTCCGGCCAGCGCCAGCACCGCGTCCGGCACCTCGCGGAGCGCCTCGAGCAGGAACGGGTGGCCCTTCTGGGCGTCGAGCCGCGCGGGGGTCAAGATGAGTGGCCGTCCCTCGGCGCCCAGCTCGGCGCGCAGTCCCGGCGGCGCCTCCACCTGGAAACGGCCGACGTCGACCGAGTTGTAGACGACCTCGATCCGCGACGCCGGCCAGTCGAGGCGGCCGACCAGTTCGTCGGCGATCGCGCGCGAGACGGCGAGGTAACGATCGACCCCGTGGGCGAGGGCACGAAGCTGCCAGTACGCCGAGCGGTCGGGCGGCTCGTACTCGCCTACCTGGACGGTCCCGACCACCGCCGGGACCCGGGCGAGCACCGCCGCGGCCAGCCCGAACTTGCAGGCCACCGGCGAGCTCATGTGCGCATGGAAGACGTCGGGTCCGGCCGCCCGCAGGCGGCGCGCCAGCGCCGGGACCCGGCGCGCGCCGGTCAGGCCCAATGGCAGCGGCGGGACCCGCCAGACCTCGACATCGAGCGCGGCCGCCCGTGCCTCCAGAGCCTCGGTGCCGGCGGCGTCCTCGAGCAGCAGGGTCGGCCGCCACGCCGCCGGGTCGAGCGATTCGAGCAGCGCGAACATCGCGTTCTCGGCCCCGCCGAGGACGCGGCTATCGGTGTAGAAGAAGATCGATCGGGCCACGTCGCAGCTCTCCGGCGAGCCACGCCAGCTCGCCCTCGTCGTCTCCTTCGCGCAGTGCCGCCGCCGCCCCTGCCCAGAAGGCGTAATCGAGCGCGGCGCGGTAGAAGAGCGGCAGGCGCCAGAGCCCGGCCCGCTCGAGCAGCGAGGCGCCGGCGAAGACCGCCGAGGCCGTCGCGGGCACCCGCCGGGTCGCCGCCAGGAGCGCCGCCCGCGCCACCAGCCAGGCGCGGGAATTCTCGTACGGCGTCGCCAGTCGCAGATCGCCGAACACGTCCGCGTGGCTGCGGGCCAGCAGCACGGTCGTCCGGCCTTTCTGCATCGTGTCGCGCTGGAGGCCGACGAGGTCCTTCTCGTAGCGCTGCCGCGCCACCGCGTCAGGGTCGTAGCCGAGCTCGACGCCGGAGCGTCGCAACCGCAGCGAGAGCTCGACGTCCTCGTTGCCGTAGATGCCGAAGGCCTCGTCGAAGCCACCCACGGCCCGCATCACCTCCCTCCGCAGCGATGCGTTGCCGGTATAGAAGGAGCGCGGCCGAGCCAGGTGGGCCGGGTCGGAGAGGCGAGCGAGGTGCGCGTCGAAGCGTTCCTTGACGTGGCGGGCGGCGCGCGGGCTGTCCGCGTCGAGCACCACCGGGACGGCGCCGAGGACGCAGCGCCGCGAGCCGGCCGGGTGGTGCGCCGCGTGGCGCTCGACCAGCTCGGGACAGGCCTCCATGTCGTCGTCGAGGATGACCAGCACCGCGCCCGCGGCGACGGCGACCGCCGCGTTGCAGGCGGCGGCCCGCCCGCGCCGCTCGGGTGCCGTGCGACGCAGCGCGTAGGGCGCCGCGAAGCCGTCGATCATCGCCTCCGTGCCGTCGGTCGAGCCGTCGACCGAGACCACCACCTCATAGGTGCCGGCGGCGGCGGTCTGGCTCGCGAGCGAGGCGAGCGCGCGCCGCAGGCTCTCGCGCCGCTGGTGGGTCGGGATCACGACGCTGACGAGCGGCTCAGCCATGCGCCCTCCCCCGCTCGGCGACGGCCTCCTCGTAGACGCCGGTCAGCCGCTCCGCCCAGGCCGCCGGGCTGTGGAAGCGCTCGGCGAAGCGCCGCGCGTCCGCGCCGAGGCGGCGCCGGCCGGCATCGTCGGCGAGCAGGCCGGCGGTCCCGGCGGCAAGCTCCGCCCCGGAGTCGGCGACCATGAGCGGCGGCTCGACGCCGAATCCGGTGTAGCCCTCGGTGCCGCGGCCCGTCGTCACCACCGCCTTGCCGGTCGCCATCGCCTGCAGGACCTTCATCCGCATCCCGCCCCCGGTCCGGACCGGCGCCATCACCACCGCGGCGCGCTCGAGGTGGGGACGCACGCTGGGCGCGTCGGCGACCACCTCCACCCCCTCGCCGGCCAGCTCCCTGATCTCCACGGTCGGCGCGGTGCCGACGATCCGCAGCCGCGCCCCGGGCACGCGCGCCCGCACGCTGGGCATGATCTCGCGCGCCAGCCAGAGCGCCGCGTCGCGGTTGGGCGGGTGGGCGAAGTTGCCGACGAAGAGGATCGTCCCGGCCTCCTCCATGGCGGGGTCGGCCGGCGCCGGCAGCTCCAGCCCGAACGGGTCGACCCGGACCCGCGGCGCGACCTCCGGAGCCAGCGAGGCAAGCGCCTCGGCGTCACGGCCGCTGAACACCTGGACCCGGTCGAAGCGGCGCCACGCGTCGACCTGGAAGCGCGGCCAGCGCCGCCAGTCGAGCTCGCCGAACGCCCAGCCGGGCCAGCCCGCGGGATGCGCCGGCGGCCGCCGCGGCGGCCGTGGTCGCAGGACCTCGTGGTGGGTGAAGACCGTCGGCGTCGTGGCCGGGTAACGGAACACCGACATCGCGCTGTCCTCGACCGCGACCACGTCGAAGCGCCGCTCGGGGGCGAGCCGGTCGAGGATCGACTGGATCCCGGGGTCGGCGTACCAGACCGTCCGCCACGGCCAACGGCCGCGCGCCCAGCGCGCGGCCATCCGTGCCTGGCGCCGGCGCCGGCGCCGGCCCGGCGGCGGCCGCCGCCGATCGGCCGCATGGACCTCGACCTCGCCTTCCAGCCGCGCCACCGCCTCGGCTTCGCCGGGGTCGTCGCCCACCGCCGTCACCAGGGTCACCTCGTGGAGCCGCCGCAGGCCGACCAGCTCGGCGTGCAGCAGGACCGGGATCGCGCCGGCGCCACCCGCGTCCGGCGGCACGGGGGCGACAAGAAGGACCTTCATACGGCCGCGATCACGTCCCGGTAGGCCCGTTCGAAGCGGGGGACGACCGAGGACGCGGAGAAGTCGCGGGCGCGCGCCCTCGCCGCCAGCCCGTAGCGCTCGCGCCGCGCCGGGTCGGCGATCAGCACCGCCATCGCCTGCGCGAGGGCGGCGACGTCACCTTGCGGGACGAGCATCCCCGCGTCGTCGCCGATCATGTCGACGTGGCCGCCGAGCGTGGTGCCGATCACCGGCTTGCCGCGGATCATCCCCTCGGCGACGGTCGAGCCGAACGGCTCCGGCCACAGCGACGGCATCACGCCGAACAGCGCCCGATCCCAGGCGGCCATCACCGCGGCGTGAGGGACGTCGGTGAGGACGATCGCATCGGGCGGGAAGTCGCGCGGCGAGTCGCGCTCGAACGTGCCCATCAGAACCAGAGGGGGCGGCGACTCGAGCCGCCGGTAGGCGCCGAAGAGCGTTTCCAGGCCCTTCACCTTGCGGAAGGCACCGACGTAGAGGACGAACGGCTCCTGCGGCAGCCGGGCGAGGTACTCGCCGATCCCGTCGCCGTCGCCGGCCGCGTCGGTGGCGGCGTCCTGGAAGCTCGGGATCGTCACCTGGACGAGCCCGTCCGGCGGACCGTCGGGTCCGAACAGATGGCGGATGGTGACGTCGTGGACGAAGGTGCTGACGCTGTGCAGGCCGGTCATCTTGCGCGCGAGGAGTGGCCGACAGGCGTACACGCCCGCGGTCGCGGTCAGGCCCTTGCCGGGGCCGTAGTACTCGCTCGCGCAGCTCGCGCACTTGACCGGCGCCGGGCCCGAGCACGGCTCTCCCTTGCGCAGTAGCGTGCGGTTGGCGCAGAAGTAGCCGTAGTCGCGGGCCGAGATCAGCAGCGGGACCCGGCGCCTGCCGAGCGCGATCGCGACCGAGAAGGCGAGCCATCCGTAGGCGTGGATGACGTCCGGCTCGAAGCTCTTGATCAGGCGGCGCAGGCCGCCGACCGTGATCGGGTCCGGGAACGGCGGCTGGTGGCGCTGGCTCTCGTCCCGGATCAAGGCGGGGACCGCGGTCCGCACCTGACGCAGCCGGTGGACGGAGACGTTGTCTTCCCAATCGAGGCCCGGCAGGCCGCCGTGCCAGACCGTCGCCACGGCGACGTCGTGCCCGCGCTGGGCCATGCCGGAGGCGAGCAGCCGCGCCTGGCGGTGGGCCCCGCCGATGAACGGCGGGTAGTGGTCGGTGGCGATCAGGATCCGCAAGTCGGGGTCAACTTTGCCAGGCCGGGGGGCGTGGTCGGCGCTGCAGCCGCGCGAGCAAGCGGTTGACCGCCGTCCGCCTACCCGGGAAGAGGAAGAGCTCGGCGAGCGGTCGC
The DNA here is from genome assembly GCA_051986435.1 of Solirubrobacterales bacterium. Taxonomy (GTDB): domain Bacteria; phylum Actinomycetota; class Thermoleophilia; order Solirubrobacterales; family 70-9; genus VAYN01. The sequence goes on along the minus strand of JBPYFM010000177.1, from coordinate 42,566 downwards.
GCGAGTCGGCGGGGCGCCGCCGCCTCCAGCGCGAACCAGGCGATCAGCACCGCCTTCATCGGCGCGGTCACGTCGAAGCGGCGGCGGGTGGCGCGGATCGCGGCGCCGAGGAGAGCCCCGGGACGGTCGCCGGCGACCGGGTGGCGGCGCGGCTCGATCTTCAGCGAGACGAGCCGGTTGGCGAGGTCCGAGTAGGAGAGGATCGGGTGCGGACGCTCCATCCCCAGGCGGTCGGCCAGGGCTTCCAGCGAGCGGGTGGTGACGGCGGCGAAGGCGATCGACTCGCGGACGTGGTCGAGGTCGAGCGCGTCGCGTTCCAGTTCGTAGGCGTTGCCGCCGTGGACGCGGTACTCGGCGCAGACCTCGTCGAGCAGCGCCGCGTCCCCGAGCAGCGCGGTCAGGTGCACGAGGTACCAGTCCGCGCCGGTCCGGGGATAGTCGTCGGTCGGGATCGGCAGGATGTCGCGTACCTGACCGGTGCGGAAGCCGGTGCCCCCTCCCGGCAGCCAGGGGAGGTCGAAGGGTAAGGCGAGCTCGGCGCGCCGCTGGTCCCCGGTCGGCGCGCGCAGGTGCCCGGCCGGTTTGGTGGCGCCGGTGGGACGACCGTCGGCGTCGACGATCGCCATCGGGAACTGGACCTTGGAGAGCCTCGCGTCGGCGGCGAAGGCGGCCGCGACCCGCTCCGCCGCCCGCGGGCGCAGGAGGTCGTCGGCGTCGAGGATCAGGAGGACGTCGCCGCGGCAGCGCTCGAGCGCGACGTTCAGGGCCGAGGCCTGCCCGCCGCGCTCCTTCAGCAACACCTCGACCTCCCCGTCGAGGCCTCCGAGCACGTCGCGCGACTCGTCGGTCGACCCGTCGTCGACGACGATCACCTTGACGTCGGGGTGGGTCTGCCGGCAGGCGCTCCGCACCGCGTCCGCCACATAGCGGCCGTAGTTGTGGTTGACGACGACGATGTCGACCGCGGGCAGTCCGGTGCCGACCTCGCTCAAGTCGGTTCCCCCGGCGAGACCCAGTCGACGACCTGGCGGTAGGGCCGGCCCCGCTCCCCTTCGCGGTACAGCGAGGCGGTCACGCGGAGCGGTTCGTCGCCGGAGCCGGCCGGGAGGCGCAGCCGGAAGACCTGTTCGTCGCCGGGATCGAGGTGGAAGGACCTGACGATCGGGCCGCCGCCCGCCGGACGCACGTCGAGGACGTAGGACCAGGGCGTCTGCTGGGCGCTGGAGACGCCGACTTCGACCGACGTCCCGCCGCGTCCCGGCAGCATCCAGAGGGCCGTGTAGCCCTCGGCGTCCCCGGCCTTGAACGACACCTGGGACAGGATCACCGCGACCGCGGCGATGGCGATCGCCGCGAGTGCCATCGCGCCGTCGCGCCGGCGCAGGCGCCACCGCGGCCGCGGTGGCGGCTTGCGCGTCAAAGGCGCGGCCGACGTGGCGAGGCGGACGGTGCCGACCGTGCAACCGGCGGCGGTGAGCAGCACGAGGAGCAGCGCCCAGGTGCCGGCGTAGATGCCGAACGCGCTCAGCACCAGACCGCCCAAGGCGAGCAGGACGAGGCTCAGCGCGAAGGCCAGCAGGAGCTCGCGGCCGCGGTCGAGCCGCGCCGGGCCGAACGTCGCCGCCGTCAGCCCGTAGCCGGGCAGGAAGAAGGCCAGCGGCAGGGCGGCGATCACCCGCAGCGGCACCCACGGCGCCAACACCGCGACGACCCCGCAGACCATGGCGAGCAGGACCGCGTAGAAGAGCCCCCGGTCGCGCGTCATGGCCTGTTCTCCGTGTCGAAGGCGACGATGTGCCCGCTGTCCCAGAGACTGCCCAGCGGCAGGCGCCGGAACTTGTCGGTCACCCCCGGCGGGAGCACGCTGGTTTCCAGCTCGCCGGGGACGGTGAAGAAGTAGCCGCGGAGGGTGTCGGAGGCGACCGCGCGGTCATCGACGACGACGAAGCGGAGGTGGTTTTCGCGCAGCAGGGGCAGGTGCCAGTCTTCGAGGTACGGCCGCGAGATCACCGATTCGATGTCGGGGCTGGAGCCGGTCATCGCCCGCAGCCCGCCCGGTTCCAGCAGCAGGCGCGCGTCCGCCTGGGTCGCGGCGAAGCCGTCGTCGGGCAGGTGGCGGCGGGCCCAGCGCGCGAAGGCCACCGGTTCGGATTCGATCTTCGACCCTGCGGCGGTGATCGCCAGGGGCTTGCTCAGCTGGATGTCCCAGGGCCAGCCGGAGATCGCGCCGCCGACCAGCAGGACGCTGAGCGCCGCGGCGACCATGGCCCGCCTGCGGACCGTGCTCTCGCGCGAGCGCAGGAACCAGATGGCGGCGGCCGCGACGACGAACGCGAGGCCGAGGAACAGGAACTCGCCGGCGCGGTTGCCGGTCTCCCACGCCGCCGGCGCGAAGCGCAGCGCCAGCGCGCCGAAGAACCCGAGGGCGGCGATGACGAAGAGCAGCGGGAACGGCTCGCGCCAGGTCCTCTCACGCCAGATGCGGCGCAGCCCCACCAGCAGGCCGACCGCCAGCAGGCCGACCGCGAGCAGGGCGATGGCGCGCGCCGGGAGCGGCGTCCCGCCGACCTTGCCGGCGCTCGAGTGGAAGAGGGTCCGCGGCGGCGCCCCGCCGGAGGCGGTTTCCAGCGTCGATTCGATCGCGCCCCTGATCACCGGCCAGAGGTAGCCGACGGTCTGATGGGCGGCGACGACCAGCCAGGCGGCGCACATCGCCGCCGCGGCCGCGGCGAACGGCCAGGGGTTGGGTCGCTTCACCTTCAGCACCCGGTAGAGCACCGCCAGCGCCACCAGCGAGACGACCAGCGCGTAGGAGGTGATGTGGTGGGTGATGACGACGGCGGCGCTGCCGAGGACGATCACCACGGCCCAGGCGCGGCGCGAGGTGGGCCAGGCGGCGTCGCGTTCGGCCACCGCCAGCAGGACGAAGACGAAGAGTGGCAGGGCCAGCGACTCGTAGGAGAACTGGACGTTCCAGTAGAGGAAGTTGGAGGTGCCGGTGTAGGCGGCAACGCCGAGCGCGGCGGCACGGGACGAGTTGCCGACCCGGGCGAAGAGTAGGAAGAGGGCGGCGACGAAGACCACCCGGGCGACGGCGACGATGATCGTCCCGGCGGCATAGGTCGACATCCCGGTGAGCATCGTCAGCGCCGAGGTCGCGCCCTCGAGACCGGGGTAGCGAGCGGTGACGGCGATGATCGGGTTTTCGTGGAAGAGGTGGTGGTGCACCTCGATCTGGTGCACGTTGTAGGCGTGGACGAACTCGTCGGAGAAGGTGAAGATCGGCGCGTCGCGCACGACTTTGACGCCGAAGAGGGCCAGTCCCAGCAACGCCACCAGGGCGAGTCGCTCGCCGGCGGTGGCCTTGCTGGAGCTGAGCCGGTAGAACATCGGTGCGGCGATCAGCAGGACGCCGAGCCAGAAGACGACCTCGGTCGGTTCGCTCCCGGCTCGCGCGAAGGCGTTGGCGACCGAGCAGATCAGTACCCCGACCGCCGCCGTGAGGGCCAGGGGCGCGGTCCACCCGAGATCTAACCGAGGGGAATCTCGCGACAGGCCAGGCCCCTGCTCGGTTTCCACGGCAAACACCATAAATAGAACGGTCGGCGGCCGGTCGCAAGGACTTCACAACTGCATGTGGACTGCCGCGACGGCTCGCGGACGGATCCTGTACTCGCCGCTACGGATTCGACGCCACCAACGGCCGGGCGGGGTTGCCGACCACGGTCTCCCCCGGCGCCACGTCGCGGGTGACCACGGCGCCCGCCCCCACCAGGGCGTCGTGGCCGATCCGCACCCCGCCGAGGATCGTCGCGCCGGAGCCGATCGAGGCGCCGTCCTCGACCACGGTCCGCTGCAGGTCCCAGTCGTCCTCGGTCTGCAGCGCTCCGCCGGCGCCGGTCGCCCGCGGTTCCTTGTCGTTGACGAAGGTGACGCCGTGGCCGACGAAGACGCGGTCGCCGATCTCGATCCCGTCGCAGATGAAGGTGTGGCTCTGGATCTTGCAGGCGGTGCCGATCGTGGCCCCGCGCTGGATCTCGACGAAGGTCCCGATCCGGGTCCGGTCGCCGATCCGGCAGCCGTAGAGGTTGACGAAGGAGAAGATCTGGACACCCTCGCCGAGCACGACATCGTGCAGCAGGCGATGCGGTGCGTCGTTGGCGGGAGCGTTGCTCACGGTAAGTGAACGGGCGGACGGCGGGGCCGCTTGCGGGGCCCTCGCTGAGACTGAGTCGAATTCTTCTCCCGCGCGTGGAAGCAGGCAGGCGCAGCGCCCGTTGAATGGGTATGTCTCTCGTCGAGAACCCACCCGGCGCCCCTGCCGATTCGCTGCACGGCGGACTTACCCGCGTCCTCGTCATCGCCACGGACGCCCGCGCGCGTGCCCTGATCAGCGGCGCGCTCGGCGAGGTCGGCCAGCGGCCGGCGGCGATGCTCGACGCCTCCGCGCTCGGGGGTCAGCGGGTCGACGAGTCGACGGTCCTGATCGTCGCCTGCGACGTGGACCGGCCGACCGAGGTGACCGAGCTGCGCAAGCTGAGCCGGGCGGCGAAGGGGGCGGCGATCGTCGTCGTCTCCCCGCGCGTCACCGCCACCGCGGTACGGCGGACGCTCGACGCGGGCGCCGACGCCCTGGTCTTCGAGCCGGAGCTCCTCCAGGCACTGATCCCGACGCTGCGCGCGGTCGAAAGCGGCCAGTCGGTGGTGCCGCGCAACCTGCGCGCCGGGGTCGAGCGGCCCTACCTCTCCCACCGCGAGCGCCAGGTTCTGAGCCTCTGCTGCGAGGGGCTCACCAACGCCGAGATCGCCAGGAGCCTCGTCCTCGCCGAAAGCACGATCAAAAGCCATATGGCATCGGTCTTCACCAAATTCGGAGTCCACTCGCGAAAGGAGGCGGTCGCCGTGTTCAACGACCTCAATCTGGCGATCGCCGACGGGCGACCCGCCGAGGAGGCGGGAGTTTGACTCCCGGCGCCGCGGCGGCGACCACGGTTCCGTTCACCCGGCTCGACAACGCCGAGCCGGAGCTGATGGCGGAGCTGCTCGATTGCGTGGCCGACGTCGCCGCCCACAGCGCCTTCACGCTCGGCGCCCACGTCGAAGGATTCGAGTCCGACTTCGCCGGCTGGTGCGGGGCGCGCCACGCGATCGGCGTCTCCTCCGGCACCGCGGCGCTGGAGCTCGCCCTGCGCGGCCTCGGCATCGGCCCCGGCGACGAGGTCGTCGTGCCCGCCAACAGCTTCATCGCGACCGCCGAGGCGGTGAGCGCGGTCGGCGCGAGGCCGGTGCTCGTGGACGTCGACGAGGACACCGCGCTGCTGAGCGCGGCGACAGTCGAGGCGGCGCTCACCGACGACACCCGCTGCGTGATCCCGGTCCACCTCTTCGGCCGCCCGGTCGACATGGACCCGCTGCTGGCGCTCTGCCGCGAGCGCGGCATCCGCGTCGTCGAGGACGCCTGCCAGGCGCACGGCGCCCGCTACAAGGGCCGCCCGGTCGGCTCCCTCGCGGATGCCGGCTGCTTCAGCTTCTACCCGACCAAGAACCTCGGAGCTTGGGGGGACGGCGGCGCCCTGGTGACCGACGACGACGGCCTCGCCGCCCAGGTGACACTGCTCCGCTCGCACGGCGAGGGCCAACGCCACAGCCACCAGATGCCGGCCCGGACCGACCGCCTCGACGCCCTCCAGGCGGCGATCCTGCGGATCAAGCTGGGACGGCTCGACGACGCCAACCAGTGCCGCCGCGACGCGGGGGCGGCGCTGTGCGGGGCCCTCGCCGACAGCCCGGTCATCGTGCCGGCCCCGGTGAGCGCCCACGGCGATCACGTCTTCCACCTCTTCGTGGTGCGCAGCGGGCACCGCGACGCCCTCCGCGAGCACCTCGACGCCGAAGGCGTCGCGAGCGCCATCCATTACCCCACCCCGATCCACCTCCAGCCCGCCTACGCGGACCTCGGCCAAGGCCCGGGAAGCCTCCCGGTCGCCGAGCGCCTGGCCGCCGAAATCTGCTCGCTCCCGATCTTCCCGACGATCGACGACGCCCAGATCGCCCGCGTCGCCGAGGCGGTCGCCTCCTTCGAGCCGCCCGAAGCACCGTGAACTGCCCGGCTCAGCGGCCGCGGCGGACTTCGAGCGCGCGCTCGTAGGCTTCGAGCAGCACTTCGGCCGAGTGCCGCCAGGAGAGCTCGGGGATTCTCGCGGCGGCGATGCGGGACATTTCGTCCCGCCTCGCCGGGTCGTTCAGCAGCTCGTCGCAGAGGGCGCCCAGCGCCTCGGGGCTCGGGGCCGCGTAGGCGGCGGCGTCGCCGGCGGAGACGCGGGTCTCGGCCAGGTCGTAGGAGGCGATCGGCCTGTCCATCGCCATGTACTCCGGGACCTTGATCATGGTCGACACGTCGTTGAGGGGGCTGGGCGGGTCGGGTGCCAGGCAGAGGTCGGCGCTGGAGAGGATGCGGCGGATGTCTTCATCGCCGCGCCAGCCGGCGAACTCGACCGCCTCGCCGATGCCCAGCCCGGCGGCCAGTGCTTCCATCTCCGGCCTCACCGGGCCCTCCCCGATCAGGATCGCCCGCCAGTCGTCGTCACGGCGGCGACGGAGCTCGGCGAGCGCCTTGACGGCGTGGTCGATGCCGTCCTGCGGCCCCATCATCCCCAGGTAGGCGAGCAGGAAACGCTTGCCTCCGCGCAGCCCGGGATCGGGCGCCAGCGGCGTGAAGGACTCGAGGTCGGGCCCGTTGCGCACCACGAAGACGTTCTTCGGGTCCACGCCGCCCCGTCCGAGCGCCAGGCGCCGGTAGGAGTGGTTGGTGGAGATGACCACGTCGGCGCTCCGCATCGCGCGCCGCTCGATCGCCCGCAGCGCCTTGCAGGGCAGGCCGGCGCGCCGGTAGCGCGTGCGGAAGAGCTCCGGCATCAGGTCGTGGTGGTCGAAGACGAAGGCCGCCCCGGCCGCCCGCGCCGAGCGCGCGGCGAGCAGCAGGAAGTCGGGCGGGTTGGCGGTGTGGACGACGTCGGGAGGGGCGATCGCGACCTGCTCGCGGACCAGCGCTCGGATCCGCCACAGCGCCTGCCCGTACTCGCGGCCGTAGTCGGCGCCGCCGGCAGCCGGGCACAGCGGATAGCGGTGGATCTCGACGCCCTCGATCGTCTCCGTCGGCGCCTCGTCGCGATCCTCCGCGGCGGCGCAGACGACCGCCACGCTCCAGCCTGCCTCGGCCAGCGCCTGGCTCTCGTTCCAGACCCGCCGATCGCCGGGGACCGGGGCGTTCTCGCTGATCAGGAGCGCGCGCCGGCCAGCGCCGGCGGCGCTCACTCGGCGCCTTTGCCGTGCAGGACGGTCGGGACGGTCAGCAGCAGGATCTTCAGGTTGAGCAAGAACGAGCGTCGCTCGACGTACTCGACGTCGAAGTCGATCATCTGCTGGAAGGTGACGAGGCTCCGGCCGCGCACCTGCCAGAGGCCGGTCAAGCCCGGACGCACGGCGAAGCGACGAAACGCGCGCGCCGGATAGGCGTCGACCTCGTACTGGATCGGCGGCCGTGGCCCGACCAGCGACATGTCGCCGCGCAGCACGTTCCATAGCTGCGGGAGCTCGTCGATCGAGCTGCGACGCAGGAAGCCGCCGACCTTGGTCACCCGCGGATCGCCCTGCAGCTTCGCCATCGGCTTCTGCTCGCCCTTCGCGTCGAACGCCTCTTTGCGGATCATCTCTTCGACGTATCGGCGATGCGGATCGGCCGCGACGTCCTGGCGCATCGTGCGGAACTTGGCGACCTGGAAGGGCTTCAGGTCGCGGCCGATGCGCTCCTGGCGGAAGATCGCCGGGCCGCGCGAGTCGAGGCGGACGAGGATCGCGACGACCAGAAACAGCGGCGAGAGCACGAGCAGCAGCGCCGCCGAGCCGAAGACGTCGAGGACGCGCATCGCGACCTCCGAGATCCGCGAGGTGTCGACCTGCACGCCCGCGACACGATCGGCCTCTCCCTTGGCCGTCTTCGTGGTCACGCTCGGATCACCGCCCCGGTCAAGACGCCGAGCCGGTCGACGACGTAATCCTGCTGCTCGTCCGAGAGCCCTGGGAACAGCGGCATCAGCACCATCTCGTCAGCCGCCGCCTCGGTGTGCGGGAGGATCGCGGTCGTGCCGCGATAGCTCTCCTCGCGGTGGATCGCCATGATGCCGCGGCGCGTCACCACCCCGTTCGCCAGCAGCGCGTCCATCAGGGCCGCGGCGTCGAGGTGCGAGTCCGGCCGCACCCTCACCGCGTAGGACTGCCAGGTGCGGCGGGCGTAGCTCGGTTCGGTCGGGGTCTCCAGCGTCGGCATCGACGCCAGCAGCTCGTTGTAGCGCTCGGCGAGGCGACGGCGCTCGACGAGGATCTCGTCCAGCACCTCCAGCTGCTTCAGCCCGACCGCGGCCTGCAGGTCGGTCATGCGCGAGTTCCAGCCGCGCTCCGGGTAGTGCTCGACGACGACCGTCTTCGCCGCGTGCCGGTCGAGCGCCGACTTGTCCATCGCGTGCTGGCGGAGCCGGCGCAGGCGCTCGGCGACGGACCGGTCCTGGGTCGTGATCATCCCGCCCTCCCCGCAGGTGATGACCTTGCGCGGGTGCAGCGAGAAGCAGGCGAGGTGGCCGAGGCTGCCGATCGGACGGCCGCGGTGCTCGGCGCCGATCGCGCAGGCGGCGTCCTCGACGATCGTCAGCCCGTGCTGGGCGGCGAGGATCTCGAAGGCGTCCATGTCGGCGGGCAGGCCGACCTGGTGGACCGGCATCACCGCCTTGGTGCGCGGCGTGATCGCCCGCTCGACCGCGTCCGGGTCGAGGTTGCAGGTCGCCGGGTCGATGTCGGCGAAGACGGGCGTCGCGCCGCACTGCCAGACCGCGTTGGCGGTGGCGACGAAGGAGAGCGACGGCACGATCACCTCGTCGCCGGGTCTGACCCCGGAGACATATAGGGAGAGCTGCAGCGCGGTCGTGCAGTTGGTGGTGGCGACCGCCTCGGCGGCGCCCACCCGACCGGCGAAGGCGCGCTCGAACTCGGCCACCCGCGGGCCCTGGGTGAGCCAGCCGGAGGCGATCACCGCGGCGACCGCCTCGGCCTCGCCGCCCGTCAGGTAGGGCTTGGCGAACGGGACGTCCATCACCGCGCCTCTGAGCCGGCGAGCGCCGGGGTCGTGGTGGCCCGCTCGGCGCGCCACCAGGAGACGAGCTCGGCGAGGCCTTCCTCGAGCCCGATCTCGGCGCGGAAGCCGAGGTCGCGCGCCGCCGCCTCGGTCGAGGCGAGCCGCCGGGTCACCCCGTTGACGGCGCGCGCCTCGCCGAACTCCACGTCGAGGTCGGAGCCCATCGTCCGCAGCAGCGCCTCGGCCAGGCCGCGGAGGCTTACTTCGGTGCCGCTGGCGACGTTGTAGACGCGGTCGGTGACGTCGGCTTCGGCGGCGAGCACGTTGGCGCGGGCGATGTCGGGGACGCAGACGAAGTCCATCGTCTGCAGGCCGTCGCCGAAGATCAGCGGTGGCTTGCCGTCGGCGATCCGCTCCATCCAGCGCACCAGCACCTCGGTGTAGAGGCCGTGCACGTCCATGCGGGGCCCGTAGACGTTGAAGTAGCGCAGCGCCACGTAGTCGAGGCCCTTCATCTGGTGGAAGCTGCGCAGGAGGCCCTCGTTGTAGACCTTGGCGGCGCCGTAGAGGGTGTCGTTCGCGTAAGGGTGATGGTCCTCGCGGGTCGGGAACTGCTCGGCGAGCCCGTAGACGGAAGCCGAGGAGGCGGCGATCACCTTGCGCACGCCGGCCTCGGCGGCCGCCTCGACCACGTTGAAGGTGCCGTCGACGAGGACTTCATTGGCCAGCCGCGGCTCCTCCGCGCACTGGGTGATGCGGATCGCGGCCTGGTGGAAGACGACATCGGTCCCGACCGTCAGCTCACGGACGAGGCCCCGGTCCCGCACGTCGCCCTCGACCAGCGTGACCTTCCCGTTGTCGCCGGCCCACTCGAGGTTGGCGCGACGACCGCGCACCAGGTTGTCGAGCACGACCACCTCCGCCGCTCCCGCTTCGATCAGCTGGTCGACCAGGGTCGAGCCGATGGTGCCTGCGCCGCCGGTGACGAGCATCCGCTTCCCGGCGATCCTCCCCGCGCGAGCCGGCTTGAGGTCAGTGTTGGCGATCTCGTCCATAAACCATCTCTTCCTTCTGTCGGGGGCGTCCGACGGCTGGGACCACTGGGGAAGCAACGCCAGGGCGACCGTCGATCTTGCGTCGCGGATCCCCATCCGCCGAGTGGCGGGTGAACGCCCGCCGCACGCGGTCGCGCAGCTCGGCCCTGGTGAAGCGGCGGAACTCAGGGTCCTCGACCCGCGGCACGCCGGTCGCGGCGGCCCGTCCGTAGCCGTAGAGGAACGCCGCCCCGGACGCGATCGGCGGCGAGCTGCGGGCGACCTTGGCCGACCGCATCACCACCCAGAGCGGGCCGTAGTGGAGGATCCAGGCGCACTCGCCGTGGCGCGCGCGGCCGCGGAGGCGACCGTCGGCGGAGGCATACGGACGGTGGTGGCGCGCCTCGAGGTCATCGAAGGAGCGGGTGCCGAAGCCGCGCATCCGCGCGTAGGTCTCGTCGATCGTGTCCCAGGCGAGCCGCTCGGGGATGCCGTCGATCGCCTCGAGGCATTCGCGGCGATAGAGCTTGACGGCGCCGTGGACGTGATGGGCCGGGATCTCGAGCCGATGCCAGTGCCCGTCGCCGCCGGCCTCGACCAAGCGCCCGCCGGCGAGTCCGAGACCGGGATCCGCGTCGAAGCGAGCCAGGAGCTGCGCGAACCAGTCCGGCGGCAACTCGACGTCGCCGTCCAGCTTGCCGATGAAATCGTAGGCGCGCCAGCCGGCGTGCGCGAGGCCGCGGTTGAAGGCACGCGCCTCCCGGGCCAGCGCCAGCTTGTCGGGACCATCGACCTCTTCGTCGCGGTCGGAGGCGATCACCTCCATGAAGGCGATCTCCCCAGCCAGCCGGCGGGCGATCGCGAGGGTGTCGTCACCGGAGCCGTCGTCGACGACGATCCAGCGCGTCGGCGGCACCGTCTGCGCCGCCAAGGCCCGCGCGATCCGTTCCAGGTAGGCCTCCTCGTCGAAGACCGGACTGACCAGCAGCAGTCTGGGGGTCGCGTCCGCCATGCCCTACCAACGGCCGGGAACCGCGAGCCTTGCGCGTAAAGATTCTTTCGCACGAGCAAGTGGACGGGACCTCGCCGCGTTGTTTGGGCAGCGCCGGTGCATCCGGCACCCCGACCGATGCAAGCCAAGCTCCCTCACCCGAGACTCACCCGGCGCCGCCGGCTCACCGCCTTCGCGGCGATCGCCGCCGTCTTCGCGACGATCGCCGCCTTCTCCTCGATCCTCAGCATCAGCCTGCTGCCGCCGAGCATCCACGAAAAGCCGCTCGGGCAGGCGGCGGTGGTCACCCGGGCGATGGTCTCGGTCGACCCGCCGCAACGACTCGGCGCCGGCGCCGCCCTGGAAGGCCAGGCAAAGCGCTCCGAGCTGGTCGCCAACCTGATCTCCAGCACGGCGGTGATCGAACGGATCGCCGCGACCCTGGGCGTCCCCGCCGAGGAAGTCACCGCCGACACCGATATCGGCATGGGCGTCCCCGAGGCGTTCACCGAACCCGGCAACGTGCGCCGGGCCCACGAGATCCTCCAGTCCCAGGCATCCTTCAAGCTGGACATCCAGCCGCGCCCGGGCCAGCCGATCTTCGACATCTACGCCCAGGCGCCGACCCCGGCGCAGGCGGGGGAACTGGCGTCCGCGACGATCGGTGCCGCCAATGCCGAACTGCGGCGGATGGCGCGCGCGGGCGACTTCGTCGGCGAGAACCACACCTTCCCGGTGATCGTGCACCGCCTCGGTCAGACTCGCGGCGGCGCGCTCGAGTCGCACGTCCCGGAGGAGATCTTCCTGCTCACCTTCGTCCTCGTCTTCGCGGTCACCTTCGGCCTGCTCTACCTCGGGGTCGAGGCGCTGCGCGGCTGGCGGGCGGCCGGCAAGCCGGCGCCCCAAACCGGCAAAACGGCGCCCCGCCCGGCCCGCGACGACTGGCCGCACACGACAAGGATCCTGCCCTGGTCGATCGCCCTGTTCATCGCGATGCTCTGGCTGGTCCCGATCAACGGGGTCACCTTCAGCTCTTCGCTGCCGGTCGAACTGAAACTCGACCGCGTCCTGCTGCCTCTGATCGCGCTGATCTGGATCCTGGCGATGGCGGCGGGCGGGCGGTCGGCGCCACGCTGGCGCTTCGGCCGGGTCCACGCCGCCGTCGCCGTCTTCGTCGCGGTCGCGACGCTCAGCGTCGTCGTCAACGCGGTCTACCTCGACCACACGCTGGAGCTCGGCGTGGCGATCAAAAAGATCACCTTGCTGCTCGCCTTCTTCACCCTCTTCCTGATCGTCGCCAGCGTCGTGCGGCCGACGGAGGTGCGCGCCTACCTCACCTTCTTCGTCTTCATGGCCTCGGTCTGCGGGGTCGGCCTGATCTACGAGTACCACTACGGCACGAACCTCTTCTACGAGTGGTCGGGCAAGATCTTCCCGGCGACGATCTCGATCGCCGGGGCGGGCGGCGAAGTCGACGAAATCGGGCGACGGGCGATCATCGGCCCCGCCGAAATCAGCCTCGAGACGGTGGCGATGCTCTCGATGGCCCTGCCGATCGCGCTGGTGCGCCTGCTCGAATCGAATAAGACCCGCAGCCGCATCCTCTACGCGTTCGCCGTCTGCGTGATGTTCGGCGCGATGATCGCCACCTACCGCAAGAGCGCCCTGTTGGCGCCGCTCGCCATCCTCCTCGTCCTGATCGGTTTCCGCCGCCGCGAGATGCTGAAGCTGGCGCCGCTCGGCGCCCTGATGCTGATCGGCATCCCGGTCCTGGCGCCGCACGCGCTGCAAGGGATCATCGACCAGTTCAAGCCCAACCGGCTCGGCGTGGCGACGGTCTCCGACCGCGTCTCCGACTACGACGCGATCCGCCCGGACGTTTTCAGCCACCCGGCGCTGGGTCGCGGCTACGGCTCCTATGAGCACAACACGTATCGAATCCTCGACAACGACCTGCTCATGCGCCTGGTCGAAACCGGCCTGGTCGGCCTGACCGCCTTCGTCGTGATGCTGATCGCGGTGGTCGTCATCGCCGCCCCGATCATCCGCGCGCGCAGCCCCGAATGGGCGGGGCCGGCGCTTGCCGTCGCCGCCGCCGCGACCGCCTTCCTGGTCCTCTCGGTCCTCTTCGACATCATGTCGTTCCCTCACACGCCGTATCTGCTGATGGTGCTCCTCGGGTTGTTGGCGGTCGTCGCCCGGGTGCCGACGGCGACCACGAGACCCGTGGCGCCGCAACGGGCCACGCCGCCTGCCCTGCCGGCGGACCCGGCCCTGCCGGCGACCCTGCACGCGGATCGCTCGGACGTCCCCACGCCCGCATAGCGCTTCCCCGCGCGACCTAGCCGGAGACGCCGAGGCCGGCGAAGAAGGCGCGCACCGCCTCGGCCTGGGCGGCGGGCGCGTAGCGCTCGCGGACCAGCTCCGCCGCCCGCGCCCCGTCGGCCCGGAGCGCCGTGGGATCCGCCTCGAAGCGCCGCATCGCCGCGTCCAGCGCCGTCGCGGCGCCGCCGACGTCGCCGTCCTCGATCGCGACCGAGCAGCGTGGGTCGAAGATCTCGCGGCCGCCGAAGCCGGGGAAGCCGACCACGAAGGCGCCCGAGGCCATCGCCTCGGCGGCAGGCAGGCCGAAGCCCTCGCGCCGACCCAAGGCGAGGAAGATCGGCGCCCCGCGCATCGCGGCGGCGGCCTCGACCTCGTTCGCGCCTTCGATCCGGACCAGCTCCCAGCCCTCCATCCGGCCCTCCAGCAGGCGCTCGATCAGGGCCAGGTCGTCGGGCCGCTTGCGCGGCATCGTCGCGATCCGCCGCCCCACCGGCCCCGCCTCGGGGTGGAACAGCGCCGGATCGACGGCGCTCGGGACGATCGACACCGGCAGGTCGGGGAAGGCGAAGCGGAGGAGCGCGGCGCTGTCCGCGGAGACGGTCAGGGCGGCCTCGAAGATCCCGTAGCGGGGGCGTTTCCGGGCGGGCAGGTGCTGCCAGGTGAGGTAGGCGTTCTGGTTGAAGACGACGAGCCGCGGCCCCCGCGGCAGGCGGTCGAGAAAGGGGCCGTAGACCTCGGGCACGACGAGGACGTCGCTAGGCGCGAGCTCCACCTCGGGGGCAGCGACGACGCGGGTCGAGTGCTCGAACCAGCGACAGGCGAAGCCGGACGTGTGGTGGAGGACGGCGGCCTCGATCCCGGCCGCGTTCAGCAGGTCGACGTGCCGATACATGACCCGGATGCCACCGCTCGGGACCGGGTAATCCGGGCAGAGGTAGAAGACCCGCGGCGTCGGCCGCGCGGGCCCGCGGCGTAGCCGCGGCGGCCGGCGACGGCGGACCGAACGCTGCGCCGACCCCCACTCCAGCATGCGGCGCGTGGCGCTGCCGAGACCCGTCACCGAGGACCTTTCAGAAGTCTCACCATCTGCTCATAAACGTGTCGTCGGCCCCGATTCATCCGCAAATTCTCCCTTCGCCCCACCGTTGTTCGGGCATGGAAGGACCCCCTCCGACGATCTCGGTCTGCATCGCCGCCTACAACGCGGAGGAGTGGATCGCCGAGGCGCTCGACTCCATCCTCGCGCAGACCCGCCCGCCGGACGAGGTGGTGGTCGTCGACGACGGGTCGACCGACGGCACCGCGGCGGTCCTCGCCGCCTACGGCGAGCAGATCCGCGTCTTCCACCAGGAGAACGCCGGCTACCCGACCACGATGAACCGGGCGATCCGCGAATCGACCGGCGACTTCGTCGCGCCCACCGGAGCCGACGACATCTGGGAACCGCGCAAGCTCGAGTGGCAGGCCGAGGCGATCGCCGCCCATCCGGAGGTCGGCGTCCACTTCGGCCACGCCGTCTTCTTCGGCCGCCTCGAAGGCGACTACGAGCGGCCGAGCGGAACCGGCGTGCTCGACCGCCAGGCCTTCCTCCGCGACCTCTTCCGGATCTATCCGATCAACATGCCGTCGACGGTGATCCGCCGCGACCTCTTCGACCGGATCGGCTGGTTCCGCGCCGACTTCATCGCCGACGACGCCGAGTTCTTCTTCAAATGCCTGCGGGCCGAGGTCGAGTTCCTCTACGAGCCCCGCACGCTGGTCCGCTACCGCGCCCACGACGTCAACATCACCAACAACCTCGCCGCCTCGCGCGCCGGCCTGCACCAGGTCCGCGCCTGGAACCTGGACCTGCTCGACGACGGTGGCTTCGGGGCGCGGGCGATGGCCGCCGATCACTTCCGCATCGGCCGCGCCCACGTCGACGAAGGGCGCGCCCGCGAGGGCCGGAGCGAGATCGCCCGGGCCCTGCGCTACTGGCGCGAGGAGTCGCTCTACGGCAATCTGCGGGCCCTGGTCTGGGTCGGGCTCCTGAGCCTGCCGACCGCGGTCGGCGCGCGCCTCGGCGGCGGCCTCGCCCGGCTCAGCCTGGCGAGCGGCAACCCCCTCGACCGCGGCTCCGCCGAAGCGGCATGAGCGAGCCGACGGTCGCCGCGGTCGTCCGGGTCCACAACGGTCAGGCCCACGTCGCGGCGACGCTCGCGGCGATCCTCGCCCAGACCCGGGTGCCGGACGAAGTCCTGGTCGTCGACGATGGCTCGACCGACGACACGCCGGCCGTGCTGGCCGGGTTCGGCGACGCCATCCGGGTGGTCCGCCAGCCCAACGGCGGGCTCGCCTCGGCCTTCGATCGGGCGATCGCGGAGGCCCGCTGCGACTACGTCGCCAACTGCGACGCCGACGACCTCTGGGAGCCGGACAAGCTCGAGCGGCAGCTCGCCGCCCTGCGCCGGCACCCTGAGATCGACGTCGCCTTCAGCGGCGCCCGCCGCTTCGGCGCCAGGGAGGGCGCCTTCAACACGTCGTACACCGGCGAGGGACTGCTGGAGCCCGGGCGCCTGCGCCGCGAGCTCTACCGCGCCGACCGGATCTGCGTCTCCTCGGCCTTGATCCGGCTCTCCCTGGCGCGTGGGCTGGCTCCCTTCCGCCGCGCCGCCTCGCCCTGCGAAGACTATGACTTCTGGCTGCGGGCGCTGGCCGCCGGCGCCGTCTTCTTCCAGGACCGGGCGACGCTGGTCCGCTACCGGGTCCACGCCGGCCAGCTCTCCGACAACCTGCTGCGCATGCACGAACGAGAGCAGGAGGTGCACCGCTTCAACGCCTCGCTGCCCGGCAGCCGCGCCGTCGTCCGACGGGTCGAAGCCCGCGACCTCTCGAACATCGGCCGCTGCCTGGCGGACCTCGACCGGGCGGACGACGCGCGACGCGCCTTCCTCGGCTCCTTCCGCCGCCGGCCGAACCCCCGCATGCTGATCTGGGCGGCGGTGCTGTCGACCCCGGAGACGATGCGGCGCCCTCTCTCGAGCGGCCTCGTCGCCGCGAAGCGGGCCCTCCTCGCGCCGGTCGCGCAGGCCCGCCACAGCGGTCATAGCCCGTGACGCCGGCCGAGGACACGACCGCGGCGACCGAGGAGGCCGCGGCCGTCACGCGCGAGAAGCTGAGTGACGCCGCCGCCCACGGCGTCCGCTGGTCGGCTATCTCGCGGCCGCTGATCGAGCTGCTCCAGCTCGCCTCGATCGTCGTCCTCGCGCGGCTGATCGACCCGGCCGAATTCGGTCGCTACGCGATCGCCCTGATCGCCCAGGAAGTCGCCTTCCTGATCGTCGCCGGCGGCCTTAGCGCGGCGCTGGTCCAGCGCAAGGTCCTGACCCGAGCCGACGAGGAGACCGGGATGGCGCTCGGCCTCGGCCTCGGGGTCGCGCTCGGCCTGCTGACGCTGCTGATCGCGAGCGTCGTCGTCAACCCGGTCTTCGGCGGTCGCACCGCCCTCTTCGTCCACCTGATGGCGCCGCTCTGCGTGGTCGCAGCGGTCAGCGTCGTGCCGATGGCGACGCTGCGCCGTCGGATGGCCTTCCGTCGGCTCAGCGAGATCGAAATCGCCTCGACCTTCGCCCGGGTCGGCCTCTCCGTGGCGCTGGCGGTGGCCGGCCTCAGCGGCGAGGCTCTGATCCTCGGCGTGATCGCCGGCTCCCTGGTCACCGCGGTCCTGTCCGGGGTCAGCGCCCCTCCGCCGCGGCCACGCCTGCACCGCCGCCCGGCCCGCGAACTGCTCGACTACGGCCTACCGTTCTCGCTCGCCTCGGTCAGCTGGATCGGCTTCAGCAACGTCGACTACGCGATCATCGGCGCCCGGCTCGGCGCGTACCAGACCGGCCTCTACTACCGCGCCTACACGCTCGCGGTCGAATACCAGACCAAGGTCAGCGTGGTGATGACCCAGGTCGGCTTCCCGGTCCTCTCGCGCACCGACGGCCAGGCCGAACTGGCCCGCCTGCACCGCCAGATGGCGCGGATGCTGACGATCGCGCTCTTCCCGCTCCTCGCCCTGTTGGCGATCGGCGCGCCCGTGCTGGTCCCGTTCTGCTTCGGCTCCGAGTGGAGCGGCGCCGTCGTTCCGGTGCAGATCCTGGCGGTCGGTGGCGCCTCGGTCCTGGCTATCGACGCGGCCGGGACGGTGTTGATGGCGACCGGCCGCACCAAGGCGCTGCTCGGCTACGGCGTCGCCCACTTCGCCGCCTACGGCGTCGCCGTCCTGATCGTCGCCGGTCATGGGATCGCCGCCGTCGCGGTCGCGGGCTCGGTCGTCCACTCGGTCTTCCTCGCGGTCAGCTACGTCCTGATCCTGCGGGGGACGCGCGAATCGCCGCTCGCGCGGCTCTGGAGCGACATCGGCCCGGCCACGGTCGCCTCGCTCTGCCTGGTGACGGCGGGCTGGCCCGCGAGCATCGGCCTCTCCGCGGCCGGGCTGCCCGCGATCCCCTGGCTCCTCGGCCTCGCCCTCGTCGCGATCCCCGCCTACCTCGTCGGCCTGCGCCTCCTCTTCCCCGCCGTCTGGCGCGAGCAGCGCTCGGGGCTCGCCCGCATCATCCCCTGGCGCCCGCGCCTCGGCACCCGCTTCCGTCGCGCCTCGACGCCGGAGCGCGGCGGCCTGAGGGCCGCGCGGCGCTAGAGCTCGCGGACCACGACGGCCGGGTTGCCGGCGGCGACCACGCCGGCGGGGATCGCCCCGGTCACCACCGCGCCCGCGCCGATCACCGTGCCGGAGCCGATCGTCGAGCCCTTGAGGATCTTCACCCCCATGCCGACGAAGACGTCGTCGCCGATCTCCACCGGTGCCATCCGCGGCTTACCGCCGCGGCGGCGAGTCGGATCGAGATCGTGGAAGTTGCTGTCGAAGATCTCGACGTGGGCGCCGAACAGGCCGTCACGTCCGATCCGGATCCCGGCCCCCTCACTCTTGACGAAGAGGTTGTTGTTGAACTCGGTCCGGTCGCCGATCTCGATCGAGGACCCCGGCGCGCTCGCCTCGACGTGGCAGTAGCCCGCGTAGAAGAGCGGCGAGGCCGGCCAGCCGAACTGCACCTGCCGGCCGAGGACGATCCGTCCCGGGCCGAGGAAGAGGACCGGCTGCAGCACGTTCGGCGGGCTGCCCTGGGGGCGCGCGCTCGAAAGCGCCCGGTACTTGAGGATCCGCGGTCGCTGGACCAGGCCGGCGAGCGTCGGCCTGCGCAGCGCCGGGGGACGTGCCGCCATCTCAGTCGGCCGCCCCGGCGAGCGCGCCGGCCGACCGGCGCCTCGGGCGGCGGCCGCGGCGGCGCCGGAAGGCGTCGACGAAGACGATCCCGGCGCACCAGACGACGAACAGGAAGACCGCCATCATCAGGCCTTTGGTGCGGCTGCCGCCGGAGAGCTTGGGCCCCTGAGAAGCGACGCCGATGCGCTGGGCGTCGACGGTGCCGACGAAGACCGGCGAGGTGCGCGACAGTTGGATCAGCTCGGCCGTGGCAAGGTCCGCGAGCCGCCCCGCCGCCGCCGGGTCGGGAGCCGCGGTTTCGATCGTCAGGATCGGCAGCGAGGTGTTTTCCTGCACGCTGACCACATAGGGGCTGTGCGGTTTGGCGACTTCGGTCGCCTGTTCGGCAAGGGTGATCTTCACCGTCGGCGTCCCGGCACCGGGCCCCAGGACTTCCACCTCCGCGGGCTTCGCGCCGAGCCGCCGAGCGAGATCCCGGCGCGGGGCTTCCCCGGCGAGCAGGTTGCCGAGGAAGGAGGCGCGGGCGACGATCGATTCGACCCCGCGCGCCTTCGCGTCGGCAACCAGCGATTTCTTCGTGTTGACGAGAACCTGGTCGACCGCGACGCCGGTGGTCTTCGTCTTACGGGTCAGCGAGGGCGGGCTCAGCGAGACCGAATAGACGGCGAGGATGAAGACGAGGACCGATACCAGGGCGCCGAGCGCGACGCCCAGGCGATGGCGCCGCAGCACCCGCAGGATCGCCAGCAGCTCCATCTCAGGCCGGGTCGGGGGTCGGGTCCGAGGTCGCCGACCAACCCCGACGGACCCGCGAGATGTAGATCACCAGCGTGCAGGCGACGAAGAGGACGACGAAGAAGACGGCGGCGGCCAGCTGCAGGTTGGCGCCTTCGTTGATGACTTCACCGCGGGCGTGGCCGAGCTGGCTCAGCTTGACCTTGTCGCGCAGCGGCGTCGATTCGCTCTGAGCGCGCCCGCGCAGGTAATCGCCGAGCCCTTGGACAGCGGCGTTGGCGAGCCTTTCGGCGCTGCTCGCGGTCGGCGCCTCGGAGTAGATGTCGAGGATCGGCACGGTCGGGTTGGCCTCGACGCTGATGCGATATTCGTCGGGTGAGCGGAAGAGGTCGGACGTCTTCGGCTGTTCGCTCGGGGCCGCGACGACGCGGGGCTGTTCCGGCGTCACCGGAGCTTCGATGCGGATCCGGCCCGGCGGCAGCCCGGCGTTGATGGCGATGTAGTTGCGGACCGGCCGGCTCGCCATCACGTTGCCGAGCAGCAGTGCCCGGTTGGTCTCGGCCAGGTAGCTGTAGGTATCGGAGCGCAGGTCGACGATCGACGAGCGCGGCGTGTCGACCACCACCTCGGTCGAGGCGCTGGCCAGGTCGAGCGACTTGCCGTGGATCCCCGGCGGGAAGAAGCTGACGTGGAAGAGCACCATCATCGCGGCGAGCGTCGCGGCGAAAGCGGCCAGGGTGAGGCCGATCTTCTGGCCCCACAGCTCACGCATGTACCGACCTAGCTGCACGAGGAAGAAACGGTCCAGGGACTGCCGATCTTGCGCGTCGGCCCACGGAAGATCGGCGCCGACGCGGCCGTTGTCTCCCTGATGGACGAACCGCACCAGACGATCCAGGTGCTCGTTTCGCCCGCCTCGGCCGCGGCCACCCGGCCACGCCTGTTCGCGGCGCTGGAACGTGCCTACCCGGTCACCTTCGTTTCCCGCGAGGGCGTGGCCCCGGACGCGGCCGTGTACTTCGGCGAGCGCTCGGCCGAGGGCACCGGTCAGGCCGTCCCGAGCCTTGTCCTCGGCGGCTTCCCGCGCCCTGTCCGGGGCGGAGCCGTGACCCTGTCGCGGGTGGATGGGCTCGACCGGATCCTTCAGGGCCTCGCCTTCGAGGACCCGCTCGACGGACCCGACGCAGCCGACCCCGAAAGCGAAGTGGTCGCCAGCGCCGCCGGCCGCGCCGTCTGGACCCGCCGGATGGGCGCTCCGCCGGTAGACCGCGTCGCCTCGGCGCTGCCCGAGCTCGGGCCCGACCAGAGCCTGCGCGAGCTGCTCGACGAGCGCACCCTGGCGATGATCGCGCTGATCGAGTTCCTGCGCGCCCACTCCGCCGTGCCGACCCCGCCGCACCTGCGCGCGACTTTCCTCTTCGACGACCCGAACCTGCGCCGCCCCACCTACGGCTTCATCGACTTCCGCCGCCTGCTGGAGGGCGCCGAAGCGCATGGGTATCACGCCTCGATGGCGATGATCCCGCTCGACCTGCGCCGCGAGAACGCCGAGACGGTCGAGCTCTTCCGCCTCCATCCGGCCCGCCTCTCGGCGACCCTGCACGGCAACAACCACCTCGCGGGCGAGCTGCTGCGGCTGCGGGACGAGCGCGGCGCGCTGGCCGTCGCCGGCCAGGCCCTCACCCGCGCCGCCGACTTCGAACGGCGCAGCGGCCTCCGCATCGACCGGGTGATGACCCCACCGCACGGCCTCTGCTCCCGCAGTGCCGCCGCGGCCCTCGCCGCGCTCGGCTATGACGCGCTCTGCGCGATCCACCCGCTGCCCTGGCGCGACGGCGCCCCGGGCCGGCCGCTGGCGGGATGGGAGCCCGGCGAGTTCTCCGGCGGCTGCGCGGTGATCCCGCGCGTTCCACTCGGCCTGACCGGCGCCACCGAGCTGGCCCTGCGCGGATATCTCGGCCAGCCACTGGTCGTCTACGGCCACCACGGCGACCTCGCCGACGGCCTCGATCTGCTCGCCGAGACGGCTGCCCACATCAATAGGCTCGGCGACGTGCACTGGTGCTCGCTGGGTGAAATCGCGGCCTCCAACACGGCGACCGTGCGGCGCGGCGCCGAGCTCGAGGTGCACCCGTTCGCCCAGCGGGTCGCGGTGCCGCTGCCCGCCGGGATCGACTCGCTCACCGTGGCGGCGCCGCGCGACGAGGAAGGGCAGCTCACCGGCTGGAGCATCGACGGCGCTCCGACCACCGCCTTCGGCGCCTGGGTCGACGGCGGCAGCGGTCCGGCGCGGATCCGGCTCGTTCCCCGGCGCACCGTCGACCTCGCCGGCGTCCCCGCCCCGACCAGCAGCGTCTGGCCTCGGCTGCGACGCACGGCGACCGAGACGCGCGACCGGCTCACGCCGCTGCTGAAGGCCGGCCCGCGGTGATCTCCCCCTTCGCCTTCATGCGCACCCTGCAGTTCGCGGTCTTCCTGCTGGCGGCGGGTAGCTCTGGCCACGGCGCCCACCAGACCGACTGCTTCGCCCGCCCGGCCCGCTGCGGCTACCCGGACGCCGGCAACGTCGGCATCCCGCGCGGCACCAAGCTCGCCAAGACCGGCTCGATGACGATCACGGACGACGGCGCGGTGATCAGCGGCAAGCGGATCGAAGGCAAGGTCATCGTCGAAGCCAGCGACGTGACCATCGTCGACTCCTACATCAGCCCCCCCGAAGGAGGCGAGGGCTCGGCCGCCATCCAGCTCGAAAAGGGCTCGTCGGGCTTCAAGATCGAAGACTCCGAGGTCGCCGGCCGTGACCGCCGCAACGCGCTGGAGTCGGCCGTCTGGAACCACTACAACGAACCCGGCGCGGTCGCCGTGCGCGATTACTTCCACGGTTGCGCCGCCTGCTGGGAGGGCAGCGGACACTTCGTCGCCGACTACATCCTGGTCGACGGCAGCTACCCCGGGTCCCACAACGAGGACATCTACGTCTGCGGCGGCGCCGTACGGGTCGAACACAGCACGCTGATCAACCGGATGGACCAGACCGCGACCGTCTTCGGCGACACCGCGGGATGCGGCGGCAACCAGTTCGTGGTCACCGACAATCTCCTGGCGGGCGGCGGCTACCTGCTCTACCCGCAGGCGAACAGCGAATCGCCGGTCGGCTGGACCAAGGTGGAAGGCAACCGCTTCGCGCGCTGTGGCAGCCGCTCGAAGTTCGAACCCAGCAGCGGCGGTCGCTCCTGCGCCGGGGGGCCAGACCCGGAGGGGATCTTCCCCTCCGGCGGCTACTACGGCGTCGCGGCCTACTACTTCGCCGGGCCCCAGATGATCTGGCGCGGCAACGTCTGGGACAACGATCTGAAGCCCGTCTGCCGGTACGGCACCTGCCACCACTAGGGGTGCGCGGGCCGGGGAGGCGGGTGGCCGTCCGAGTTGCGTCCTGGGCGCCTCATGGCGGTCCTGGCAGGCTGTGACCGCCATGAGACGCGCTGCGCGTCCGTGCGTGTTGCACAACACGGGAGGAAGCGTGGCGTTCTCACGCGCTTCGTGACGAGCTCCAACCTCCGTGACGCTTCCGTCCCTCTCCGTGGACCTCCCGCGATCCTCCCGACACCCTTCCTCCCCTCCTCACGGACCTGGCCCTCTCGGCACGGCCACAGAGCCCGCCAGGTCGTGGCCGAGAGGGCCGCGTCCGCTCTGTGACCCCAGTTCCGATCACCAGTTCCTCACAATTTTGGCGTCCAGAGGTCCCTCTTAGTACATACGTCCACTGAGATCGGAGCTGCTTAAGGGGCCTCGATCTTCGGTCGAAGCCGGGGGGATGATCACCCAGAAGCATTCGATACGTAAGAAGTCGGGCATCGGAATCGGTCGATGCCTTTCCCAACATCACCCGCGAGGCGCTGCCGCCAAGATCAGGTTCAGCCTCATGCTGACGATCGCGCTCGCCTGCACTTTCGTCGTCGGAATCCTCACCGTCAGCCAGGCAGCCACGACGAATGCCGGGTGCTTCACGAGCCCCAGCTCCTGCGGCTATCCGGACGCGACGAACACCGGGGTCCCGGCCGGAACCGTCCTGACCAAATCTTCCTCGCGGACGATCAGCCAGAACGGAGCCGTCGTCAACGGGCTCGAAATCAACGGCACGGTCACGGTCACCGCCGACAACGTGACGATCGAGAACTCGCGGATCAACGTCCCCACGGGCGGCAACGGCAGCTACGGGGTCATCCTCAACAGCGGCGCCGACAACTTCACGATCGTCAACTCCGAGGTCACCGGCCCGGCGAGCGAATCGACCGGGATCGAATCGGCGGTCTGGAACCACTACAACAACCCCGGGGCCACCGCCCGGCGTTCCTACTTCCACCACTGCGCCGACTGCTGGGAGGGCGCGGGCACCTTCGAAGACGACTACATGGTCGTCGACGCCGGCTTCTCCGGCGCCCACAAAGAGGACATCTACGCCTGCGGCACCACGGTCAACGTCAATCACAGCACGCTGTTCAACATCGACGGCCAGACCGCGACGGTCTTCGGCGACACGATCTGCGGCCCCAACCAGTTCACCGTCACCAACAGCCTGCTCGCGGGCGGCGGCTATCTGGTCTACCCACAGGCGAACAGCAAATCCAGCGTCGGCACGATGAACGTCTCGCACAACCGCTTCGCGCGCTGCCTGGGCACGAAGTCCTATTCCGCCTCGAGCGGCGGGACGGTATGCGCGGGCGGTACCGACGCCAACGGCTACTACCCACTCGGCGGCTACTACGGCGTCGCCGCCTACACCTACACCGGCGGCTCGAACGTCTGGACCGACAACGTCTGGGACGACAGCTCCCAACCGGTCTGCCCGTCCGGCAGCGCCGGCTGTGGCAGCGCCTGGTCGGCCCCGACCGGCACCGGCACGACGACGCCGCCCCCAACCGGATCGGAACCCGAACCGAAAGAAGAACCGGCGCCGCCAGTCGAACCCGAAGAACCCGTCCAGGGCGGCGGAGAAGCGCCCGCCCCCACTCCGGTGCAAGCGATCTGGACCGCCCCCACCGGAGCCAAGGTAGGGACCCCGGTGGTGCTCGACGGCACCGCGTCGACCGGCGTCGCTCCCCTCAGCTGCCTCTGGACGATCGAATACAAGCGGTCGAACGCCACGCGCACCGGCTGTCGGGTCGAATACGCCTTCACCGCGGCGGGCACCGTCCCGGTCACCCTCACGGTCACCGACGCCGGCCAGGCTCATGCAACCAGTCGTCAGGCCGTGGCGGTCACCGAAACCTCGACTCGCCCCCACGGCGGCAATTCCCGGAAGGGGAGCCCTGGCTCCCCTCACCAAGCCGAAATCAGCTCTGGCGCGCAGGTCTCTCCCACCACCACCTCCTCCTCCCCCGACCCGGTGCACGCGATCTGGCGGGCGCCGCGCAACGCGGCTCGAGGCCGGAAGCTGGCACTGGACGCCCGCGGCATCACCGGCCGGCGGGCCGTCTCCTGCGCTTGGACGATCGAATCGGCCCGCGGCGGGACGATCGCCCGGCGTCGCGGCTGCCACTCCTCCTACCGGCCGAGCCGGTCCGGCACCGTATTCGTACGCCTGACGGTGCGCGGCTCCGACGGCAGCGGCGACACCCTTCGTCGCCCGCTGCGCGTCGGCTGAGCGGCCCGCCTCAGAAAGGGAGCCGCAAGATCGGCGATCCCGGCGGCGCCGAGGACGCCCCGTCCGGCGAGCCTTTGCCTTTCCCGTCGCCATCCCCCGGGGGCGGTGCGGCGTCGCCGGAGCCGGGACGGTGCGTGGACTCGGGATGGCCCGCCTCCTCGGCGGCGACGATCTGGCGCCAGCTGCGGACGAACCAGGCACCGCCGATGATCAGGCTGCAGCCGATCAGGGCCAGACCGAGCGCCGCGGCGAGGGCATAGCTGCGCGGCAGCCCGCGGGTCATGGTTTCGACCACCGGAGCGCCGAATTCCCGCGCCACGAGCTGGTGGGCGGCGGGGATCTTCTGGAAGGCGGCGACCGAGCCGAGATAAGTCTTCAGTTCGCCGACCGTCGCTTCGGTCAGCGCCCGCGCCGTCGCCTGATCGGGCGCCTGCGCGGTGACGTGGATGATCGGCAGCGCTTCCTCGGTGCTCAGGGTCAAGACGGTGCGATCGGCATCGGACTGTTCGCGCGCGGCGGGCGACTCGACCGGCTGTGGTTCCACCCCGGGCGTGTTGACGTTCGCCGGCGGCACCACCGCAAGCATGTCGACCGGGATGCCTGCCTTCCTGGCGATCGCTTCCTTCAACGGCCCGCCGATCATCAGGTTGCCGAGCAGGTTGGCCCGCGCCGCCAACGTCGTCAGGTCGGGGCCGTGCCCGCCGACCGTGACCACCTGCGATTCACGCGTGTCGAGGAGGATGTCGGAGCTCGCCAGCGACACCTCGTACTGACGGCTCTTGGGCGGCAGCCCGGGCTTGAACGCGAGCAGCAGGCCGACGACGAGCGCAAACACCAGCACCAAGGCGACCATCGCCTTACGTCGGGACAACTCGCGCAGGATCTTGACCAGCTCCACCATGCCTCCAGGTCTCGGGGTTGACCGTACAGGCAGCGCCCGTACACCGAAGCAACGCCGGGCCATCCCCCGTTCTTCCGCCCCCGAGTCGCAAAAGAACGCCGCGCCACCCCCCGTTGTTTGGCCGACCCTGAACTTTCGAAATCGGGATGGAACGAAGATGAGAACTCTGGTTACCGGCGGTGCGGGATTCATCGGCTCACACGTGGTGCGGGAGCTCATCAGGCGCGGCGACCAGGTCGTGGTGCTCGACTCCCTGGAGGAGCAGGTCCACAACAGGGCGCCGGTCGATCTGCCGGACTCGGTCGATCTGATCGTCGGCGACGTCGGCAACGCCGAACTCGCCGACAAGGCACTCGCCGCCGTCGACCGCGTCATCCACCTGGCCGCCGCGGTCGGGGTCGGGCAGTCGATGTACGAGATCGCCCGCTACACCGAACTGAACACGATGGCGACCGCCCGCTTCCTCGAGCGCCTCGTCGCGACCCGGCCGCTGCCGGCCCGCCTCGTCGTCGCCTCCTCGATGTCGATCTACGGCGAGGGCGAGTACGAGTGCCCGACCCACGGTCGCCAGGCGCCGCCGCCGCGCCCCGAGGAGCAGCTGCTGAGGCGCGAGTGGGAGCTCTTCTGCCGCGCCTGCGGCGAGCGGCTCGCGCCGGTCGCGACCGCGGAGACCAAGCCGCTGCTGCCAACCTCGATCTACGCGATCAACAAGCGCGATCACGAGGAGATGTCGCTGGTCACGGGCGCCGCCTACGGGATCCCGACCGTCGCCCTCCGCTTCTTCAACGTCTACGGCGAAGGCCAGGCGCTGTCGAATCCCTACACCGGCGTCGCCGCGATCTTCGCCTCGCGCCTGCTGAACGGCAACGAGCCGCTGGTCTTCGAGGACGGGCAGCAGTCACGCGACTTCACCCACGTCTCCGACATCGTCGCCGGCGTCCTTGCCGCGGCCGAGTCGAAGGCGGCGCCCGGCCACGCGATCAACCTCGGGACCGGTCGCTCGACGTCGGTCGCCCGGGTCGCCGAGGTGCTCGGCGAAGGCGTCTGCGCGGACGTGGAGCCGGTCTTCAACGAGCGCTACCGGGCCGGCGACATCCGCCACTGCTACGCCGACATCAGCCGCGCCGAGGAGCTGCTCGGCTACCGGCCGAAGGTCACCTTCGAGGACGGCATGGCGGGGCTGATCACCTGGCTGCGCAGTCAGCACGCGGTCGACAACGTAGACGCCGCGGCGGGTGAGCTGGCCGCCCGCGGGCTGACCATCTGAGCCATGGGAACCCCCCGGCACGACCTGGCGATCGTCATCGTCTCGACCAACGAGGCAAGGTGGCTCGAACCGTGCCTGAGCACGGTTCTCGCCGCCGCCGGGGGTGCCTCGCTGGATGTCGTGGTGGTCGACAACGAATCGACCGACGGGACCGTCGAGCTGGTCCACGAAAAGTTCCCGACGGTGCGGATCGTCAACTCCGCCAACCACGGCTTCTCGCACGCCAACAACCGCGGCGCCGCCACCTGCGACGCTCGCTACACGCTCTTCCTCAATCCCGACACGGAGATCGTCGAGGGGGACTTCGGCGAGCTGGTGGCGGCGATGGACGCTCGCCCCGAGGTGGGGCTGATCGGCGTCAAGCAGCTGACCGGAGACGGTGAGCTGTGGCCGACCGTGCGCTACTTCCCGAGCGTCTCGCGGGCGGTCGGCGAGGCCTTCGCCTCGGAGAAATGGCCATGGCGCGGCCGCTGGGCCGGCGAGCGGGAGCTCGATCTCGACCTCTACGACCGCGAGATCCCCTGCGACTGGACCTCGGGATCCTTCATGTTCGCCCGCCGCGAGGCCCTGCTCGGGTCGGGACTGCTCGACGAGCGCTTCTTCATCTACTCCGAGGAGACGGACCTCTGCCTGCGGGTGAAGCTGGCAGGCTGGGAGATCCGCCACCTGCCGACGATGACCATCGTCCACCACGCCGGAAAGGGCGGCGTGCGGCCCAAGATGCTGGCCCAGGACGCCTGGTCGCGGCGCCAGTACGCGGCCAAGCACTTCCCCCGGCCGACCCGCACCGCCTACCTCGGAGCGGTGATGGTCCGCCATGCGGTCCGTGCCGTCGCGCCCGGTGGGTCAGGCGAGGCGAAAGTCCGCCGCGAGGCATCCAGGGCCGCGATCCGGGCCCTCGCCGGTCGCGACGAACCGCCGTTCGGCCGGCCGCCCAAGGTGACCGTGGCCTCGCTCGACGCCAAGTAGAGCGGCTCCCACTTTTTTCATCCTCGGCGCGCAAGTTGGCGATCGGGACGACGTTCTTTGAGTATGGAAGCCACGAACCCCGTCGGGACCCTCGTCGTCGGCTACGGCTACTGGGGGCCGAACATCGTCCGAAACGTCAACGAGCGGCCCGAGTTCGAGCTCGTGGCCTTGTGTGAGCACGACGAGAGTCGCATCTCCGAGTTCGAAAAACGCACCCCCGGCGTCCCCTGCATCAGCGACTACGGGACCGCGCTGGCCGACGACGCGATCGAGGCGGTGGCGATCGCCACGCCGCCCCACACCCATTACGAGCTGGTCCGCCGCGCGCTCGAAGCCGGCAAGCAGGTCCTGGTCGAGAAGCCGCTGGCGCGGACCGCCGGCGAGGCCGCCGAACTGGTCGAACTCGCCAACGAGCTCGGCAGCGTGCTGATGCCCGGCCACACCTTCCTCTACAGCCCCTCCGTCAACAAGGTGAAGGAGCTGATCGAGGAGGACGTGCTCGGGGAGATCTACTTCGCCACCTCCTCGCGGATGAACCTGGGCCTGTACCAGCGCGACGGGGTGATCCTCGACCTCGCTCCGCATGACCTGTCGATCCTCCTCTACTGGCTCGACAAACCGCTGGTCGAGGTGACCGCCAACGGCCGCAGCGTCTTCCAGGACGGCATCCACGAGACCGCCTTCATGACCCTGCGCTTCGAGGACGACGCCCAGGCGAACGTCCAGATCTCCTGGCTGGCGCCGCGCAAGATGCGCGAGATGGTCGTCGTCGGCAGCAAGCGGATGGTCCGCTACGAGGACACCTCGGCCGACGAAGCGGTGCGGATCTACGACCGCGGACTCGACTTCTCCGAGCCGCCGGCCACCTTCGGCGAGTACCGCCTCACCTACCGGACCGGGGACATCGTCACCCCGCAGATCCGCCCGGCCGAGCCGCTCTCCCTGGAGCTGCAGGACTTCGCCGCGGCGATCCGCGAGGGGACGACTCCCGTCTCCAGCCCCCGCCTCGGCCTCGAAGTCGTCTTCGCCCTCCAGGCACTGGAGCGCTCGCTCCACGCGAAGGGCGAACCGGTCAAGGTTCGTTCCGCGGACGACGTCCGTCGTCGCCGCCGCCCCCTCGCCGTCCGCTAGCACGGGACGCGACCCCGGCCCGGGCTTCGGGGAGCCCGGGCCGGCGGCTTCTCCCGCGACCCGTCAGATGATGGCGACCAGGGACTTCGTGAGGCCGCCGAGGCGCTCCCGCCAGATCTCGCTGCCCGGGAAGTAGTGAGCGAGCTCAGATGCGGTGAGGTACTCGATCGTCAAGACGTGCTCGTGGGCCGCCTCGGCGGTGGCGGCCTGGCGCTGGCCGACGGGCCAGTGACGGCTCACCGCGAGGCGCGCGCGGTAGGGGAGCGCCGGGAAGAACGGAAAGAGGAAGAGCGGGTCGACCGGGAAGTACCGGTTCGGCGTCTGCACCCAGTGGTGGCGGCCCGAGGTGGCGATCACATCGGCGAGGCGGCGGCGCATCTCATGCCCGCCGACCGAACCGATCACCGAGTTGCAGACCACCAGGTCGAACGTCTCCCCCGCGAGCTCCGGCGAGTGCTCGCAGGCACTGCCGACGACCGTCCTCGCCCCCTCCCACGGCGGCTCCTGTGGAAAGAGGTTCAGCAGCGTCAGGGCCCCTGGCCGCACCGGCGCGGAGTTCCAGTACGCCGCCGTGCCGCCGAGATCGAGGACCGACATCTCCTCGACCTCCGGGAAGCGTCGTTCGAGCTCCGCCCAGCGGCGGCCGCGTGCCCGGGCACTGAGGCTGTTCGCCGAATGCGGGTCGGCGAAGAAGTTCGTGATCGAACGAGTGCTTTCGCGCATCCAGGCCTCGGGCCAGGCTAATGGAAATGCCGCAGGGCGACGGCGGCGAAGCGGACACCGGCCGCGCAGGCGCCGGTGACCTGCAGCACCCGTTGCCTGGACACGGCGACGACGACCGAGGTCGCCTGGTAGCGCAGGCAATAGCCGGTGTGCGTGCCGATCTGAACCTTGGTGGAGTGCCGCGCCCCTTCGCGCAGGGCGCGCAGCGGCGTTTTCATCAACACCAGGGTGACTTCACGGCCCGATCCGGCGTACACGCAGGTCGGCCCCTGCGGCCGTTCGGAGACGGTCACCTTGCCACCGAGGATCGTGCTCGCCTGCGCCTTGGTGACGAGGCGGCACGGCTTGACCGGCTTGGCACCCGTCGGGCTGATCTCGTCGTTGTCGGTCCCGTTCGGGAACCTGGCGGCTTCGATCGTGTTCACCCCGGGGTCGACGGGGGTGACCTTGGGCCGCGCCGCGCTCGCATCGCCCGCCGCCGCTTCGTCGCCACCGCCGGTGACCACATCGCGCGATTCGACCGCGAACTTGTGGTAGGCCGGAGCTTCTCCCCCTTCGATGACACCTTGATCGGAAGCGCCGCCGCCGCTGCCGCCACCGCATGCCGCCACGACCACCGTCAAGGTGACGAGCAGGAGAGCCGCCGCGAACACCCGCCGCGCGAGCCTTTTGTCCGCGGGCATCCTCATGGCGTGAACATTACGTCGACCCAGTAGTTGGTCGCGTTGTAGGTGCTGGTCGGGAAGACGAGGCTGCTGCTGTAGGTGTAGAGCCCGTTCGCCGAGGTGCCGTTGGCGGGCGCCGTCAGCGGCGCGCTTTCGGTCGCGGTCGCGAAGCCGTTGCCGGTCGCCGAGTAGTGGCCTTTCGGCGAGAGATAGCCGGCCACATATTGCGTCCCGGCCTGAATCGCGACCGGCGTGGCGAACTGGACTTCCTGCCAGCCCGACGCGGTTTCGTTGGTGCTCGTCGCCTGGCCCAGCAGTTCACCGCTGCTGCTCCAGAGCGCCACCGGGTGGCTGCCGGCGTTCGCTTCGGCCTTGTAGAAGCGGATGCCGGCCACGTGCCCCGCGGTCGCGCTGCTGAACCTGACGCCGAGCACGACCGACCCCGGATCGTCGACGTCGACCGTCGCCGGCGTGCCCTGTTCGAACAGCGTCGCGCGCGGCACCACCGCGTTGGACGCGACCGAGCCGGCGCTGATCCCGGCGGCGTTGATCGCCTGGACGACGAAGGTGTAGGTGGTGCCGTTGGCCAGCGAGGAGATCGCCGCGCTGGTCCCGCTGCCGCTTGTCGTCGTCGCCGTCTGCGCGGTCGCGCCGACGAACGGGGTGACCTTGTAGCCGGTGATCGGGCTGCCGCCGTTGCCGGCGGGCGCGGCCCAGCTGACGACGGCCGCCCCGTTGCGCGGCGACGCGGTCGTCCCGGTCGGCGCCCCGGGGGCGCCGGCGGTCGGCACCACCGGGTTAGAGGCGGCCGAGACGGGGCCCTGGCCGGACCCGTTCGCGGCCTGCACCGTGAAGGTGTAGGAGGAGCCCGCCGTCAGGCCGCTGAAGCTCGCCGAGGTGGCGGGCGGGCTGCCGGTGACGGTCTTCGGCGTCTGCGCGGTGGAGCCGAGATAAGGGGTCACCGTGTAGCTGGTCGGCGGCCCGCCCGTGGTCGGCGCGCTCCAGGTCACGCTCGCCGATTCCACCCCGGCGGTCGCGGCCACCGACCCGGGCGCCCCGGGCACGGGCGCCACCGCTTCGGGAGTGAACAACACGTCGACCCAGTAGTTCGACGCGTTGTACGTTTCGGTCGGGAAGTGGACCCCGGTGCCATAGGCGTAGATGCCGTTGCCGCTCGTACCGCTCGCCTCCGCGACCAGCGGTCCGTTCGTGATCGCCGTCGCCAGGGTCGGCCCGTTGGCCGAGTAGTGCCCCAGCGGTGCCAGGTAGCTCGCCACGTAGGTGGCGCCGGCTTTGATCGTCACCGGCCCGGAGAACTTCACCTGCTGCCAGCCGCTCGCGGTCTCGTTGGTGAAGGTCGCTTCGGCGAGCTTTTCGCCGCCGCTGGTCCACAGGGTGCCGATGTGGGTGCCGGTATTCGCCGGCGCCTTGTAGAAGCGCAGGCCTTCGACCTTACCCCCCACTTCGCTGTGGAACCTGACCCCGAGCTCGACCGAGCCGGCGTCGCCGGAGTCGAGCATCCCCGGCGTCGCCAGGTCGAAGATCGTGTCATAGGGAGTCACCGCGGCGGACGGCGCCGATTCGGAGCCGGTGCCGATCGCGTTGGTCGCCGCCACCCTGAAGGTGTAGGCGACTCCGTTGGTGAGTCCGGTGACGGTCCCGCCCGTGGCCGTACCGGCGATCGTGGTCGGCGTCTGCGGCGTCGCCCCGACGTACGGGGTGATCCGATAGCCGGTGATCGCGCTGCCGCCGTCGGAGGCGGGCGCGCCCCAGTTGAGCACCGCGCCCGAGCTCTTCGCGGTCGCCGTCACCCCGGTCGGCGCACCCGGCGCCGAGGTGGCGTTGACGACGATCGGGCTCGACTGCGAGGAGGCGGGTCCGGTGCCCGCCGAGTTCGTCGCGGCGACCGTGAACGAGTAGGTGGTGCCCGCGGTCAGCCCGCTGATCGTGGTCGAGGTCGCGGCGCTGCCGGTGTCGATCGGAGTGCCCGCGTTGCCCGCCACGTAAGGCGTCACCCGGTAGTTGGTGATCGAGGCGCCACCGGTGCCGGCAGGCGCGGTCCATTCGAGCGTCGCCGACAGTGGCCCGGCGGTCGCCGTCACCCCGGTCGGCGCACCTGGCACGACCGGCGCCGAGGGGGTGACCGCGTTCGACGGCGCGGAGTCTGGCCCCGCCCCGGCTTCGTTCAGCGCGGTGACGACGAAGGTGTAGGAGGTCCCGCCGGTGAGCCCGGAGATCGACTTCGAGCTCGCCGACGCCGGCGCCGTGACCGGGGTCTGGGCGACACCGCCGGCGTACGGCGTGATCCGGAAGCTGGTCGCGGGTGCGCCGGTGGCCGGCGTCGTCCAGGTGACCGTCGCTTCGCCGACGCCCGCGGTGGCTTTGACGTTGGTCACCTGCTGCGGCGGTTCGGCCGGCGCGAAGAGGACGTCGACCCAATAGTTGTCGGCGCGATAGACACCGCTCGGGAAGGCGGGCGTCGAGCTGTACTGGTAAACGCCGTTGCCGTATTCGGTGTCGGTGAGGATCCGCAGCGGCGGTTGTTCGAGGATGTTCGAGCCGGTCGCGGGCGGGTTGTTCAGCTGCCACGAGGTGTCGGCGTAGTGGCCTTTCGGCGCGAAGTAGCTTGCCACGTAGGTGGTGTTGGCTTTGATCGGGACCGGCGCGGCGAATTTCACCGTCTGCCAGCCGCTCGCGGTTTCGTTGGTGAAGGTCGCTTCGGCGAGTTTTTCGCCGCCCGCGCCCCATAGCGTGCCGGTGTGCGTACCGGTGTTCGCGGTCGACTTGAAGTAGCGGATGCCGCTGATCGTGCCGGAGATTTCACTCTGGAACTTGACTCCGAGCTCGATCGCGCCGCTGGCGTCACCGCCGTCGGCCTTTTCCGGGGTCATCCCCCCGAGGAGTGAGCAGGGGCAGTTGACGTTCACCGTCACCGGCGCGCTCGCGGCGCCGAGGTTGGCCGAGTCGTCGGTGGCCCGCGCCTCGATCTTCACCGAGTTGTAGCCGTTCACGTTCCAGGAGTAGGCCCAGGAGGCGGTGCCGGTGGCGGTGTGCCAGGTCTTGCCGCCGTCGGTGGAGACTTCGACCCCGGCGACGACCCCGCCGCCGAAGTCTTCGGCGCTCCCTTTGACGGTGATCATTTCGCCGCTTTTCAAGCTCTGCCCGGCGATCGGCGAGGTCACCATCGCTTTCGGGGGGGTGTGGTCGGTCGTTTCACTCGCCGGGACCAGCCCGGTCATCAGCGTGCTCGGCTGGGCGCCCATTTCAGCGAGCAGGTTCACCGTCGCCTGCTGCATGGTCGGGTCGGGCGGATTTTCGGTCGGGTCGGTGGCCGGCTGTTCCCAGGCATTCGTGTTGTCGAGGCCCCAGGACCACTGCACGGTGCCGGCGCCGAACACCAGCGCACCGCTCGGCGCCCGGTACAGCGAGAGGCTGTGGGTGGCGATCTGGTTTTCGGCGACCTGGGTCCCGTAGTCGGTGAAGGTCTGCACCCCGTTGACGGTCGTCGAGGAGAGCGAGATCCGGCCCGCCGGGCGGAAGCCGTTGTCGGCGTCCACGTCCCACTCGTACCCGAGCGTGCCGGTGCCGGGGCTGAGCGTAAGCGTCTGCGTCGGGCTCAGGTTGGCAACCGCGGTGGACTTCCAGAAGCGGTCTTTGGCGAAGGTCCCCGGGACCTTGATGTCCGCGGTGCCGGCGTTGGCGAGGAAGTACTGGCCGGTGAGGCTGTTCGCGGGCTTGCCGGCACCGCCCGCCTTGAACCGTGGGTCGGCCCAGGAGGACGTCGCGGACGCCGGCTCCTGCGGGTCCACTTCTTCGTTGAAGTGGGTCTCCTTGTAACAAGTGAGGGTGCGGTCCGGCAGTGCTTCGCCCGCCGTGCTCGGCCCCCACCGCGTCTTCCAGAACACCTCGTTACCGCTGAAGAACGCGAGGTTCACACCCGCTTCCCGAGCCGTTTCGACGTTCGCGCGTTCACTCCCGGACCAGTACTCGTCGTGCGCGCTCGAGATGAAGAGCTTGTGGTTTTTCAGCAGCGCGCCGCGTTCGTCGACGTCCGGCGACGAGATGTAGGTCATGTTGTAGCCGTTGCGCTCGAGGAAGCGGATCATCTGATATTCGGCGTAGAACGGATCCGACTGGCCGTAGTCGGTTTTCAGCGTCCCGTCGAAGGGCCGGTTGTAGGAGACTGCGAAAGCGGCTTTGTAGCCTTCTGGTTCGCGTTTTCCTGGGGGTGACGGCGGGCAGAGCTTTTCTGCGCACGAGTAGAGGCTGTTGCCGCCCCAGGCGTTATAGGCCTCCCAGGTGGCGTCGGAGGTCTTGAGCACGATCGGCGCGTCGCTTTCGTCGTCGCGAACGACGAAGAAGATGTCGCTCTTGCCACCCGTGTCGTTGCGGACCAGTTGCGCGATGTAGAGGCCGGAGACGGCGGTACTCGGCACGTTCCACGAGGCCGAGATCCCCCAATTGCCACAGTCGATCAACCCGGTGGCTTCGGTCCATTTACAAGACGGCTGGGTCTGTGGAAGCGCGGCGCTCGGTTGGATGTTCGGTTCGATCATCCGGGCGCCGTCGCCGCCGTACCAACCGAGACGGATGATGTTGACGTGGTAGGCACGGGCGTTGGTCTTGATCTTGAAGTTGATCGTGTGGCCGACGTCGACGCTCTGCTGGGTCGAGAAGCCCTGGATCGTTTCGTCGCCGATGCCTTCGATCTGCCATTCGCTCGGTTTCAGCCCCGGTTTCGAGTTCTCGCAGGCGATCGGATTACTCACCGGCGCCACACAAGGATTGGCTTCAGCCGCCGCCGCGACCACGGTGCCACCGCCGGCCTGGATGACGGCGATGAACGCCGCGACCAGGGCGGCGACGAACACGGGGGCGGCGCCGATGAGGGCGCGGCGCTGGCGGGCTGGCTCGGTCATCACACCCAACAACGCTCGGAGAAGGTCCCGAACTTTTATCTGGTGCGGGAAAAACGAATGAAAAAAGGACTAACGAGAGGCGGCGGAGCCCTCGGGAAGAGGTCCCGCGAGGGCGGCGGTGCCGGGGGTGTCGGCCGGCTCCGGGGCACCGACCAGGTCGAGCTCCGCCAGATAGACGAGCACCGCGTGCCCGGCGAGGTCCGTGGGGCTCACTCCTTGCCTTTCGGCGTCGCTGTGGATCGCCGCCTCGATCCTCTCGTCCACCTCGACCTCAAGTTCGGGTCGAAGGCCGGGAGACTCGGTCCCGGTTCCCCCGCCCTCATCGGCTTCTCCCTGCATCTGTGCGAATTTCGGGAACCGCGCGGGGCGCCGGCCGCTGTTCAGTTTGCCGACGTAATAGACGAGCGCGGTGTTGACCGCCGCCGGCAGGTTGGTGCCAACTCGGGTTTCGAGCCCAGTCTGAGCCAGTGGTCCGATTACGACTTTCATCTCATCGAAAACTCCCCTGTCCACTAGTTTTTCACACCTCCCGGGGAGATTCATACGTTTCTCCGCCTGGGGAGATCGACCTTCGCCCAGGGACCGGAAGATTTGCGTCGAAGGTCCGGCTCCAAAAATTTGGTGCGATACCCGACGCATATCTGGGATTGACACGGAGGAGATTCGAACTCATCCTTTTCCCCCACAGCGACCTGGCCGTTCTCGTCCGGGTCTGGGGCAAACTGAAAACCAGCAGCACCAGCACGCGGTGAGCGTGCAGGAGAAACCGATGAGCCCGCCGATCACCGGCGTTGGTGGTTCTGAGGAAGGCCGCCTCGTTCGCGAGGCGATTCACAGGGCCAAGGGAGGCGACGGGGAGGGAATCCACTTCCTCTACGTCCGCTTCTACGACGACGTCCTTCGCTACGTCAACAGTTTCGTCCGCGATTACCACGAGGCCGAGGACATCACCCACAACGTGTTCGCCAAGCTGATGACGGCGATCACCAAATACGAAGAACGCGCGGTCCCGTTCACGGCATGGATCATGCGGGTCGCTCGCAACGCCGCCCTCGACCACCTGCGGGCGCGGCGCACCGTACCGACCGAGACCGTCAGGATCGCCGACGAAGAAGAAGCGGACACCGGCCTGGGCCGTGGGCTCGACATCCGCGAGGCGCTCGAAGAGCTGCCCGACGATCAGCGTGAGGTGCTGGTCCTGCGGCACGTGATGGGCCTCTCCCCGGTCGAGATCGCGGGAACCCTGGAAAAGACGGAGAGCTCGGTCCATGGTCTGCATCACCGTGGCCGCCGCGCCCTCCAGGGGGCATTGGAATCCAGGGACGCCGTCCCGGTCGTCGCCCAGACGGCGGCCTGACGGCCCGCGTCGGACGGTGCCGCCCCTGGGCGGCACCGTTCCACGGCCGCCCACGTGCTCTCTAGCGCAGCCGGACGACCTCGGTCGGGCCGCCGCCCGGGTCCATCCCGGCCTCCAGCTTCTGCAGGCGGATCATCACCTTCTCGGCGCGGAGGCGGAACGCGGTGATGCGCTCCTCGAAGGGGTCGGGGCGGCGCGGGTCGCGGCTGCTCGGGCGGGGCTTGACGTCGGGGCGTGCCGCGGGACGGGAGTCGGCACCCGACGGGGCGGCGTTCAGCGCCGGCGACGGCACGGCGGCCACCGCGGCGCGGGACGCGGCCGCGGACTCGGCGGCGGCCGCCGCCTCGCCCGCGGCATGGGACGCGGCGGCGCTGGCCCGTTCGGCCAGCTCGGCGGCACGACGTGCCTGCTCGGCAGCCTCGAGGCCGGCGGCGCCGATCTCCATCGCCGCCTCTTCGGCCGCCCGGGCGGTGACCATGGCCGCGTCGATGCGCTCTTCCAGCTCAGCCACGGTGGCGGGCGCCTTCGCCGGCTCGATCCGCCAGTCGTCGGTGGTGTCGCGCTCGACCGCCTCTCGCTCGTGCGTGTCGCCCGCGAGCGCCGGGCTCTCGCTGGTGTCCAGCCAGACCGTGCGCTCGTCGGTGTCGGGCCCGGCGGACCCCGGCGCGCTCGCGCCCCGTTCCAGCGCTTCGCGCTCGGTCGTATCTGACCCGGAGGCCTCCATCGCGGCCAATGTAGAGACGGCTGAGGCGGAAAAAGCCGCTGGTTGCGGATAATCACGCCTCCATGCAGCCCCCGACCGCCCCCGACCCCGCCCGCGGCCTCTTCGAGACGCTGCTCGTCGCCGACGGCAGCGCGGTCCGCCCCGCGCCCCACCTGGAACGACTTGCCGCCTCGACGCGCGAGCTCTTCGGCAACGATCTACCCACCGAGCTCCCCGAGTCCATCGCCGCCGCGGCCCGCCCGCTCGAGCTGGGACGGATGCGGATCGACCTCCTGCCCGAGAACGGCGGGCTGCGCTTCGAGATCAAGACCGAGCCGATCGACCCGGCGATCTTCTTCCCCGACCGCGAGCACGGTGCCGACGTGCGCACAATCCGCCACCCCGACTGGGCCGGCGCCCACAAGTGGGCCGACCGCGACTGGCTCGAGTCGGTCGAGGCGGAGCTCGGCGAGGAGGTGCCGCTGATCCTCACCGACACCGACGAGGTCCTCGAGGCGGGCCGCGCCAACCTCTTCATCGTCGCCGACGGCGGCATCGCCACGCCGCCCGCCGACGGCCGCATCCTCCCCGGCACCGCCCGCGCCGCGACCCTCGACCTTTCCGCCGAGCTCGGCATCCCGGCCGCCGAGCGCCCCCTTCACCTCGACGACCTGCGCCGCGCCGACGACATCTTCCTCACCTCGTCGCTGCGCGGCATCCGCCCGGTCCGCACCCTCGACGGCGAGCCGCTCGGCCCACCCGACCCCCTCGTCGCGCGCCTCTCCGCCGAGCTCCGCTCGCGCTGGATCGACCCCAGATAAAGGACCCCGGATAAAGGACCGGCCGCCCGTGGGCGGCCGGTCGCGAGACGAGTTGGCTTGAGGCCCTGCTACCCGAGCCGCTGCTCCAGCGCCTCGAGCTGCGCGCCGACCTCGGCCGGGAGCCGGTCGCCGAATTTGGCGAGGTGCTCCTTCACCTGCGGCAGCTGCTCGCGGTAGAGCTCCTCGTCGACGGCCAGCAGCTCCTCCATCGCCGCGGCGGAGATGTCGAGCCCCTCGGTGTTGATCGCCCCGGCGGCCGGCAGGTTGCCGATCGCGGTCTCGACCGCCTCGCCCTCACCGGCACAACGGCGGAAGACCCACTCGAGCACACGGCTGTTCTCGCCGAAGCCGGGCCAGAGGAACTTGCCGTCGGCGTCTTTGCGGAACCAGTTGACGTAGAAGATGCGCGGCAGCTGCGCGCCCTCCCTGCGGCCGAGCTTCAACCAGTGGGCGAAATAATCGGCCATGTTGTAGCCGCAGAAGGGCAGCATCGCCATCGGGTCGAACCGCAGTTCGCCGACGTTGCCGGCCGCGGCCGCGGTCTTCTCCGAGGACATCGTCGCCCCCATGAAGACGCCGTGCTCCCAGTCGAACGCTTCCGAGACCAGCGGCACCGCGGTCGCGCGGCGGCCGCCGAAGAGGAAGGCGTCGATCGGCACCCCCGCCGGGTCCTCCCACTCGGGCGCGATCGACGGGCACTGCCCGGCGGGCGTCGTGAAGCGGGCGTTCGGGTGGGCGGCGGGCGCCTCCGAGTCGGGCGTCCAGTCGTTACCGTGCCAGTCGATCGCGTGCGCGGGCGGCTCGCCGGTCATCCCCTCCCACCAGACGTCGCCGTCGTCGGTCTTGGCGCAGTTGGTGAAGATCGTGTTCCGCTCGATCGTCTCCATCGCGTTCGGGTTGGTCTTGTGGCCGGTGCCCGGCGCGACGCCGAAGAAGCCCGCCTCCGGGTTGACCGCGTAGAGACGACCGTCCTCGCCGAACTTCATCCAGGCGATGTCGTCGCCGACCGTCTCCACCTTCCAGTCGGGCAGGGTCGGGATCAGCATCGCCAGGTTGGTCTTGCCGCAGGCCGACGGGAAGGCGCCGGTCACGTACTTGACGTCGCCCTCCGGCGAGGTGAGTTTGAGGATCAGCATGTGCTCGGCCATCCAGCCCTCGTCGCGCGCCATCGCCGAGGCGATCCGCAGCGCGAAGCACTTCTTCCCCAGCAGCGCGTTGCCGCCGTAGCCGGAGCCAAACGACCAGATCTCCCGCGTCTCCGGGTAGTGGACGATGTACTTGTTGGCCTCGTTGCAGGGCCAGGAGACGTCCTCGACGCCCTCGTCGAGCGGCATGCCGACCGAATGCACGCAGGGCACCCACTCACCGCCCTCGCCGAGCTGGTCGAGCGCGGCCTTGCCCATCCGGGTCATGATCCGCATCGACACGGCGACGTAGGCGGAGTCGGTCAGCTGCACGCCGATTTCGGAGATGTCGGAGCCGAGCGGGCCCATCGAGAAGGGGACGACGTACATCGTGCGGCCCTTCATCGCGCCCTTGAAGAGTTCGCCGAGCGTGTCGCGCATCTCGGCCGGGTCGCGCCAGTTGTTGGTCGGGCCGGCGTCCTCCTCCTTGGCGGAGCAGATGAAGGTGCGGTCCTCCACCCTGGCGACGTCGCCCGGGTCGGAGAGGGCGAGGTAGCTGTTCGGCCGCTTCGCGTCAGAGAGGCGCTCGAAGGTCCCGGCGTCGATCAGGACCTGGGCAAGCCGGTCGTACTCCTCGGCGGAGCCGTCGCACCAATAGACGGAGTCCGGCTGGGTCAGGGCGGCGATCTCCTCCACCCATTCCAGCAGCTTCTGGTTAGTCGTCAACTCAGCGGGGGCGGCAGTGGTCGAGTCGCTCATTCGCCTCTCTCTATTTGGTCGCTTTGCAGCCGACGACTGTGGCGTCGGCGCCCTTCTTCAGGATCTTCAGCGCTGTGGATCGCATGGGTTTCCCGGCGCGGCCGGGTCTCTCGCCCGACGTAGCACTCCGCGGGAACGGAGGGGTTAACAGCCGGGAGACGAATCATGCCACGAACTCGGGCGCTTGGTTCTTGTGTGTCGTATGCACACACAACGGGCGCGGATCCGCCCCACTTTCGTGCCTGGCGACGTGCAGATCAGCGCAGAAACGGGTGCGGCGAGAGGGATTCCAGGTTGAGGTCGGCTTCGTCGGTGCGAATCTTCAGCAGCGCGTAGGCGACCTTCCCGTCGGGGAAGCGGACCGTGCATTCGAATTCGGTACCGACCTCGACCGCGACCCCCTTCGGGCAATCGACGTTTTCGACCGGCGCGCCGAAGCCTTCGCGCTTGGATTCGAGGCTGGCGCGGACCGTTTCCGAGGCCTTCTGGTAGTCGACGTCCGTGCCCCCGCCGCAGCCCGCGACGAGCAGAACGACGGTGGCCAGGAGGGCGAGCGCGGTGGTTGTGCGAAGAAATGACAAGTTCCTCGCATTGTTCCGTGTCGCTGTGTAGGGTGCCCCGCCGATGAGATTCTTCGAGTTCGAGGCACGCAAGATCGTCGAGCTGGCGGGGATCCCCGTCACCAAGTACGGCTTCTGCACGACGCCCGAGGAGGCGCGCGCCGCGGCCGAGGAGATCGGCGGCCCGGTCGTGATCAAGTCGCAGGTGCTGACCGGCGGCCGGATGAAGGCGGGCGGCGTGAAGTTCGCCGACACGCCCGAGGAGGCCGCCGAGCACGCCGAGGCGATCCTGGCGCTGGAGATCAACGGCCACATGCCGCGCGGCGTCCTGGTCGACCCGAAAGCGGAGGTGAAGCAGGAGTACTACGCGGGCGTCGTCTGGGACGGCACCGCGAAGCGCCCGCTGATGCTCTTCTCCGACATGGGCGGCATCGACATCGAGGAGGTCGCCCGCACGCACCCCGACCACGTCGGCCGCGGCCACGTGTCGAACCTCTTCCCGATCCCCGACTTCGAGGCGAAGCAGACGATCGCCGCGACCGGGGTCACCGGCTCGCAGCTGAACCGCGCGACGCCGATCCTCGCCCGCCTCGCCCGCCTCTTCCGCGAGAACGACATGACGCTGGCCGAGATCAACCCGCTGGCCGAGCTGACCGACGGCAGCTTCGTCGCCCTCGACGCCCATATGGAGATGGAGAACGAGGCGGTCGGGCGTCAAAGAAGACTGCTGCGGGTGGAGCTCGCGATCGCCGAGGACGACGACCGCGAGCCCTACGAGCACTCCAAGTTCGAAGAGGCCGTCGCCGCGATCGACGCGGCCGACCACCGTGGCGTGATCCAGGGCAAAGACCACGGCTTCACCGGCAACCTCGGCCTCGTGATCGGCGCCGGCGGCGGCTCGCTGACGCTGACCGACGCGGTCCGCAACCAGGGCGGCAAGCCGGCCAACTACTCCGAGATCGGCGGCAACCCGTCGGTCGCCAAGGCCTGCGGCCTCGCCAAGGAGGTCCTCGAAAAGGACGGCGTCGAGAAGATCGCGGTGATGATGTCGATCGTCTCCAACACCCGCGTCGACATCGTCGCCCGCGGCGTCATCAAGGCCTGCCTCGAGCTCGGCAAAGACCCGGGCGAGACGATCGCGATCTTCCGCATCCCCGGGGCCTGGGAGGACGAGGGCTTCAAGATCCTCGAGCGCTACGGGGTCGAGTACTGCGACCGTTCGGTCTCGATGTGGGAGGCGGCCGGGCGGGCCGTCGCCAAGATCCAGGGAGAGGGAGCGGCCGTATGAGCATCCTCCTGACCAAGGAGACGACCTTCATCGTCCAGGGCATCACCGGCCGCGAGGCGGTGAACCTGACCCGCGAGTGCCTCGACTACGGCTCCAAGGTCGTCGGCGGCGTCACTCCCGGCCGCAAGGGCCGCGAGGTGCACGGCGTGCCGGTGTTCGACACCGTCCAGCAGGTGGTCGAGCACGCCGGGAGCGTGCCCGACGGCTCGGTGGTCACCGTCCCGCCCGCCTTCACGAAGGACGCCGTGCTGGAGGCGATCGACGCCGGCATCGGC
>JBPYFM010000176.1:0-3590 GCA_051986435.1 Solirubrobacterales bacterium | reverse complement strand
GCGGCCGGCCGGCGCCCGGGGCGCCTGCGGCGGGGGAAGCTGTCGCCCGGGGCGCCTGCGGCGGGGGAAGCTGTCGCCCGGGGCGCCTGCGGCGGCGGAAGCTGGCGCCTCGCGGGCCTGCGGCGGGGAAGCTGGCGCCCCGGGCGGCTGATCGGGGGTCCTGGCAGGCTGTGACCCCCGATCAGCCGCCCAGGTCGGGAGGTGGTGCGGGGAGACGCCGAGGGTTCGTCACGCTTCCGTGGGCTTCTCCACGGAGGCGTGAGGGTTCCGTGACGTCTCCCGACCGCCACGG
Organism: Solirubrobacterales bacterium; assembly: GCA_051986435.1. GTDB lineage: Bacteria > Actinomycetota > Thermoleophilia > Solirubrobacterales > 70-9 > VAYN01. The sequence continues at coordinate 3,298 of JBPYFM010000176.1, read as the reverse complement.
CCAACCCATAGACCTTTGTCACCCACAGGGTGACAAAGGTCTATGGGTTGGGGGCCGGAGGTCGGATCGCCGACGGAAGGCGCACGGAGGGGTGCCCTCGTGCGCCTCCGGTGTCCTTCTCCGTGGTTCCGTGCGGGTTCCTCGACGCCTTCCCGCGCCCTGCGTGGATCACCCGGGCCATGGCACGGGTTATCCACGCAGGGCGCATCGCGGCCCGGATCGGGTGACGGAGGCGTGGCGTCCCTCCCTCGTCCTCCCCGCAGGCGCTCCGTGCTGCCGCGGATGCCTGGCCGACCTCAGCCAGCCCGGGTCGGACAGGCATCCGCGGCGCCCGGCGGCGCCGTGAAGTCCCTCCGTCCCTCCGCGAGCCGAGCCGCGCCCGCACCCGCCCACCCGCCACGCCAACTAGGGTTCGCCCGCGTGATCGCGTCGATTCCTAGCCCTTCGCAGCCCGGCGTCGGCATCGGGCCGTTCGAAATCCACGTCTACGGGCTGATGTACGCGCTCGCGGTGACCGCCGCGGTGCTGATCGTGCGGCGGCGGTGGAGCAAGTTGGGCGGCGATCCGGAGTTGCCGCTGCAGGTCGCGATCTGGGCCTTCCCGGCAGGTTTGATCGGCGGGCGGCTCTACTTCGACATCACCAGCTTCAGCGAAATGCCGCACACGTGGTACGGGCCGTTCGCGATCTGGGACGGTGGCCTCGGGATCTGGGGCGGCATCGCGGCGGGCGCCGCGGTCGGCATCTGGCGCGTCCACCGCGCGGGGGTCTCGGTCGCGGCGTTCATGGACTGCACCGCCCCCGCCCTCCTGGTAGCCCAGGCGATCGGCCGGGTCGGCAACTACTTCAACCAGGAGCTCTTCGGCGGCCCTACCTCCCTCCCCTGGGGCCTCGAGATCTCACCCGAACACCGCCCCACGGGCTACCTCCACTACGCCACCTTCCAGCCAACCTTCCTCTACGAGATCATCTGGAACCTCTCCCTGGCCGCCTTTCTCGTCTGGCTCGGCCACCACCGCAAGATCCGCCCACCCGGCCTCTTCGCCCTCTACGTGATGGGCTACTCGGCCTTCCGCATCTTCGAGGAGAGCCTCCGCGTCGACCCCGCCCACCACATCCTCGGCCAGCGCCTGAACTTCTGGGTGGCGATCATCCTCACCCTGATCGGCTTCGCCTGGTTCCTCTGGACCCAACGCGACCGCCCCGGCGCCGACGACCCCCCGGTGGTCCAGCCACCGGACGAGCGAGCGGCCGCGGCGACCTGAGGCGGCGTGGGCCAGCCTCGCAAGGACGCCGGGAAGCGAGGCGAGGGGAGCGCACTCCGGTGCGTGACCCGAGCCGAGCGACCGAGGACGCCGCGAGGCGCCCCCACGCCGCCTCAGGTCACTCCCACTCGATAGTGGCGGGAGGCTTCGACGAAATGTCCAGAGCGCAGCGGTTCACGCCGCGGATCTCGTTGATGATGCGGTTGGAGACGCGCTCGAGGAGGTCGTAGGGGAGGCGGGCCCAGTCGGCGGTCATCGCGTCGTCGGAGGTGACCGCGCGGATCACGATCGGGTAGGCGTAGGTGCGGCCGTCGCCCTGGACGCCGACCGAGCGGACCACCGGCAGGACGCAGAACGACTGCCAGAGCTGGCGGTAGAGGTCGGCGGCGCGGATCTCCTCCTGGAGGATCGCGTCGGCGGCGCGGAGGATGTCGAGGCGCTCGCGGTTGACCTCGCCGCCGACGATGCGGATCGCCAGGCCAGGGCCCGGGAACGGCTGGCGCCAGACCATCCGCTCGGGCAGGCCGAGCTCGACGCCGACGGCGCGGACCTCGTCCTTGAAGAGCATCCGCAGCGGCTCGACCAGCTCGAAATCGAAGTCCTCGGGCAGCCCGCCGACGTTGTGGTGGGACTTGATCGTCGCCGCGTGGTCGGAGCCGCCCGACTCGATCACGTCGGAGTAGAGCGTCCCCTGGACGAGGTAGCCGATGTCGTCGAGCTTGCCCGCCTCCTCCTCGAAGACACGGATGAACTCCTCGCCGATGATCTTGCGCTTGCGCTCGGGCTCGTCGACGCCGGCGAGCTTGGCGAGGAAGCGCTCCTCGGCGTCCACCGCGATCAGCGGGATGCCGAACTGGGAGAAGGTCTCGACCACCTGCTCGGACTCGTTCAGCCGCATCATCCCGTGGTCGACGTAGATGCAGGTCAGCCGCTCCCCCACCGCCTTGTGGACGAGCAGCGCCGCGACCGAGGAGTCGACCCCGCCGGAGAGGCCGCAGATCACCTTCCCGTCGCCGACCTGGGCGCGGATCTTCTCCACCTGTTCGGTGATCACCGAGGCGGCGCTCCACTGCTCGGTGCAGCCGGCGACGTCGCGGAGGAAGCGGGTGAGGATCTCGGTCCCGTAGGGCGTGTGGACGACCTCGGGGTGGAACTGGATGCCATAGAGCGCCCGGTCGGGCATCTCGTAGGCGGCCACCGGCGAGCTCGGCGACGAGGCCAGCGCGGTGAACCCCTCGGGCGCCTCGCGGACCACGTCGCGGTGGCTCATCCAGCAGCTCTGCTCCTCGGGCAGGCCGCCGAGCAGCTTGCCGCCGCCGTCGCGCAAGGTCAGCTCGGTGCGCCCGAACTCACCCGCCTCGGCGCCTTCGACCTTGCCGCCCAGGCCCAGCGCCATTGCCTGCATCCCGTAACAGATGCCCAGCAGCGGGATCTCGAGGTCGAGCAGCTGGGTCGGGAACTCGGGCGCTCCTGGCTCGTACACCGACGCCGGCCCGCCCGAGAGCACCAGCGCCTTCGGCCGGCGCGCCCGGATCCGCTCGATGTCGACGTTCGCGGGCAGCAGCTCGGCGAACACCCCGCATTCGCGGATCCGCCGCGCGATCAGCTGCGAGTACTGGCCGCCGAAGTCGAGGACCAGAACCTCCTCGGTGGCCTTGACCTGGTCGGCGGGCAGCGCGCCGACCTCATCAGGGGAGATCGGATCGGCAGGGACGACGACCCGCTGGTCATCGGCGGAGGCGGCAACCAACGGATCGTTCATCCCAAACCTCTAGTCATCCGAGACGGCTACTCCCGCGGAGACGGCGGCACGGCCGTTGGAGCCCATGCCGACGTGCTGCTCGTTCTGCAGCTTCTTGCCCTCGCTCATCAGCGCCGGGGCGACCATCACCTCGGCCCGCTGGAAGCTGCGGATGTCCTCGTAGCCACAGGTGGCCATCGAGGTTTTCAGCGCCCCCATCAGGTTGAAGGTGCCGTCGTTCTCCTGGGCCGGGCCGAGCAGGATCTGCTCCATCGTCCCGTCCTGCTTGGTCGA
>JBPYFM010000175.1:0-18524 GCA_051986435.1 Solirubrobacterales bacterium | reverse complement strand
GGCTATACGGCGGCGCTCTACACCGCCCGCGCGAACCTCGAGCCGCTCGTCTTCGAGGGCTTCCAGTGGGGCGGCCAGCTGCAGAACACGACCGACGTCGAGAACTACCCCGGCTACCCCGACGGGATCATGGGCCCCGAGATGATGAGCCAGTTCCGCGCCCAGGCAGAGCGCTTCGGGACCCGCTTCGTCACCGACGACGTCGACCGCGTCGAGCTCTCCGACGGCGGCATCCAGAAGGTCTTCCTCGGCGAGGAGGAGCACCGCGCGAAAACCGTGATCCTGGCCATGGGCGCGGAGCCGAAACGGCTCGGCATCCCCGGCGAGATGGAGCTCGGCGGCCGCGGCGTCTCCACCTGCGGCGTCTGCGACGGCGCCTTCTTCAAGGGCCACCGCGTGCTGGTGATCGGCGGCGGCGACTCGGCGATGGAGGACTCGATCTTCATCTCCAAGTTCGCCGACGAGCTGACGATCGTGAACCGGCGCGACGAGTTCCGCGCCTCGAAGATCATGCGCGACCGGGCGCTGGCGGTCGACAACATCGACACCCTGACCCCCTACGTGCCGCTCGAGTTCGTCGCCGGCGAGGACGGCAAGCTGGCCAACGTGCGCCTGCGCCACGCCGAGACCGGCGAGGAGAGCGCGGTGGAGGCGACCGGTGCCTTCGTCGCGATCGGCCACGTGCCGCGCTCGGAGGTCGTCAAGGGCCAGGTCGAGACCGACGAGGACGGCTACATCAAGGTCGAGCCGGGCTCCACCCGCACCAACCTCGAGGGCGTCTTCGCGGTCGGCGACGTCGTCGACCACACCTACCGCCAGGCGGTCACCGCGGCCGGCACCGGCTGCATGGGCGCGCTCGACGCCGAGCGCTACCTGCGGGACTCGGCCCCGCCGGTCGAGGCCCACTGGTTCCCGGGCGGCGAGCCGGCGGAGATCGCACCCACCGGTTAGGGGGTCTCATACATTCGTCCAGGCCGGACCGGTATGTTGGCGCCGTGCCTGCCGAATGCTCCCATCTCGACGCCGTCCAGTTCCTGGAGCTACCGGAGGAGGTCGAGGGCTGCGAGGAGTGCCTCCAGCTGGGCACGCGCTGGGTCCATCTGCGGATGTGTCAGACCTGCGGCCACATCGGCTGCTGCGACAACTCCGAAGGCAAGCACGCCACCGCGCACTTCAAGTCGATCGGTCACCCGATCATCCGCTCCGCCCAGCCGGGCGAGGACTGGAGCTGGTGCTACGTCGACGAGCTGATGCTGCGCATCGTCGGCGACTGAGCCGGCGCGTCAGTTGAGGTAGCCGCACTCGCGCGCCTCGCGGTGGAGGTCGTCGCGGAAGTCCGGGTGGGCGATGTCGATCAGGCGGCGGGTGCGGTCGGCGATCGAGGAGCCGCGCAGCTCGGCGACGCCGTACTCGGTCACCACGCGGTCGACGACGTTCTTGAAGGTGGTGACGGCGGCACCCGGGTGCAGGCGCGGGACGATCCGCGAGGCGGAGCCGTCGCCGGTGGTCGAGTGGAGGACGATGAACGCCTGCCCGCCCTCCGAGAGGACGGCGCCGCGGGCGAAGTCGGGCTGCCCGCCGGAGGAGGACCAGTAGTCCGAGCCGAGGCTCTCGGAGGCGCACTGGCCGAGGAAGTCGACCTCGATCGTCGCGTTGATCGCGTTGAAGTGCGGCTCCTGGGCGACCAGCTTCGGGTCGTTGGTCTGGTCGACGGGCCAGAACTCGACCCCCGGGTTCTCGGTGACGAACTCGTACAGGCGGACGGTGCCGCTGCAGGAGGTCGTGATCGCCTTGTTGCGGTGGGTGCGCTTGCGCGAGCCGGTCACCACGCCGGCTTCGATCAGGTCGACGAAGCCCGGCCCGAAGAGCTCGGTGTGGATGCCGAGCTCGTGGTGGTCCCCGAGCAGGCCGAGCACGAGGTCGGGGATCGCGCCGATCCCGGCCTGGATCGTCGCCCCGTCGGGGATCCGCTCGGCGACCAGCTCGGCGATCTTGCGGTCCTCCGGGCGGCCCTCTCGCGGCGGCATCTCCACCAGCGGGTAGTCGGCCTCACACCAGCCGAGGATCTGGCTGACGTGGATCTGGTTCTCGCCGCAGGTGCGCGGCATCTGCGCGTTCACCTCGAGGAAGAACGGCAGCTCGCCGATCATCGCCGCCGAGTACTCGGCGTTGAGGCCGAGGCTGAACCAGCCGTGGGCGTCGGGCGGGGACACGGCGACGATCACCAGCGGGTCGACGAGGGTGCGCCGCATCAGCGCCGGCACCTCGCTGAAGTTGTTCGGCACCAGGTCGCACTCGCCGCGGTGGAACGGGTCTTTGTCCTGCGGGGAGAGGAACCAGGAGACGTGGCGCAGGCCCGGCACCTTGCCGTGGAAGTGCTCGCGGTCGCGCACCGGCAGCATCTGGTGGAGGCGCACCTCCTCGGCGAAGTCGGCGCCCGCCTCGATCGCGTCGACGATCGTCTTCGGCTCGCCGTTGTAGGCGCCGACGATCAGGTCGCCTCCGACCGGCACGTGGGGGAGGACGTCGGCGGCCTCGCGGCGCTTCTCGCGCAGCTGGTCGGAGATCGTCGCCGCCACGGCCGCGCCCTCAGGCCTCGACCATCGGCGTCATCGCGTTGATCCCGGTCGCGGCGCGGCCGATGATCAGCTTCTGGATCTGCGAGGTGCCCTCGTAGAGGGTGGTGACGCGGGCGTCGCGGAGATACCGCTCGACCGGATAGTCGTCGACGTAGCCGGAGCCGCCGTGGACCTGGATCGCGAGGTTCGCGCACTCGACCGCCGACTCGGTCGCGAAGACCTTGGCGACCGAGGTCTCGGTGGCGTTCGGCTTGCCTTCGTCCTTCAAGAGGCCGGCGCGGTACACGAGCATCCGGCTCGCGTCCCGCTTCAAGATCATGTCGGCGATCATCTCCTGCACCAGCTGGAAGCGGGCGAGCGGGACGCCGAACTGCTGCCGCTCCTTGGCGTAGGTGACGCTCGCCTCGACGCAGCCGTCCATGATCCCGACGCAGCCCGCGGCGACGCTGTAGCGGCCCGATTCCAGCGCGCTCATCGCGACCTTGAAGCCGTCGCCGACCGCGCCCAGGAGGGCGTCGTCGCCGACCTCCACGGCGTCGAGGGAGAGCTCGGCGGTGTCGGAGGAGCGCAGTCCGAGCTTGCCGTGGATCTCCTGGCTGGTGAAGCCCTCCGAGGCCGTCGGGACGATGAAGCAGGCGAGGCCCTTGTGCTTCTTCTCCGGGTCGGTCTGGGCGAAGATCAGGGCGAACTCGGCGGCGTTGCCGAGGCTGATCCACATCTTCTGGCCGCTGATCGACCAGCCGGAGTCGGTCTTCGTCGCGCGGGTGCGCAGGTTGGCGGCGTCGGAGCCGGTGTCGGGCTCGGTCAGGCCGAAGCAGCCGAGCCCCTCGCCGCTGCAGAGGCCGGGCAGCCGGCGCTGCTTCTGCTCCTCGGTGCCCCACTTTTCGATCGCCGAGCCGACCAGCGAGGTCTGGACGGAGACGACGGTGCGGGCGGAGGAGTCGGCGCGGCCGATCTCGCCGACGATCAGCCCGTAGCCGATGTAGTCGAGGTTCCGGCCGCCGTAGCGTTCGTCGAGGATCGGGCCGAGAAAGCCGACCTGGCCGAGCTTGTGCGCCAGCTCGCGGTCGAAGCGTTCGGCGCGGTCGTTCTCGCGCACCCGCGGCAGGATCTCGCGGTCGGCGAACTCGCGTGCGGTTTCGGCGATCAGCTTCTGCTCGTCGCTGAGGTTGAAGTCCATTCCCTGCCTCCCTGCTGGTGTGTCGTCGCTGGTCGGTGAGTCAGTTGGTGGTCGCTTCGAGCTCCGCGTCGCGGGCCGCGGCGAAGAGGATCTGCGCCTCGCGCGTGCGCGGGCCGGGCGCCGCCGGGAGCGCGATGCCGTCGATCTCGGCGACGGCCTGGATCTCGCGCGTGGTCGAGGCGAGGAACGCCTCGGAGGCCGCCTTCACCTCCTCGAGGGTCCAGGCGCCCTCCTCGACCCCCGGAATCGCCTTGAGGATGCGGTCGCGGGTGATCGAGGCCAGCACGCCCTCGGCCAGCGCGGTGGTGCGCAGGGCGCCGCCTGAGACCCAGAAGATCGACGAGGTCGGCGGCTCCAGCACGATGCCGTCGGGGCGGACGAGGAGCGCCTCGTCGGCGCCCGCTTCCTTGGCGAGGCGCGTCGCCAGCATGTTCGCCCCATAGGAGAGCGACTTGACGCCGTTGAGGACGATCGTCGGCTGGTAGGTGACGGCGGTGACCTTGATCGTCTCGGCGTGGACCGGCACCGGCTCGGTGGCGGCGATGCGGCGGCCCCCGCGGGTGATGATCAGGCGCAGCTGGCCGTCGACGGACCCGGCCGCGTCGAGCAGGGCCTCGATCTCGGCCCGCAGCGCCAACCGGTCGAACTCGAGACGAAGCGCCGCGGCGGAGCGTTCCAGGCGGGCGATGTGGTCGTCGAGCGCGTAGGGGCGGCCCGCGTAGAGGCGGATGACCTCGAAGGCGCCGTCGCCGCGGTAGAGGCCGTCGTCTTTCAGCCCGATCGACGCCTCGGCGGTCGGCCCGACTCCCCCGTCGACGCTCGCCATCTCGGTGAAGCCGGTCGTCATGCGGCGAGGCTACCTGACGGGCGGCGGGGTGGGCGTATGCTGGACAGGTGCTGCTTCTGCTGGGGACGGTCGCGGTTCTGGTCTTCATCGTCGGCGTCATCGCCGTCGTCGGCCACCTCTACCCGGGCGACGACGCCGAGCTGCTCGACTGGTTCCCGACCCGCTCGCCCGCGGTCGAGGTCCAGAACGAGATCGACGACGTCCGCCAGATGCTGGAGGCGCAGAACGAGATGCGCCGCCGCCGCGGCGCGCGCGAGCTGACCGAGGCTGACATCGAGGCCCGCGTCCGCGAGGACGAGACCTGGAAGGCGCGGATGCGGGGCGGATGAGGGGGGCCGTCCACGGCGCTCCGGGGGTGGCCGTCCGCTCCGGGGGGTGGCCGTCCGAGATGGCCTGGGCGCCTCACGGGGGTCCTGGCAGGCTTGGTGACCCCCGTGAGACGCCCAGGACGTGAGGCTTTCGTGAAAAAGGCGTCGAGGGTCCGTCGCGAACTCCACGATCTCGTCACCGTCTCGTGTGGATCGGTGCCGTGGAACGGCGGCACCGAGAGGCCCGTGGAGCCTTACCGCCTCATTGGGACGGTAAGGCTCCACGGAGGGCCGTGGCGCCTTCCTCTCGCATAGCGAGAGTTTCGCGCCACAGGCCACCGTGGGGCATTGCTCCCGGATAGCGGAAGTTCTCGCCATGGCGGCCTGTGGGGCTTTGGTGGCGCATAGCGCCACCTTCTCTCCACAGCAAAACCCTGAGCGGTGGGGAGGCATGAGGAACACGGGAGGAAGCGTGGACTTTCTGACGCTCTTCGTGACGAGGTCCCACTTCGGTGACGGGTTCGTGTCACTCCGGTCGCTCCATCGGCACGCTCCCGGCACCCTTCTTCCACTCCCCACGGACCCGGCCCTCTCGGCCACGGCCACAGCCTGCCAGGGCCGTGGACGAGAGGGCCGGGTCCCTCGGCCGTCCGGGCGCCAGCCCGCAGGGGTCGTGTCCTTTCGCCGTCACTCGGCCGCGTCCCTGGCCCGTCCCTTCCGGCCCCACCGCAGTCCCTACGCCGCAGCCGGGGCCGGCTCGGTCGCCCTCGACTTCGCCCGCGCGGGGAGGGAGAACGCCAGGGTGGCGGCGCCGAGGCCGGCGCCGAGGGCGAACCACCAGCCGCTGCGCAGGCCGTGGAGGAGGTCGCCGCCCGCGGAGTCGACGAGGGCGACGAGGACGGCGACGCCGATCGCGGAGCCGAGCTGGCGGGCCATGCCGAAGACGGCGCTGCCCGTGGCGAAGCGGCCCGGTGGCAGGGAGGCGGTGGCGGCCGCGGGGAGCGTCCCGAGGGTCAGGCCGACGCCCATGCCGCCGATCATGAACGCGGGCAGGAAGGTCGTCGGGTATTCGGGGTGCGGGCCGATCGCGGCGAGGTCGAAGGCGAAGCTGCCGGCGAAGATCAGGGCGCCGAGCGTCGCCACCGGCCGCTGGCCGACCCGCGCGCCGAGGCGTCCCGAGGGCGCGGCGAAGAGCGCCGCCATCAGCGGTCCGGGGGAGAGGGCGAAGCCGGCGCGCAGCTCCGACCAGCCCCAGACCTCGGTCAGGAGGAGGACGCCGGAGAGGAGCATCGCGCCGAAGCCCATGAAGAAGACCAGCGTCGCCAGGTTGGCGAGGGCGAAGGAGCGGACCCGCAGCAGCGGCAGCTCGATCACCGGCGCGGCGTGGCGGGCGGAGCGGAGGAGGAAGGCGACGACGAGGAGCGCCGCGGCGACGAAGGAGCCGAGCACCCGGCCGTCGGTCCAGCCCCATTCCGGCCCCTGGACGATGCCGAGGGTGAGGAGGCCGATGCCGAGCGCGAGCGTCGCGGCGCCGAGCAGGTCGGGGCGGCCGTCCTCCGGTTCGCGCGCCTCGTCGAGGATGCGGATCGCGGCGAAGGCGGTGGCGAGCCCGATCGGCACGTTGACGAGGAAGATCCAGTGCCAGCTGATCTGCACGAGGAGGCCCCCGATCGGCGGGCCGAGCGCAGGCGACGCCGGAGACCGCCGACCAGATGCCGATCGCGACCGGGCGCTGCTCGGCCGGGAAGGCGGGGAGCAGGAGGCCGAGCGTGGTCGGGATCATCATCGCCGCGCCGACTGCCTGGAGGACGCGGGTGGCGACCAGGAAGGGGATCGAGGGGGCGACCGCGCAGAGCGCCGAGGCGGCGGAGAAGAGCAGCAGGCCGCCGACGAAGACCCGCTTGCGGCCGATGCGGTCGGCGACGCGGCCCGCCGGGACGAGGAGCGCGGCGAAGACGATCGCGTAGCCGTTCAGGACCCAGGAGAGGCTCGAGAGCGAGGCGTTGCCGAAGGACCGCGAGAGGTCGGGGAAGGCGATGTTGACGATGAACAGGTCGAGGCTGGCCATGAAGAGGCCGATCGAGGTGACTGCGAGGACCTTCCAGCGGTGTGCCATGTCGTCGCTCCGGTCCGCCGCGTGGGGGGCTGCGGCAGGGTCGCTTGCGTTTCGCAAGTCACGGTAGCAGAAGTTGCTTGCGAAAAGAAAGTGACTGCTAGAATCGAGGTATGGCCATCGAGGCGTACGCGGAGAAGAACTGCTCGATCGCGAAGCCGCTCGCCTTCCTGGGCGAGCGCTGGACCGTCTTGATCCTGCGCGACCTCTTCCTCGGGCGCCGCCGCTTCGACGAGTTCCAGGCGTCGCTCGGCGTCGCCACCAACGTCCTGAGCCGGCGGCTGGCGACGCTGACCGAGGAGGGGATCGTCGAGCGCCGCCGCTACAACGAGCACCCGGAGCGCTTCGAGTACGTCCTCACCGAGAAGGGGCGCGACCTGCAGCCGGTGATGCTGGCGCTGCTTGCCTGGGGCGACAAGTACACGGCCGAGAACGGGCCGCCGCTGGAGGTCGTCCACGGCGACCACACCTTCCACGCGGTGCAGGTCTGCTCCGAGTGCGGCGAGCCGGTCGACACCCACAACGTCCACAGTCGCCCGGGACCGGGTGCCAACGAGGAACAGCGCCGCGCCAACGGCAGGCGCGCCCCCGCGTGGCTCGCGCACTGATCGTCGGCTGCGGCTGCTCCGGCCGGGCCCTCGGCGCCGAGCTGCTCGAGGAGGGTTGGGCGGTGCGCGGGACGAGCCGCGACGCCGCGGGCCTCGACGCGATCGAGGCGGCGGGCATCGAGCCGGCCCGCGCCGACCCCGAGCGGCCGGGCACGATCCTCGAGCTCGTCGACGACGTCGCGATGCTCGTCTGGCTCTTCGGCTCGGCCACCGGCGACCCCGAGAACGTCGCCGCGATCCACGGCCCCCGCCTCGAATCGCTGCTGGAACGCCTGGTGGAAACCCCGGTCCGCGGCTTCGTCTACGAGGGGGTGGGGACCGCGGACGCCGCGGTCCTGGCGGGCGGCGCCGAGCTCTGCCGCAACGCCGAACGCACCTGGCGAATCCCGGTCACCGTCACCGAGACGCCGCGCGAGCATGGCCCGGCCTGGGTGGAGGAGCTGGAGACCGCGGTCGTCGAGCTGCTGGCGCGGCGCTGAGCTGGTGGGAGCGCCTGAGTGGGCGGGCAGGGCGGCTCCTGGACGAACCTCCCCTCTTGTGAGGGAAGGAGCCGCCCTGCCCGCCCTGGCTACACCGAACCGACGCGCTTGAGAAAGTCCGCCAAGATTCTGGCCGTCGCCCCCCAGATCATCTGTCCTTCGACCTCGTACGTCGGCGTGTGGATCGGAACGCCGCGGCGGATCAGGCGTCTCATCTCGTAGCCCTGGCGGAGCTTGTCGAGGGAGAGCGTGAGGACCGTCTCGACCTCGGTCGGGTTCGGGTCGAGCTCCAGCGCGCCGGGATCGTCGACAAGTCCGACGAACGGCTGGATCCGGTAGCCGGTGACGAAGGTGGAGACCGGGGGGAGGGCACCGACCACCGCCACGCGGGCCGGGTCAAGGGCGATCTCCTCGCGCGCCTCGCGCAGCGCGGTCGCCTCGAGGTCCGAGTCGCCCGGGTCCTGGCGGCCCCCGGGGAACGACACCTCGCCCGCGTGCCGCCGCAGGTCGGCGCGCCGCTCGGTGAAGATGAGTCCCGGCTCCTCGGGCCAGCCGTAGAGCGGCAGCAGCACCGCGGCCTCGGTCCCGCCGTGGGCCTGCATCGCCCCCGCCTCGTCGGCGCTGATCAGCAGCGCCCCGATGTCTCCGTTCGCGGTCAGGCGGACATCATCCCTCGGTGAGCTCGGCGGCTGCCGCGGGGGACGAGGGGCGGAGCATGATCGGCGCGATGGCGAGGGTGACGAGGAGGCCCCCCGCCCCAGCGATGAGGAAGGTCGCGCGGGGGGAGGTGGCGTCGACGAGGAGGCCGCCGCCGGCCATCGCGATGCCGATCCCGAGCGAGGTGGCCGACGAGGTGAAGCCGTAGACGCGGCCGATCAGACCACGGGGGACCTGCTGCTGGATGATCGTTTCGCCGGCGACGATCTCGATCCCGTTGCCGGAGCCGGCCACGGCCTCGACCGGGGCGAGGACGGCGAGGCTCGGCGCCACGCCGCTGCCCACCGACGCGGCCGAGCTGAGCCCGCAGGCCAGCAGGTAGAGCCGCGGTGCCGTCCAGCCGCCGCCGCGGCCGCGCAGGATCCAGAAGGAGCCGGCCATCATGCCGAGCCCGAAGACCGCCTCGATCAGGCCGTAGGCGAAGGCGGAGCCGCCGAGCGTTTCGCGGACGAGGAAGACGAGCGCGACGTTGTCGACGGCGAGGAAGGCGACCAGCAGGCAGATCGAGATCGTCACCGCGCGCATCACCGCGTTGCCCCAGATGAAGCGGGCGGCGGTGCCGGTGGCGGCGAGGAGGGGCTCGTGCTCGGTGTCCGCGTCCGGCCGGCTCGGGGGGACTCTGGCGGTCAGGACGGCCGAGCCGAGGAAGGTCGCCGCATTGACGAGCAGCGCCGCCGCCGGGCCGATCGCGGCGAACAAGACGCCGCCCACCAGCGGCCCGACGGCGACGTAGAGGTTGGTGGCGGTGCCGAGCAGGGCGTTGGCCTCGATCAGCTTCTCGGGCTCGACCAGGTTCGGGATCATCGCCGTGCGGGCGGGGCCGTAGGAGGTCTGTAGGACCGTGGTGAGCGCGGTGAGCGCGATCAGGACGCCGAACTGTGGCAGCGTGGCGATCGCCGCGAACAGGGTCGCCTGGCCGAGGTCGCAGCCGATCAACACGGTGCGCAGGTCGGTGCGGTCGGCGATTCCGCCGGCGAGCGGGCCGAGCAGGCGCGGTACCTGCGAGGCGATCAGGAAGGCGGCGACCGCGGTCCCGGTGCCGCGCGTCTGCTGGACGTAGAGGGTGAGCGCCGTGGTCGCCGCCCCGGAGCCCGCGTACGAGAGGCCGATGGCCGCCCAGAGGGCGCGGAACTGAGGTCGACGGCGGAGCAGCGCGAGTGCGCCGCTCAATCGATCACCTCGGTGGTGCCGGCGACGTGGGAGGCGCGCTCGGAGCAGAGGAAGGCGATCTCGCGGGCGACCGCCTCGGGATCGGCGTGCGGACCGGGGGAGACCGCGTTGACGAGCACGCCGCGCTTGGCGAAGCGGTCGGAGAAGAGGCGGAAGAGCGCGAGGGCGGCGGCGCCGGTCACCGGCTCGGCCGAGGGGACGACGTTCACGATCCGTCCCCGGCCGCGCTCGGCGAGCTCGGGGGCGATCGCCTTCATCGTCCGCAGCGGCGCGATGACGCGCTGCTCGTAGGCGGCGCGCAGGTCCTCGGCGGGCCCGTCGCCGGTGAAGTTGACGAGGAAGTCGAGGTCGCCGGGAGGGCCGCCGTCGGCCGGCAGCTCCCGGACCTCCGCGCCCTCGTCGCGCAGCAGCCGCTCGGTCGCCGCCCGGACCTCGCCCTCGGCGCCGGCGACCACCCCGACGCGCCCGGCGAGCCCGAGGTCCATCAGACCGCGGGCGCCCGTTCGACGACCGTGACCTCGGCGCCCTGCTCGAGCAGCTTGTGCACCGGGCACTTCGCCGCGATCACAATCAGCTTGCGTCGCTGTTCGTCGTCCAGCCCGGGCGGGAGGGTGACCTCGACCGCGAAGTGGGTCGGCATCCGCTCGGCGTCGGATCGCATGTCGACCGTCACCTCGAGCGACGGCAGCTCCCAGCCCTTGCGGTCCGCGTAGAGCTCGATCGTGATCGCGGTGCAGCCGGCGAGGCTCGAGGCCAGGAGCTGCGACGGGCGCGGGCCGGTGTCGGTGCCGCCCTCGGAGGCGGGCTCGTCGACGACGATCTCGCGGCCGTCGCCGAGGTCGACTTCGTGCGAGTAGCCGGCGATCCGACGGGCGACCACGTGCGCGTGCATCAGCGGCCGCGTCCCTCGAAGAGCGCCGGGTCGTCGACGTCGGCCCAGCGGGCCATCGCGTAGGCGAGGTCGGAGGCGCGGTTGACGAAGTGGACGAGGGTCTCGGAGGCGATCGCGTCTTCCTCGACCAGGGTGGAGACGCGGCGCTCGGCGCGGCGGATCACGGTGCGGGCGACGTCGAGGTGGGCGGAGATCAGGTTGCCGCCCGGGATGACGAACTTCGGCGGCAGCTCGACCTCGGCCATGTACCGGTCGATCAGCGCCTCGGCCTCGGCGACCATCTCCTCGGTGACGCGGCTGATGCCGTCTTCGAGGCGCTCGGCCGCCTCCGGCGCGGTCGCCAGCTCGGCGCCGGCGACGAAGAGGTCGTCCTGGAGGCGGAGGATGTCGCGGGCGAGCTCGGTCGCGCCGGACTCGGTGCAGAGCGCGCGGGCGACCCCGAGCGCCGAGCAGGCCTCGTCGAAGGTGCCGTAGGCCTCGGTGCGGGCGCTGTCCTTGGGGACGCGGCCCCCGTACCACAGCGAGGTGGTCCCGTCGTCGCCCTTCTTGGTGTAGATCTTGACCATTCGATGATCCTACGGGGTGCGGCGACGACCTCAGCCCACCGGGCTGAAGACGAAGCCCGTCATCACCTTGGGGAAGAAATAGGTCGACTTCGGTGGCATGTTCTCGTCGGTCTCCGCCACCGCCTTCACCTGCTCGATCGGCACCGGGCGCTGGATGAAGGCGAGGTCGTAGATGCCGTTCTCGACCATGTCGACCGCCGCGGGGACGCTTTTCGCGTATTCGAGGCCGCGGCGCTCGGTGATGTCCTCCTCGCCGAGGCCGGCGAGGCCGGTGAGGACGAGCGTCTCGAGGATCGCCGAGTCGAGGCGGCGGTAGGCCTCGGGTTTGCCGGCGAGGCGGCGGTCGAGCTCGACGGTGTCGCGGAGGCGCAGGCGGCGGGCGGTGCCGTCGGCGGCGTCGAAGAGGCCGAACACGCCGACGCCCTCCTCATCGGCCGGGTCGAGCTCGGCGCGCGGGATCTCGGTGACCTCGAAGAGCTCCTCGAGGCCGGCGAGCAGGCGCTCGCGGCGCGCCGGGTCGTGGGCGAAGCCGCTCAGCAGCCGGTGGGTGGGGAAGACGGTGAGGCCCGGGTCGTCGAGCCCGGTGAGCGCCATCAGCGTGTAGCTCTGCGGGCCCTCGCCACCGATCTCGTCGCGGTAGGCGCGGGCGGTCTCGTAGCGGTGGTGGCCGTCGGCGATCAGGAGCTGGGCGCCGGCGAGGCGGTCGACCACGGCGGCGACGACGGCGGGATCGGTGACCTGCCAGACCCGGTTGACGGTGCCGTCCTCGTCCGTCACCTCGCCCCAGGGCTCGGGGGAGAGGGCGGGCTCGACCAGCGGCCAGGGGTCCTCGGTCGACAGCGAGAAGATCGGCGAGAGGTTCAGCCGCGTCGACCGCGTCAGTTCGAGGCGGTCCTGGAGCGGGCCCGGGTGGGTGCGCTCGTGCGGGCGGACGGTGCCGGTCTCGTAGTCCTCGACCCGCACCCGGACGAGCACGCCGTGGCGCGTGTGGTTGCCCCCGTCGGGGGCGGTGTAGTCCTGGGACAGCGCCCAGACCGCGTCCTCGGCGTCGGCCGCGAGCACCCCCTCGGCGCGCCACGCGTCGATCCGCCGCGCCGCGTCCTCATACGGGTCGCCCACCGGCCGGCTCGCCGGGTCCTCGGGATCGAACGGCACCGGCAGGTCGACCGCCACCGCGTTGTAGGGGGAGCGGTCCAACAGCCGCGCCCGCTCGGCGGCGTCGATCACGTCGTAGGGAGGTGAGGCGACGGCCGCCAGCCCGCCCACCTTGGCGAGGTCGTAGTGGAGCGCCTTCAGCGGTCGGACGTCGGCCATCGCCCCAAGACGCTAGATGATCGCGCCCCGGTCATCCCGATTCCCTCCCGATCTCGCTCCGCCGCCTACACTCCTCCGGGTCGGGGCGTGGCGCAGCCTGGTAGCGCGCCGCCTTTGGGTGGCGGAGGTCCCCGGTTCGAATCCGGGCGCCCCGACCTTCGATCCGAGGGAGGTGGGATGGGAAAGCTGCTCTGGCACACGATGATGAGCCTCGACGGCTTCATCGCGGGACCCGACGACGAGATGGACTGGGTCTTCGACGTCGACGGTGGCTCGGGAGGGACGGCGGCAGAGGTGGTGGGGTCGGCGGGCGCGCTGCTCGTCGGCAGGCGCACCCAGGACGTGGAGGATCGAGACCAGCCGGGGTTCTACGGCGGCCGCTTCAGCGGCCCGTTCTTCGTGCTGCGGCACGATCCACCGGCCGACCCGCCGGTCGTCAAGGGCGTCACGGGCCGATTCATCGACGTCGACATCGAGGAGGCGGTCGCGATCGCCCGCGAGGCGGCGGGCGAGGGCGACGTGGTCGTAATGGGCGCCAACGTCGCGCGCCAGTGCCTCGAGGCCGGGCTCCTGGACGAGATCGTCATCCACATCGCCCCGGTTCTGGTCGGGGGCGGGGTCCGGCTGTTCGACCGCGCCGACGGCGGTGCCGTGAGGCTGAGGCCGATCTCCTCGGTCGTGGAGGGGGAAACGACGGTGGTGCGTTACTCGGTGGGGTAGGGGCGGGGGCCGTCCCCGCCACCTCGCGGCGCCGGCGGCTGTCCTGGGCGCCTCATGTGGGTCCTGGCAGGCTGTGACCCCCATGAGGCGCCCAGGACGTGAGGAGGTCGGACTTACGTGAGGGGTCCGTGCGAGTGAAGCGGGGATTCGAACGGTCAGGAATTAGCGGTGTTCGAAACTTCGGCCATGGCGAAGTTTCGAACACCGCTAGGCCATGACGTCGGGGTGCGTCTGGATCGGAGGCCCGCAGGACGCGCGTCGACTTTCCGTTGCTGTGCAACGGAAAGTCCACGCCGAGATCCTTGACCTCGGGGGAGACGGGAGGAAGCCTGGACTTCCCACGCTCTTCGTGACGAGGTCCCACCTCGGTCACGGATCCGTGAGACTTCCGTCGCCTCCCGTGACCCTGCCGCGAGTGTCCCTCCGCGCTCCCCTGTGACCCGGCCCTCTCGGCACGGCCACGGCCCTGCCCGGGCCGTGGCGAGAGGGCCGCGTCCCTTGGCCGTCCCTTTCCTGGTCCTCCCCCGCCGCTCGTGGATCAACCGCGGAGGCGGTCTGGCCCCGCCGTCAGAATCGGGGCATGGCGGAGCCGATCTACGACCGGGTCGGGCGTGGGTACGCCGCCCGGCGGCGGACGGATGCTCGGATCGCGGCGGCCGTCGACGGGGCGCTCGGTGACGCGCGTACGGTGGTGAACGTTGGCGCAGGGACCGGGTCGTATGAGCTGGGCGGGCGGGAGGTGGTGGCGGTCGAGCCGTCGGCGGTGATGATCGCCCAGCGGCCGGCGGGCAGCGCGCCCGTGATCCAGGCCGGCGCCGAATCGCTGCCGCTGCCGGACCAGAGCTTCGACGCCGCGATGGCGCTGTTCTCCGACCACCACTGGAGCGATCGGGCGGCCGGGATGCGGGAGATGCGACGCGTCGCCAGGGAGCGCGTCATCGTGCTGAACGTCGACCCTGTCTTCACCGACCGCTTCTGGCTGATCCGGGACTACATGGCGTCCTTCATGGATCTCGTGCCGGATCGCTACCGCGAGCCCGGCCGCTGGAAAGCTGAGCTCCAGGAGCTCCTCGGTGAGCTCGAGGTGACACCGGTCCCGGTGCCACACGACTGCCGCGACGGCTTCTTTCAGGCCTACTGGCGGCGCCCCGAGGCCTACCTCGAGCAAGAGGTCCGCGACAGCATCTCGGTCTTCCACGCGATGCCCGCCGACGAGGTCGCCGCCGCGATGGCCCGGCTCCGATCGGACCTGCGCGACGGGACCTGGGCGTCGAGGAACGCCGACCTGCTCGAGCTGACCGAGCTCGACGTCGGGCTGCGCCTCGTGGTCGGCAGGCCCTGACGCTCAGCCGAGCTCGGCGCTCGCGGCGTCGGGCTCCGGCGGGGTGTCTTTGGTCGGCTCCCGGCGTCGTCTGCTGTCGTCAGGGACGTTCACGAGGTGGGAGGCGACGTCGTCGCGCAGCAGGCACCGGGGACATAGCTCGATGTGTGCGAAGCGGGCGGAGTTGAACCGGCTTCCACAACGTTCGCAAACGTAAATCGCTCTCTCCGTTCCGGGTTCAGGCCTCCCCTTACCCTGCAAGCGCAGCCTATCGCCTCGGCGCGGTCGGCTGTGACCTCAGTTCACAGACTTGTTAGACCTGGGGCGTAACGTTTCTCTCATCGAAAGAGAGGAAGACGGATGAGCTCGATTGGAAAGCTGATGATGATGCTGAACGCCGACAAGACCCGGATGGTGAGCGCGGAGGACGCGCTGCCGGGGCGCAGCGAGCCGTCGTTCCAGGTGCCGGAGACGCACGCGGTCCTGGGGACGCCGTTGAAGCCGCCGTTTCCCGAGGGGATCGAGGTCGCCTACTTCGCGCTGGGCTGTTTCTGGGGCGCCGAGCGGCTCTTCTGGGAGATGGAGGGCGTCTACTCGACCGCGGTCGGCTACCAGGAGGGGATCACGCCGAACCCCACCTACGAGGAGGTCTGCAGCGGCCGGACCGGCCACGCGGAGGCGGTGATGGTCGCCTTCGACCCGACCAAGGTCTCCTACGAGGACCTGCTGAAGAAGTTCTTCGAGGAGCACGACCCGACCCAGGGCATGCGCCAGGGAAACGACGTCGGCACCCAGTATCGGTCCGGCATCTATTTCGTGAACGATGCCCAGAAGGAGACCGCGGAGCGGGTTCGTGACGCTTATGACGCGGATCTGCGCGCCGCCGGCAAGGAGCCGGTGACGACCGAGATCGCCCCGGCGGGCCACTTCTACTACGCCGAGGACTACCACCAGCAGTACCTCCACAAGGTGCCGAACGGCTACTGCGGCCTCAAAGGAACCGGCGTCGCCTGCACCATCCCGACCGCCGCGTAGGCGGCGCGGGGGCGGCGGCGCGGGCGACTCAGGGCGGCCGCCTGAGCGGTCGAGGGCGCTCGCGACGGGCGCGGTGAATAGCATCTCGCGCCCGTGGCACCCTCCTTCGGCTCCTACATAGCCGGCAGCCTCGCCGTGATCGGGATCCTCGCCGCGCTCGGGCTCGGCGGGTACTGGTTGCGGCGTTGGATCGTGCCCGAATTCTCGGGGGCGCTCGCGCGGCTCGCCGACGCGACCCTCGCGGTCGCGCTGCTGGTGATCTCGCTGGAGACCCTCGGCACGCTGAGCGTGCTCCGCTTCGGCTGGATCATCGTCTTCACGATCGCGGTCGGGCTCGGCGCCGCGCTCCTCGGCTACTGGAAAGCGCCCGAGCGGGGCGAGGAAGTCAAGGCGCCGGCGGTCACCAAATGGGCGCTGATCATGGCGATCGCGGTCGCCTCGTTCACGATGGCCGAGTGGACGTTCCCGTCCCAGCTGGCGCTCGACCAGGGGATGTTCGGAGGCGACACGACCTGGTACCACATGCCCTTCGCGGCGACGATGGCCCAGCAGCACTCGACCGTCCACCTGCACTTCACCGACCCGCTGCGCCTCGCCGCCTGGTTCTACCCGCAGAGCTCGGAACTGATCAACGCCGCGGCGATCGTCCTCTTCAAAACCGACTGGCTCTCGCCGCTGATCAACCTCTTCTGGCTGGCGATCGCGCTGCTCGCCTGCTGGTGCGTCGGTCGCCCCTACAAGGTCGGCCCGGCGACGCTGATCGCGGGCGCGATCATCCTCGACTCGGGGGTGATGATCGAAACGCAGCCGGGCGAGGCGCGCAACGACATCATGGGGCTGGCCTTCCTGGTCGCCTTCGCCGCGTTCCTGATCAACGGGCACCAGCGGGGGGCGCCGAAAGAGGGGACCGCGGTCCAGGACACGCCGGAGCGCGGCGCGCCGCTGCTCGACAAGGGGCCGCTGGTGCTGGCCGGGATCGCGGGCGGGCTCGCGATCTCGGTGAAGACGACGTTCCTGGTGCCGGTGGTCGCGATCGGCATCGGCGTCTTCCTCTTCAGCGGCAAGGGGCGTCGCTGGACGACCGCCTGGGTCCTCGCCCTGCCGATGCTTATCGTCGGCGGCTACTGGTACGTGCGAGCGGCGATCAAGTCGGGCGGGAACCCGATCCCGATCACCAAGTTCGGGCCGCTTCACCTGCCGGTGCCCGACCAGATGCCGCTCGACCCGCGGCCGCGCTTCGCCGTCGCCCACTACCTCGGCGACCCGACGGTCTACCGCCACTGGTTCTTCCCGCAACTGGAGAACGCGCTCGGCCCGCTCTGGCCGCTGATCCTGATCATGGCCGGCGCCGCCGCGGGCTTCATCGTCTGGCGCTCGAACAACAAGATCCTGCGGGTGATCGCCGCCGCGGCGCTGCTCACCGCGGTCGTCTACGTCTTCACGCCGCTGACCGCTGCGGGCCAGGAAGGCAGCCCGACCGGCTTCTTCACCAACACCCGCTACCTGATCCCGGGGCTGATCCTGGCGATGGTGATGCTGCCGCTGGCGCGGCCGCTGCGCGCGCCCGACCGGCGCGCCTGGATCACGATGTGGTTCCTCGCCGCCGTCTATTGGGTCACGGTCCTGACGACGCCGAAGTGGTACTCGACCTACATCTTCGGGACGATCTTCATCACCCTGGCGCTCGTCTGGGTGCCGACGGCGCTCGGGCTGGGGCGCTCGCGGGGGGTGCTGTCGCGACAGGTGGTGACGGCGGTGGGCGCGGTCGTCGTCCTCGCGGCGGTGGTCCTGGGACGGGCCCAGCAGGTCCAGTTCTCCGAGCAGCACTACACCAACACCAAACTGTTCCTCGGCGAAGGCGGCCCGCAGGAAGCGTATGCCTTCGCGCAGAAGCTCCAGCACCAGCGGATCGGGATCATCGGCGACAGCGAGATCATCTTCGGCCAGTACGGCTTCTTCGGCAATCCACCGACCAACGAAGTCGACTGGATCGGTGTGCCAGGCCCCCACGGCGCCTACCGCCTGCCGACCTCCTGCGAACAGTTCGTGGAACGGATCAACGCCGGCGACTACGACTACCTGATCATGTCCCGCGAAACCGAGGACTCCAAAGAAAGCGAAGAATACGGCGCCTACTGGTATCCGATCTACAACTGGATCAAACGCGACCCGGCGCTCAAGAAGGTGATCGAAGAGCCCGAAATCCAGCCCCAGCCCGACTACGTCTTCAAGGTGAACGGAACGGTCTCGGCCCAGTACTGCCCGACGCCGAAGCAGGAAGCGCAGTACGAAGAAGAAGTCGAAGCCGAAGAAGAAGAAGCCCTGCGCGAACAAGAAAAGGCCGCAGAAGGCGAAGGCGAAGAAGGCGAAGGGGAAGTCGAATAGGGCGGGGCGGTGTGCGGGGCGAACGGGACCGTCCGCACCACCTTGGGCCGGGCCGTCCGCTCCGCACTGCTTCGACCCCGGCCGTCCGCTCCACTGCGGGCCAGGCGTCCGCTCCGCACCACTTCGGCCACGGCCGTCCACACCACTCCGCGTCGCCGGCGGGTGTCCTGGGCGCCTCATGGGGGTCCTGGCAGGCTGTGACCCCCATGAGGCGCCCAGGACGGGAGGGGTGCGGGAGGGTTCCGTCACAGGGACGTCGCGAAGTCGGACTTACGTGAGGGAGCTCCCAC
>JBPYFM010000174.1:0-8488 GCA_051986435.1 Solirubrobacterales bacterium | reverse complement strand
TGGACGTAGCCGAAGGTCTGGGTGCGCTCGTCGAAGACGACGTCGAGCTCGCCCTCCTTGACCCGCTGGTCGAGCCAGGCGCCGCGGAAGACGAGGCGGCGGATCCAGTGGACGAGGCTGCGGTTGGAGGGGCCGACCAGGTCCTCCCAGTTCTCGTTGATGTGTTCGCCGAGGGGGGAGCTGGGCTCGGCGATCTCACCGCTGACCGCGAGGTCGAGGAGGTCGTCGAGCTCCTCGGCGGTGAGCCCCTGGTCGACGAAGGCCAGCTTCACCGCGGCCTGCTCGACGCGCTGCGCGAAGTCTTCCTCGTTGAACGCGAAGCGGAGCTCTCCGTACTCCAACACGTAGTCGGAGCCAGACTCGTAATTCCCTCTGCGGGTCGTTTTCTTTTCCATTTGAGTTGAAGCCGTAGCCGCGACGGAAGCCCGGTGTCGCAGCGGGGTGCATCTTGCCGATCATCCTAGTTCCGTGCCTTGCCGGGCACCCACCTGAACGCCGGGTTGCAGTGAGAAGGGATTTCGGCGATGAAGTCGTGCCAAAAAGGCCGAATTTCGTCGAGGGGGGAGAGATCGGGGTGGCCCAGCCCTTAGGTAGGCGATGGCTCCGACGCGCTTCGAACGCCTCCCGAGACGCCTCGTCTGCGACCGCGAGGTGCCGGTTGCGACCGGCCTGCGCGCCCGCACCCTCGGGCTTGCCCTGCTCGACCGCCGCGACGCCGGGCCGGGCCTCCTGATCCCGCGCTGCGCGGCGGTCCACACCTTCGGCATGAGGTTCGCGCTCGACGTCCACTTCCTCGACGCGGACGGAATCCTCCTGGGCACCCGCCTCGCCGTCCCGCCCCGGCGGTTCGTCGCCCGTCGCGGCGCCGCGGCCGTCCTGGAGGTCCCGGTGTAGGCCCGCGCGAGTGCCTTCCCGAGGCCCTCGGCGGCGACTTTCCCGCTCTTTCCGCGCTCGGCAGGGGGGAGAAAACGACCCCGCCGGGCCCTTAGGACGAGCATGTTGCCCGAACGAGAAGAGATAGCCACGATCGTCGTCTGCGAGGACGACGATGCCACCCTCGACCTGCTTTGCGACCACCTGGCGGCGGACCGCTACGAGGTGCTGCCGGCGCCGACCGCGACCGACGCCCTGCGCCTCTGTCGCTACAACCACCCGGACCTGATGCTGCTGGACCTGGCGCTGCCCGACGCCTCCGGCCTCGACGTCCTGCGCGAGATCCGTGAGGCCGACGGGGTCGACTCCCGCTTCAACCCGCAGCTGCCGATCGTCGTCCTGACCGGGCGCGGCGGCGCCACCGACCGGGTTCGCGGCCTCGACCTCGGCGCCGACGACTACGTCCAGAAGCCGTTCTCTTATGAGGAATTGCGGGCGCGGATCCAGGCGGTCCTACGCCGGCGCCACAGCCGCCGCGACGGCCCGCTCCGGATCGGCGAGGTCATGGTCGACCCCTCGCGCCGCAAGGTCATGGTCGGGGACCGCGAGGTCCACTTGTCGAAAAAAGAGTTCACGCTCTTGCGCGTCCTGGCCTCGGACCCGACGCGGGTCTTCAGCAAGGACGAACTGCTGCGCGACGTCTGGGGCTTCAAGGCACCCGCCGGGCGCACCAGGACGCTGGACAGCCACGCCAGCCGGCTGCGTCGCAAACTCGATCCGGAGGCTCACAAGTACGTCGTGAACTGCTGGGGGATCGGCTATCGACTGATCGACGGCTGATCGCGCGACCTGCTTCGAACCCGGTGGCCGGCGCCCAGATACGTCGCCGGCCACCTGTCGACTACTTGGCCTCTTTGGTCGGGACCTCGAAATGGAGGAGCGAGAGGCTGCTGGAGATGCCGTCGGCACCGTCGTTGGCGAGCCTCGTCGCCGATTCCTCGCCGATCTTCATCGCCGACTCCAGCGTCTCGGCCAGCAGCTTGGTGAGCTGCTCCCAACCGGTCTCGTCGAGATTCAGCGGGGTGCGCGAGATGTGCGTGTCGGTGCGCGAGTCGATCGTGCCCTCGATCATCGCGGCGGTGGCGTCCTGGCCGATCGCCTCGAGGATCACGCCGTCGATGCCCTTGCGGGCCGAGGCCGGGATCTTGGCCCAGTCGGCGTCGCTGAAGAACGCGCGCTCGGTCGCCCGGTAGAAATGCTCCACGGCGCCGCGGCGCGGCTCCGTTTTGACCAGTTCGACGCAGTCGTATTCGAGCAGCGTTTTGACGTGGTAGCTGACGTTGCCCAGCGGCTCGTCAAGCTCCTGGGCCAGCTGGTTCGGGCTGGAGATGCCCCGGTTCAGCGACGTCAGGATGCGCACGCGCAGCGGGTGGGCGAGGGCCTTGGCCAGTTGTTGGGTGATTCCCTCGGGGGTCGTTCGAGTTTGAGCCAACGGAATGGTCTCCTTTCGATGGGCGGGAGTGAACAGATCGGGCGGCGCGCGGTGTCCGGGGGGAGCGCCAGCCCGCCCGTTAAGTATTCCAAAACGATCTGTGGATTCCCTAAGTGAGGTAAGTGAATCCGTCACACGGAAACGAACCCCGATTTTGTCGCGTTGAGCGGACTGAAGCTTTTGGGGTGGGGGAGAGTTTGCCTCGCCCAGCCCTTGAGGGGGCATGTGGATCGATGATTTCACCGCCTATGTCGCCGCTCTATCCCAGGCGCGGCTGGTCTTCCTGCCCGCCCTCGGTGGGGCGGGCGCGACCCTCGCCGCGGCTGTCCGGGACGGCCGCCGGCGAACCGTATTGAACGAGCGCCTGCACGAGCTTCGCCGTCCCCTGCAGGCGATGGCGCTGATGGCGCCGCGCGCGGGTGCGCCGGGCGGGGACGACGGGCCCGTGGAGCTCGCGGCGGCAGCCCTCGCGGCGCTCGAACGCGAGATCAACGGCGAGCGCGGCGCCGGGGCGACGGCGGTGGTCGCGCTGCGGCCGCTGCTCGAATCGGCGCGGCGCCGTTGGCGCGGGCAGGCGGCGATGTCCGGCGCGCGGTTGGCGGTGCGCTGGGACGCCGACGAGGCGGCGGTCGAGGGCAACCGGCTGGAGCTCGCCGCCGCCCTCGACAACCTGATCGCCAACGCCCTCGAGCACGGCGGCGGCTCGATCGAGCTGGCCGCCGACCTGGCGGGCGACCGGATCTGCCTCGCGGTGGTCGACTCGGGGAGCGGCGCGGGGAAGCGGGCGCGCGATCGTGAGGCGGCGCGGAAGGGTCGCGACGCCCGCCGCCACCGCTACGGCCGCGGCCCTTTCGGCCGCCTGACCGGCCGCGCCCGCCACGGCCACGGCCTGCGCCTGGTCCGGCGCACGGCCGCCCGCCACGGCGGCGCCTTCGCCCTGCATAGGGGGGAGCACGGCACGAGCGCGGTGCTGGAGCTGCCCCTGGCGCCGCGTGCGAAGGAAAGGGGCCTGCGGTGAGTCGGCGGACGCGGGCGATCGCCTTCGGTGTCGGCGCGGTACTCGCCGCGATCGCGGCCGGGGCGATCGCCGATGGCTATGGCCACAGCGTCGCGCGCGGCTACGGGACGCTGCGGCCGGTCGTCGTCGTGGCGTCGCAGTTGCCGGCGGGCAAGGCGGTCTTGCCGACGGTCGCCGAGAAGGACCTCGAGGTGCGCCAGGTCCCGGCGCGCTTCGTCCCGGCGGGCGCGCTGCGCGACCCCGCCGAAGCGCTCGGACTGGTCCCCGCCGCCGCGATCCCCCGCGGTGCCTACCTTCTCGCCGCCCAATTGCGCCCACCGCGGACCGACGCGCCGGGACCGCGACTCGCGGACGGCCGTCGGCCGGTGCAGATCGCCGTCAGCGGCGCCGAAGCGCTGGCCGTGGGCGGCGGCTCGCCGGTCGGCGCGCGCGTCGACGTCGTCGTCACCACCGAACCCCGCGACGGCGGCACCGGTCATACCTATGTGGCTGCTGCCGGCGTGCCGCTGCTCCGCCTCGGCGCCTCGCCGGAAGGCGACGCCACCGGCACCGCCGAGGCGACGCTCGGCCTCACGCGCGCCCAGGCGCTGCGCCTGATCGCCGCCGAGAGCTTTGCGCGCCAGGTGACCGTGATGCCGCGGGGTGGGCGATGAGCGCGCGCGAGCGGCACGTCGGCGAAGTCGCGACCGCGCTGCGCGGTCGGCTGGTCGAGCGCCGCCGCGCCGAGGCGGCGGCAGGACGTCGGGGCGCTCCGGACCTCGAGCAGACCGTCCGCGAGCTGGTCGACGAGGAGGCCGCGATCCTGCCGCCGGCCGACCGCGCCGAGATCGCCGACCGCGTCGTCCGCGACAGCGTCGGGCTCGGGCCGCTCGAGATCCTGCTCGCCGACCCGCTGGTCGAGGAGGTCATGGTCAACGGTCCCGACCGGGTCTTCGTCGAGCGCGGCGGGCGGATCGAAGCGACGCCGATCGGCTTCGGCGACGAAGAGGAGCTGCGCAACGCGATCGAGCGGATCCTCGCTCCGCTGGGCCGCCGGGTCGACGAGCTCAGCCCGATGGTCGATGCCCGCCTCGCCGACGGCTCGCGCGTCAACGTCGTGATCCCGCCGTTGGCGATCGACGGCCCGGCCGTCTCGATCCGCCGCTTCGGCGCCGAGCGGCCGGGGCCGGACCGCCTGGTCGAACTGGGCACGCTCGACGTCGAGCAGCGCCGGCGCCTCGAGGACGCGGTCCGAGCGCGGCGCAGCATCCTGGTCAGCGGCGGCACCGGCTCGGGCAAGACCACGCTCCTGAACGCCCTCTCCAGCTTCGTCGCCCCGGACGAGCGGGTCGTGACGATCGAGGACGCCGCCGAGCTCCGCCTGCAGCAGCCCCATGTGGTTCGGTTGGAGAGCCGCCCGGCCGGAGTCGAGGGACGCGGCGAGGTGACGATCCGGGACCTCCTGCGCAACGCCCTGCGGATGCGACCCGACCGCATCGTGATCGGCGAGGTTCGCGGCCCGGAGGCACTGGATCTGTTGACCGCCCTGAATACGGGTCACGAAGGGGCGCTCTCCACCGTCCACGCCAACTCACCCCGCGACGCGATCGCGAGGTTGGAGACCTTGGCGCTGATGGCGGGGGTCGGCTTGCCGCACGAGGCGATCGCCGAGCAGGTCCGCCGCGGCATCGATCTCGTCGTGCACCTCCGCCGGATGCCGGACGGCCTCCGGCGGGTGACCGATATCGCCGAGGTGGAGAAGTGAGCGGCCCGCCGACGGGTCGGTCGCGGAGGCGGCGAGCATGACCGGCGTGCCGCTCGGCTCAGGTGCGGTGTCGGCCGCCGGGAGCGGGCTCGGGCCGACCGCGCTGGTGGGCGCGCTCGCAGGCGGGCTGCTCGCGATGGCGGCGCGCGAGGCGGTTCTCGCCAGTCCGGCGCCGGCGGCATGGCTGCGCGTTGCCTTGGAGCCGTTGCGGCGGGCCGGCCGCGAGGGCTATGCGCCGTCCACCCGCGAGCGGCGACGCCTGGCGGCGCTCGGAGCCCTCGCGGCCGTCCTCGCCGGCTGGCTGCTCGGCGGCCTCGAGGTTGCACTCCCGCTGTCGGTCGCGGGACCGGCGCTTGCCGCCTGGGCGATCTCCAGTCGGCGCCGTCGCTACCGCGCCGCGGTCGAACGCGCGCTTCCGGAAGTGGCGACCGCGGTCGCCGACTCCCTCGCCGCGGGTCGCTCGCTGCGCGCCTCGCTACCGGCGGCGGCCGCCTACCTCGACGGGCCGCCCGCGGCGGAGCTGGCGCGGCTCGGCGCCGAGCTCGACCTCGGCGCCGGCACCGCCGAGGCGGTCGCCGCGTGGCGGTCGCGCATGCGCTCCGAGCGCGTCGACGCCTTTGCCGCCGCGCTGCTCAGCCAGCGGCTCGCGGGCGGCGACCTCGCCGGGTTGCTGCGCCGCTTCGCGGCCGGCGCTGCCGAGCGCGACCGGGTCGCCGAAGACGCCAAGTCGGCCACCGCCCAGGCGCGCTTCACCGGCCTGCTCGTCGTCGCGATGCCGACCGGTGGGGCGCTCTTCGCCGAGCTGGTCCAGCCCGGCTTTCTCGCCAAGCTGTTCGGCTCGCCCGCCGCGGCGATCCTGCTCGCGATGGCCGCGGGCCTCCAGGTGATCGGCTTCGTCGCGATCCGCCGGCTCTCGCGGGTGGTCGATTGACCCCGGTCGGCCTCCTCTTCACCGTCGCGACGCTCCTCGCGCTCGCCGCCGGCCGCGAGCTCCTGGTCGCCCGCGCGATTCGCCGCGGTGTGCGAAATGCGCCGGTCGGACGGTTTTCGAACGGCGGAGGCGAAGGGGACGGGCGGCGCGCACGAGGAGACGGGGGCGAGCCAGGGTCCGGCCCGGGAGCGTCCTCTCGCATCGACGCCCGCTGGTCGCGGGTCGCCCTGTGGTTCAACCTCCCCGAGCGCCTGCGCCGCTCCGGTCTCGAAGCTCGGCTGCCCCTGCCCGCGCTCCTGCTCGGGAAATTCGCGGGCGCCTGCCTCGGCGCGATCCTCGCGCTCGGGGCGGCACCCGCGGCGCCGGGGCGGATCGGGATCGCGGTGGCGCTCGGGCTCCCGGTCGCGGGTTTCTTCGTCCCGGATGCACTGCTCGAGCGCGAGGCACGCCGACGCCGCCGACGCCTGGTCGCGGCGCTGCCCGATGCCCTCGACCTGCTCGCGGTAAGCGTCGCCTCCGGACGTGGTCCCGGCGAGGGCCTCGCGCAGCTTGCCCGGGCCGGGGAGGGGCCGCTGGCAGAGGAGATGGGGATCACGGTCGCCGAGCTCTCCTGCGGCAGCCCGCTCGGCACCGCCCTCGCCGCCCTGCGCGCCCGCGTCCCCGGCAGCGAGGTGGCGACGCTCGTCGCCTCGATCGAGCGCTCCCGCCGCTTCGGCTCGCCGCTTGCGGAGCAGCTGCGCCGTCAGGCGAGCGCCCTGCGCCGCGACGCCCGCCGCGCGGTCGAAGAGCGCGCCGCCCGCGCCGCCCCGAAGATCCAGCTGGTCGTCGCCTTGGTCCTCGTCCCCTCGGTGATGCTGATGATCGCCGCCGGCCTGATCGCCAACGCCGGCACGCTCCTCTCCGGCTTCTGAAGTCTCGACTGCGCGCTGGTCGACGACCAACTTGCGGTGGAGGTGGCAAGGATGAAGACTCCGGCGTCTGGTCGAGCGCGGCGAGATCCTTGCTGGGACGGGCGGCTCGCTTCATCCATCGGCCTTGCGCACCAACTCGAGACGCCCGGACCGCGGGCCAGGATGCGGAGAAGCGCCCCCTGGTCCTGGGCGAGTGCCGTCGGCCTGTGCATCCGACGCGCGCCCAGGGATCTCAGACGGCGTCGGATTCGCCTGACTTTTCGCGCAGTCGTTTCGCCACGGCGCCCGTCGCGGCGGCGATCGCGTCGAGGTCGGCGGCGTCTTCCTTGTGCTTGGGGACGTAGGCGACGAGGCTGCCCCCGACGAGCTCGAAGGCGAACTTGTCGGGGGCCGATTCGGTCAGCCAGACGATGAAGCCGGGGGAGAAGAGGCGGCGGAGCCAGATGTCGTCCTGGTCTTTGCTGACGAAGATCTCGTAGCGGTCGCCGAGGGCCTCGCTCTCCAGGGTGACGCGACGTTTGGAGCGGCGGAAGACGTCCTCCAGGCCCTCCAGGGAGCGGAGTCCGACCCGCTTCTGGCAGTAGAGCTCGGGCAGGTGGTCGACGCACTCGGGCACGTCGGTCATGCCGAGGGTGAAGCGGTGGTAGTTGGTCTGGCGGTTGCCGTTGGAGTCGGTGGTCTGTTCCTCGTAGGTGTACATGGCGAGGAGGCCACCGCAGCCGGGAGCGATCTCGCCCGTGAGGGTCCGGTTCGCGTACCGGTCGTCGCCCTTGCGCAGCAGCGGCGTCGCGGTGGGCAGGCGGCTCTTGCCCCCCAGTTCGAGCCCGTGGTTCTCGGCGTAGACGTGGAAGAAGTCGTCGGCGGCCTTCGAGTCGGCGATCGCGAAGACGACCCCGACCCCGACCGCGACGATCGCCAGCAGGACGATCAGCCCGACGATGACGTTGGTGGTGACCACGAAGCCCCCGATCAGGACGGCAGGGATTCCGATCAGCCACCAGGTAAGCGGCTTGCGCATCAGGCGCTTGAAGTGGTGCCCGCGCAGCGCGTTGGCGTCGGTAGGCGCGGCCGCCTCGACCACCGGGGGAACGAACTCGGCCGGCTGCCCGGCCTGCTCGCGCGGCGCCTCGACCTGCTCGGCCGGCTGCCCGGCCTGCTCCCGCGGTGGTTCCGGCGCGTCGTGGCTCTCGGGGGCGGTCACGCGGCCAACTTAGATGATCGGGAGGCGGCGTGGCGTGGGTTGGGGGCCGGCCGCAGGCCGGCCGGGGCGGTGGGCCCCTGCGGCGGGAAGCTGCCGCCTCGGGCGCCCGCGCCGGGGAAGCTGGCGCCTCGGGCGCCTGCGGTGGGGGAAGCTGTCGCCCGGGGCGCCCGCGCCGGAAGCTGGCGCCCGGGGCGGCTGATCGGGGGTCCTGGCAGGCTGTGACCCCCGATCAGCCGCCCAGGTCGGGAGGTGGTGCGGGAGACGCCGAGGGTTCGTCACGCCTCCGTGGGCTTCTCCACGGAGGCGTGAGGGTTCCGT
>JBPYFM010000173.1:0-39222 GCA_051986435.1 Solirubrobacterales bacterium | reverse complement strand
CTCCCGTCGCTCTCCCGTGACGCCCCCGTCACCCTCCCGCGAGGGTCCCTCCACACTCCCCTGAGACCCGGCCCTCTCGGCCACGGCCACAGCCTGCCCGGGCCGTGGCCGAGAGGGCCGCGTCCCTCGGTCGTCCCTTTCCCCGTCCCTCGGCCGTCCCTCGCCGCCCCCTCCCTCGTACCGAATCATCCGATCTTCTAGGGTCCGCACCATGACGCAGCGGCGGGTGATCGAGCTTGGGGTCGGGGACGTCGACCTCGTCGAGGGGCTCTGGCGGGAGATGGCGGTGCACCATCACTCGGTGACCCTGGACCATCCGCCGAGGCGGGACCTTGAGCAGTCGTGGCGGATGCGGCGCGCGCAGTACGTGGGGTGGCTGGAGTCCGGCGAGGGGATGTTGTTCCTCGTCCCCGGCGAGGGGGCCGAGCAGGCACCGCTCGGTTATGCGTGCCTGCGGGTCGGGCCGTCGGGGCCGACCTGGGACCTCGGCGAGACGGTCGGGGGGCTGGAGTCCCTCTCGGTCTCCCGCGCGGCCCGCGGGACGGGGATCGGGACGGAGCTGATCGAGCACTGCCGAGAGCGCCTGCGGACGCTCGGGGCGCGGTGGTGGAGCGTCTCCGTCGTCGCCGCCAACGCGCGCGCCGCGGAGCTCTACGAACGCGAGGGCTTCCGACCCTTCGTCACCCACATGATGGCGCCGATCCAGTAGGCGCCGCCGCTTTGAAAGAGTTGGCGCCGTGACGCCATCGCTGAACCCGAAGCTGACCGAGCTGTCGCTCGAGAAACTGCGCCTGCGGCGCAGCGCCAAGTGGCGGTTCTTCGACCCTGACGTCCTGCCCGCCTTCGTCGCCGAGATGGACTTCCCGCTGGCGCCGGCGGTGAAGATCGCGCTCGCCGAGGCGGTGGAGCTCGACGACACCGGCTATGGCTACCCGGACGCGCTCGGGCTCGCCGAGGCCTTCACCGACTTCGCCAAGGCGCGGCTCGACTGGGAGGTCGACCCGGCCGGCGTCTCCGCCGCCCCCGACGTCGTCGACGCGATCACCTCGCTGCTGCGCGCGATCACCGCCCCCGGCGACCGGGTCGTCATCAACACCCCCGTCTACCACCCGTTCTTCGCGATCATCGAGGAGCTCGGGCTGGAGCTCGCCGAAGTGCCGCTGGTCGACTGGCAGCTCGACGTCGACGGAATCGACGCCGAGTTCCGCAACGGGGCCGTCGCGGTGATCCTCTGCAGCCCCCACAACCCGACCGGCACGCTGCCGACCGAGGGCCAGCTCGGCGCGCTCGCCGCTGCCGCGGCCCAGCACGACGCCTGGGTCCTGAGCGACGAGATCCACTGGCCCCTCACCCTCCCCGGCGCCCGCCACGTCCCCTTCCTCGCCGTCTCCGAGGAGGCGCGCGAGCACGGCATCGCCCTCGTCTCCGCCTCGAAGGCGTTCAACCTCGCGGGCCTCAACTGCGCCCAGATCGTCACCGCCTCCGCGCGCGCCGCCGCGGTCGTCGAGAGGCTCCCCTTCCCCGCGACCCACGCGGGCCACTTCGGCGCGCTCGCGACCGTCGCCGCCTACCGCGAAGGCGCCGCCTGGCTCGACGACGTGATCGCGGTCATCGACCACAACCGCGCGCTGCTCGCCGACCTCCTTGCCGAGAAGCTGCCCGAGGTCGCCTACACCCCGCCCCGCGCCGGCTACCTGACCTGGCTCGACATGCGGGCGCTCGAGCTCGGCGACGACCCCTGCGAAGCACTGCTCGAGCGCGGCCGCGTCGCCCTCAACGCCGGCCCGACCTTCGGCCCGCAGGGCAAGGGCTTCGCCCGGCTCAACATCGGCACCTCCCCGGCGCTCGTCGAGGAGGCAGTGAGGCGGATCGCGAAGGCGGTGGGACGGTGAGCGAACCGACGGGGGCGCCGCAGGTGGCGGAGTTCGAGGTCGAGCCGATCGAGGAGGAGGCGCGGCGCTGGCTGGACGCGCTCGAAGCCGAGACCGGCCCGCTGGCCCTCTTCGACGCCCACACGCACTTCGGCCGCCACGACCCCGACATGTTCCGCCAGGAGCCGGAGCAGCTGATCGCGACGATGGAGAACGCGGGCGCGCGGGCGATCACGTTCCCGATGCACGAGCCCGACGGCTATCGCGACGCGAACGACGAGGCGCGGTCGATCGAGGAGAGCGCCGGAGGGCGGATCGTCCACTTCTGCCGGGTCAACCCGCACGACGGGGCGCCGGCCGAGGCGGGGCGCTGCCTCGACCTCGGCGCCCACGGGATCAAGCTCCACCCGCGCGCCGAGCAGTTCGCGATGTCGGAGCCCGCGGTGGAGGACCTGACGCAGCTCGCGCAGGACCGCGGCGTGCCGATCCTGATCCACGCGGAACGCGGCATCCCGGCGCTCGGCCGCGACACGCTGGAGCTGGCGGAGCGCTACCCGGGCGCGCGCTTCATCCTCGCCCACGCGGCGGTGTCTGACCTCGCCTGGCTCTGGCGCCTGCTGCCCGAGCACCCGAACCTCTTCGTCGACAGCTCCTGGTGGAACCCGGCCGACTTCGTCGCGCTCTTCAGCCTCGTGCCGCCCGGCCAGATCCTTTGGGCGAGCGACAACCCCTACGGCCAGCCGCTGCACGCCGCCGCCTTCCAACTGCGCTACGCGCTCCTGGTCGGGCTCGACGGCGACCAGATCCGGACGATCGCGGGCGGCCAGATCGAGCGCATCCTGAACGGCGAGGAGCCGCTCGACCTCGGCCCGGCGCCGGGGCCGCCGGGGGCGCTCGACCCGGGCATGGAGCGCGTCGTCTCCCACCTCGTCACCGCGATCGGCCGGGCGATGGCGGAGGGCGACCCGAGCGAGTCGGTGGCCCTGGGAAGGCTCGCGGTCGACCTCGACGGCCCCGAGGCGGCGTCCGGCCGCGCGATCCTGCGCCTCCTCGACCTCGCCGACCGCCACGCCGGTCCGCCGCCCCCGGGCCGCCGCTTCCCCCCGCCGCCCAGTTCGTGATGGCGGCGCTCGCGGTGGCGCGCACGCCGGGCATCGCGCTACCGTCGGAAGCCTGAAAGAGATCTTCACCATCGGCGTCTACGGCGCCGACCTGGACCGCTTCCTCGCGGCGCTGCGCGAGGCGAAGGTCAATCTGCTGCTGGACGTGCGCCAGCGGCGCGGCGTGCGCGGCGCCCAGTACGCGTGGGCGAACGCGGGGCGCCTCGAAGCCTCGCTGCGCGAGGCGGGCATCGGCTACCAGCACCTGCCCGAGCTCGCCCCGACCACCTCGATGCGGGAGGCCCAGTACGCGGCCGACGCCGAGCGCGGCGAGGGCAAGCGCTCCCGCACCGCCCTCTCCCCTGCCTACGTCGAGCTCTACACCGAGCAGGTCCTCGACCCCGCCGACCTCGACCCCCTGGTCCGCTTCGTCGGCCGCTCCCGCGCCGCCCTCTTCTGCGTCGAGCGCGACCCGGCGGCCTGCCACCGGTCCTTGATCGCCGCCCGCCTCGCGCGTGAATACGGCGCGAGGATCGTCAACTTGCGGGCGTAGGCGCGGGCGCGCGCCGCACTTGGTGCGGCGCCGGCTCAGCCGACCGGTTCGATCGGCAGCTCCTTCACCGGATGGTCTTTGTGGCCGGGGGTGTAGACGACGATCTTCGCGTGGCCGTTCGGCTTGCCGAGGGGGCCGTAGTAGAGGAACGCCTGCTGGTTGCCGCTGATCGTCACCTGTTGGGTGAACTCGCGGGACGCCTTCGAGGTGTAGCGCTTGATCGACACCCGGTAGGTGCGCTTCTCCTTGGTCGTGTCGCCGAACCACATCAGCTGCTGCTTCGGTTCCTTGACGAAGGTGAGGCTCGAGCCCCTCGGCGCGCCGAGGGCGGCGACCGTCACGTTGTAGGCGGCGGTCTTCGATTCGGCGCCGAGGGTGATCGCGGGCGACACCGTCTTGGCGCTCGGCAGGTAGGCGATCGCGTCGCCCTTCGGCGAGAGCCCCACGCGCGCTTCCTGGTGCGGCGCCATGATCAGGTTTTCGACCGTCGCGTCGTAGGTCGGGCCGACGAGGCTGAGCGTCTCGCGGTCGCGCACGCCGAGGTGCTTGCCGTCGATGCGCACCGCGAATTCGACGTCCTTGGGGACCTCGACCACCGGCGTCGGCGAGTCCTTCCACAGGGTGCCGTGCCGCAGCTGGACGCCGGCGGAGCTGCGCGGCAGCACCTTCGCCCCGGGGATCTGGTTGACGAACTGCTTGCCGACGAACCCGGTCTTGCGGCCCTTGGCGTCTTCGATGACGAGGCGGGCGTGTTCGTTCGCGGTCCCGTCGAGGCGGACCTGGTTGTACTTCGAGCGGCCGCCCTGGCGGCCGACGCAGAACGGGCACGGCTGCACGCCGAGGCCCGGCGTGACCGGCGCCAGGCGCAGCGTCTTCGACTTCGCGTCCCCTTCGTACATCGCCTGCGGGTAGCCCGGCGAGACCATCGCGTAGTAGCTCCAGGTGTCGTCGTTCGTGTCGATGTGGAGGCGGCGTTCGTCGTTGTCGGGCCAGTTGTTGTCGTAGACGAGGACGTCGTATTCGCCGGGGGCGACCTTTTCCACCGCGTACGGCGTGATCGCGTGGCCGGCCTTGAAGCCGTACTGGAAGATCTCGAAGGTCCAGATCTCCGGGCTCTTCGGGTCGAGGCCGCCGTGCAGGAGGAAGTTGAGGATCTGGGTCGGGGTGGCGACGATCGTGTTCGCGGTGACGGATTCGAGGTTCTGGAAGTCGAAGGCGCGGGTGATCGAGCGCTGCAGCAGGTCGTTGTCTTCGATGCCGAGCTGGAACGGGTTCGTCGCCCCGGCGGCAAAGGCGTTCACGCTCGAGTAGCCGAAGCGCGGCAGGTACCCCTTGTAGATGAGCTCGGCGAGGGTGGCGAAGCCGAAGCAGTGGCCGTCCGCGGACCCTTCGTCGTAGGCCTTCATGACCGCCCGCGCGAGCGGGGTCAGCACGCAGCGGCCCGTGCCGGGGATGCAGACCCCGGGGCCGTAGATCCGCTCGAGCTCGGCCGCGTCGAGGCCCTTCTGCCCTTCGTTGCCGTAGTTGGGGAAGGAGAAGCCGTCGGGGTCGGGGCGGAAGCCGTTGTCGGCGACGATCGTCCCCGCCGAGGCGGAGGCCGGGATCGCGACGAGCGCGGCGAGGAGGGTGGACAGGACGAGAAGGATGCGGGCGGCGGCGAGCCGCCCTTGCGGGCGGGAATTCATTGTCCCCGGGATCGGCAGGGAGGCGGGGCGGCTTGAAGCGACCCCCCGAGCGGGGGTAGGGATTACTAGGCTGACCGGGTGAGCGAGGACCCGTTCAACCTGCGGCGGTTCGTCGACGCCCAGGAAGACGCGGCGATCTACGCGCGGGCGCTCGGGGAGCTGCGGGCGGGGCGCAAGCAGAGCCACTGGATCTGGTTCGTCTTCCCGCAGATCGCGGGCCTGGGCTCGAGCCCGATGTCGCAGGCGTACGCGATCCGCTCGCTCGAGGAGGCGCGCGCCTACCTCGACCACCCGCTGCTCGGACCGCGCCTGCGCGAGTCGACCGAGGCTCTCCTCGCCGCCGACCCCGGCGCCTCGGCCGAAGTGATCCTCGGCAGCATCGACGCGATCAAGGTCCGCTCCTCGATGACCCTGTTCCACCGCGCCGCCCCCGAGGAGCAACTCTTCAAAGACGCCCTGGCCCGCTTCTACGCCGACGCTCCCGACCGCGAGACGGACCGCCTACTCGGCCTGGGGGCGGGGCGGGGATGACCCCCGAACGAACCTCCCGCTGTTCATGAGAGAGGGGGTCATCCCCGCCCCTCCACCGCATACCTAGTAACCGGCCGGATGCCGCGCGACATAGCCCGCCGTCGACACCATTTCCGGGTGCCAGCGCGGTCCGGTACCGCTGGAGTCCCCCGCGGTGTCCCACCGAACGCCGTCGATCACGGCAAAAGCGTGTCCCGCATTGGCGTAGATCGTGATCCAGCGCCCCTTGCCCGCGACGCCCCAGCTCATCATTTCGCCGGAGTCCATCGGGGTCTTGATCAGGCCGGCGCCGTGGAGCGCGTAGCTGACCGCGCCGGAGCAGTCGTAGCCGGGGCTCGCCCAGCGGGCGTGGCCGCCGCCCCAGATGTAGGGAAGCGTGTGGATGCGGTTCGCCGCCGCGATCGCCGCCTTCACCGGCGCCGGGGCGTTTTCCGGCGGCGCGACGACGCCTTCGACCAGCGTCCCCGGCGTCACCGGCAGGCAGGTGCGCACCCCTTCAGGGCTGAGCGTGCATTCGGTCGAGCCCGGGGTCGGCGTCGTTTCGGTGGCCGGTGCGCCGGTGTCGACGGTGAGGCCCGCCGGGGTCAGCCCGCCCCCCGCGGCAAACGCGCCTGCGGGGAAGACGATCGCGACGATCACCCCGATCGCCAGCGCCAACCGTGCTCTCCAACCCACCCCGTGGGACTGCAGCAAAACCGATCTCCTTTGTCGGCCTACGGGGTTAGCTGTCGGGCTGGCGCTGAAGGAGCCTGCGCTCCCACCCTAAGGTGGATTCGCCCCAAAACTCGGTTCCCCCGCTCCAGGGTTTTTCGGCCCCTGGATTCGGCTTACCGGTCCTTGATGGCGGTGCAGTGTAACGACTGAAGTGGCGTCAAGGCGAAAGAAGCTTCCCGCTCGTTGCGGGGAAGTCTCAGAGCAGCGAGGTCTGGCGGGTCGACCAGGCGGGGTCGGGACGGCCCGAGCCCTCCAGCTCGAGCAGCGCCTGCTTGCGGTGCAGGCCGCCCCCGTAGCCGGTCAGCGAGCCGTCCGCGCCGATCACCCGGTGGCAGGGGACGATGATCGACACCGGGTTGCGGCCGTTGGCGGCGCCGACCGCGCGGGCGCGCTGCCACGGTTCCACGTCGGTGCGGAAGACGTCAGGGTCGACGCGCGCCGCGAGCTCGCCGTAGCTCTCGGTCTCTCCATAACGGATGTCGAGGAGGCAGCGCCACACCGCCCGGTCGAACGGCGTGCCGCGCAGGTCGAGCGGGACCTCGAAGCCGCGAAGCTGGCCCGCGAAGTAGGCGTCGAGCTGCTCGACGATCGCGGGCATCGGCGCGCGGTCGGCCTCCGGCGGCGTCGGCGTCTTGCCGGGGAACCAGAGGCCGCGCAGTCCCGCCTCGCCGGCGACCAGCAACAGCGGCCCGATCGGGCTCTCGTGGATGTCCCAGGTGACGTCGTTCATCCGTGATCCTCCTGTCCCTTTCACAGTCAAACGGATGGCGCGGCAGAAACGTGAGATCGGGCGGCGCCCGCCCCCCATGGCCTGCCCTCATAGCGCCCTAGGATGGGCGCTGTGAGTCAGCTCGACGTCTCCACGATCAGCTCGACGCCGGCCGTCGCCATCCGCCCGCCGGAGCTCGCCGACCGCGACGTCTTCATCGCCGCCATGAAGGCGAGCGCCGAGCTCCACCGCCCGTGGCTCACCCCGCCGGTCACCTACCCCGAGTTCGACGCCTGGCTCACCCGCGCCAACCGCACCGACTTCGACGCCAGCCTCGCCGTCCGCCCCGAGGACGACGCGATCGTCGGCTACTTCAACATCAGCCAGATCATCCGCGGGCCGCTGCAGAGCGCCTTCCTCGGCTACGGGGGAGTGGCCGAGTGGAGCGGCGCCGGCTACATGACCGCCGCCCTGCGACTGGTGCTCGAGCGCGCCTTCACCGACCTCGCCCTCCACCGTCTGGAAGCCAACATCCAGCCCGACAACGCCGCCTCGATCGCGCTGGTCGAGCGCTGCGGCTTCATCCGGGAGGGCTTCTCCGAGCGCTATCTGAAGATCGGCGGGCACTGGCGCGATCACGCCCGCTTCGCGATCCGGGCCGAGCAGTGGCAAGCGTGGCGGAGCTGACGCGCTGCGCCTGGGCGGGGTCGGACCCGCTCATGCGCGCCTACCACGACGAGGAGTGGGGTGTGCCCGAGCGCGACCCGCGGGCGCTCTGGGAGAAGCTGCAGCTGGACGGCTTCCAGGCCGGGCTCGCGTGGGTCACGGTGTTGCGGAAGCGCGACGCCTTCCGCGCGGCTTTCGAGGGCTTCGAGCCGGAGCGGGTCGCCACCTTCGACGAGCGCGACGTCCAGCGGCTGCTGGGCGATGCCGGGATCATCCGCTCGCGCGCGAAGATCGAGGCGACGATCGGCAACGCCCGCGCCTACCTTGAGATGGGCGAGTCCGGTGAGGATTTCGCCGACTTCTGCTGGTCCCTCGTCGACGGCGAGCCGCTGCGCGGCGACGGCGTCGAGATCCTCGCCAAGACGCCGCTCTCGGAAGCCTTCTCGAAGGAGCTGAAGCGCCGTGGCTTCAAGTTCGTCGGCCCGACGATCGTCTACGCCTGGATGCAGGCCGTCGGCCTCGTCAACGACCACAGCGCCGACTGCTTCCGCCGCGACGAGGTCTAGCGCCGCCGGCGCTCGTCAGAGCGGGCGGCGGAAGCGACTGACGGTGCTGACGACGCCGTAGGGCTCCTCGACGCGGGTCGCGCCGTCGCGGGTCCAGCCTTCGACTTCGTAGAAGCGCGCGGCGCGCTCGTTGCCGTCGAGAACCCAGAGGAGGGCGTCGACGTACCCGGCCTCCCACAGGCGGCGCCGGGCCTCCGCCATCAGCATGCGACCCACCCCGGTTTCGTAGCGCTCGGGGTCGACGTATAGGGCGACCACCTCGCCGTGGTCGGGAGCGTCGATGTCGCGCGAGCGGCAGAACGTCACGAAGCCGAGGATCACCTCGCCGCAGTCTTCTCCCTCCATCACCGCGAGCAGCGTCGTCGGCGCGTCGGGGTCGCTCGACTCGAAGTCGTAGGTCCGCGCGCGGTGCTCCGGGTCGAGGTCGTCGAGGAACTCGTCCGGGATCAGCCCGCGGTAGGCCTCCTGCCAGGCGCGGACGTGGATGTCGGCGACCGCGGCCTCGTCGCCGACGCGCGCCTCGCGCAGCTCGACCCCCATCACCCACCCTCCAGCAGCACGGTGTCCTCGTGCGAGTACGGCGGTGAACAGGCGCAGGCGACGACCAGGTCGACCTCGCCTTCGTTGCAAAGGCGGTGCGGCGTCCCGGGCGGGATCGCCACGCAATCGCCGGCGGCCACGGCGCGCTCCTCGTCCCCGACCCGCAGCAGGCCGGAGCCCGAAGTCGCCAGGTAGAGGCGGATCGTCGACCCGTCGCGGGTGACATAGGGCTCGATCTGTTCGCGGCGCGCGTGCTCCATATCCTCTCCAGCAGGTGAGTGAGGGAACCGC
Organism: Solirubrobacterales bacterium; assembly: GCA_051986435.1. GTDB lineage: Bacteria > Actinomycetota > Thermoleophilia > Solirubrobacterales > 70-9 > VAYN01. The sequence goes on along the minus strand of JBPYFM010000173.1, from coordinate 29,996 downwards.
AAACGTACCCGTCGAGGGAGCGCCGACGACTTTCGTCCTCATCCCCGGCGCGGGCGCCGACCCTCGCGTCTATGGGCAGACGATCGCGGCGCTGCGCGAGCTGGGGCACGAGGGGATCGCGCCACCGCTGCCCTTGGACGACCCGGCCGCGACCCCGAGCGACCGCGCCGAGGTCATCGTCATCGCGCTCGGCGACCCGCCGCCCGCGCCGCTGGTCGTCGTCGGCCTCGAAATCGAGGAGATGCCCGGCGGCCACCTTCCCTTCCTCTCGCGGCCGGGTGAACTGGCCGAGCGGCGGGTGGCGCTGGCGTAGAAAAAGCACGAGACGCGCCCAAAATTGAGGCCAGCCTTAGGTCTCACCCATAAGTTCAGGAGTCGTGCGCCTCCCCCCTCGCCCCCTCCCGCTTGCGCCGCTCGCCATCGGCGCGGTCGCCCTTGGGTTGATCGTCTCGGCATGCGGCAGCGGCGGTGGGTCGACCAATGCGGCGGTGGCGCTGCCGAACGTCGCGGGGGCCGATGCGGTCCCGGCGAAGAACGCACCGCCGATCGAACTGACCGACCAGTACGGGAAGAAGGTCGATCTGGCGAAGTTGAAGGGGCGGTCGGTGTTGATCGCCTTCCTTTACACGCACTGCACCGATCTGTGCCCGATCGTCGCGGGGAAGGTCCACACCGCCTACGCGCACCTGAAGCAGGGCGAACGGCCGGTGTTCCTCGCCGTGTCGGTCGACCCCGCGCACGACACCCCGGCAAGCGCGGCCGCGTTCAACAAGCGCCACCGAACGGTCGGGGAGATCGACTGGCTGCTCGGGTCCAGGGCCGAACTGGAGAAGACGTGGAAGGCTTGGGGCGTGAAGCCCGAACACAACGCGAACGACCCTGAGGAAATCGAGCACAACGCCGAAATCTTCGCGATCGATCCGCAGGGCCAGATCCGAGCGCTCTACCCGCCGAGCTTCAAGCCCGGCAAGCTCGCCGAAGGCACCCGGACGCTGGCGCGGCTGTGAAGCGCGCCTGGCGGGCCGCGCTGCGCGCCCGCTGGGTCGTCGTCGCGGGGGCCGTCGTCGCCGCGATCGTCGTCGCCGAGCTCGCCAGCGGCGGCGGCTCGACCGAGACCGGCCGCGTCGCCCCTCCCCTCCCCGCCAAGGCGCTCCGCCCGCCCGCCGTCGACCTCGCCGCGCTGCGCGGCAAGCCCGCCCTCGTCGACTTCTTCGCCAGCTGGTGCGAGCCGTGCGCGGAAGAGGCGCCGACCCTGCGCAAGCTCGCCGCCTCGCTGGGCGGCCGCGCGACCGTGGTCGCGGTCGACTGGGACGACGCGGGCGGGCCCGCGCGCGCCTTCGTGCGCAGGCACGGCTGGGACTTCCCGGTGCTCGCCGACACCTCGGGCGCAGCGGGCGAAAAGTACGGCCTGGTCGGCCTGCCGACCTCCTTCGTGCTCGATCCGCGCGGCCGCATCGTCGCCACCTTCCGCGGCCCACAGAGCGAGGCGACGCTCCGCCGGGCGCTCCTCGAAGCGGCCTGACAAGCGGCGCTCGCCGCGCCCCGAGCACGCCCCACATACCGCTGCGGGACGCGAAAAAGCCCTGCAAGTCCCCCACCAATGGGCTACCCGACCGGAACATCGGCCCACCGGCGTGTTGAAGGATCAGAGTCTCAGTCAACAACGGAAGGACGACATGACCCACGCCAGCACCCGGCCGGTCGCCCTCCGGATGATCGTCGGGGCAGCGGCCGTGATCGCGGCCCTGCTCGCCTTCGTCCCCGCCGCCAACGCGGCGCGCGACCCGATCTCCGGCGGCACCACCGACCTGCACCTGAAGAAGGGCTTCCTGAAGAAGCTGACCAACCTCGGCGTCGGCATGGCCGGCATCAGCACCGGCCAGGTGAGCGGCAACAAGATCAGCCTGCCGGTCACCGAAGGGATGTTCGACCCGACCGACGGGCAGGGTCACATCACCAGCCCGGGCGGCTTCCAGCTCGTGTTGGGCGCGCGCACCGTGCCGATCAGCGATGTCGAAGTCAACACCGTGCACGGCTTCCTCCGCGCCAACGTCGCCGGCGCCCACATGCAGCTCGGCACCTTCGCCAACGCGACCAACGGCCGCGAAGGCTTCGGCGCCCGCGTCAAGGCCGGCCAGCTGGTCCTGACCCAGAAGGCCGCCAACCGCATCTCCAACAAGCTCGGCCTGCAGGGCTCCAGGAGGATCAACTCGCGCGTGATGAGCAACGAGTTCAACATCACCGTGCCGCAGACCGTGACGCTCCTCGGCCAGAACGAAGCGACGCTGGAAACCGCCGCGAACATCGTCAAGAAATTCGGCGAAAAGGGCGTGCAGCCCTCCGGCATCAACCCGATCGCCCCGGCCAAGCAGCCGAAAGCGGCCACCTTCACGTTCCCGATCACGGGCGGGATCGTGACCCCGAACGCGAGCTCGGGCCAGGTGACGACCGCGGGCGGCGTGGAAATCCTGAAGAAAGGCAAAACCGCCTCGCCGCAGATGAAGATCACCAACGTGATCCTCGAACTGCAGCAGAAGACGGCCACCGTCGAAATCGAAATCCTGCCGACCCCGGGCAAGACCGGGCGGGCCTCGATCGTCGAACTCGTCTTCCCGAGCAACTCGATCCAGACCAACCCGACGACGCGTCAGATCACGATCCAGAAGGCCGAAGCGAAGCTTCAGGCCCCGGCCGCGACGACGCTCAACTCGGTGTTCAACGCGGGCGACGAAAAAGCGCCCCCGGCGAGCAGCGAATTCGCCGGCGGCGAACTGTTCGGCACGTTCTCGGCGACGCTTCAGGCCCAGTAGACAGGGGAAAGCGCTATCTGGGAGCGGCGGTGCCCGGGTCGACCGGGCGCCGCCGCTTTTTTCGTGGCAGCGCGGAGAGGAGCGCCGCCGCGAGCAGCAGCACGACGCCCGCGTTGAGCGCCAGGTCGGCGAGGTTCATACTGCCGCCGTGGGCGCTCGGCGCGAGCCAGTCGACGACCCCGCCCCGCAGCGGGCCGGGGCCGCGCAGGAGCCGGTCGAGCCCGTTGCCGAGCGCGCCGCCGAGGAAGAGGCCGAGCGCGATCGCGCTCAGGCGGTCGAGGCGCGTGCGCGCGATCGCGACGATCAGGGCGACCGCCGCGAGAACCGTGAAGAGCGAGATCGCCACCGTGTGGCCGGCGAAGTTCCCGCCCGGCCCGGCGAAGTTGCGGTAGAGCTGGAGGTGCAGGCCGCCGACGACGTGGACCGGCCCGTCGACCAGCAGGCGCGTCGCCAGCTGCTTCGTCAGCTGGTCGACGACGAGCACCGCCGCCGCGACCCCGAAGGCGAGCCGCCGGCGCCCGGTTGAACCCGCGTCGCGGTGTCGCCGTAGTTCGGGCACGTACCCAAACTACAAGGAGGCGACGGTGAGAAGGATCTATTTCGGGATCGTGGCGCTCGCGCTGCTCGGCGCGCTGGTGATCGCCGGATGCGGCGGTGGCGGCTCGACGACCTCGAGCGCGACCACCGGCGGGGCCGGCGAAGAAGCCGAACCGGCGAGTGCACCGACGAGCAACACGAGCCGCTACGGCAACTCGGAAACCTCCAAGCCCGCCGCCGCGGAATCGACCGGGCAGGCCGCGGTCGTGAAAGTCATGAGCACGCCGGACCTCGGCAAGGTGATCGTCGAAGAAAACGGCATGACGCTCTACGACTTCCACAAGGACAAGGGCACCACGTCCGCCTGTTACGGCGAATGCGCGGTCGCCTGGCCGCCGCTCCTCACCACGGGTGAACCGAAGGCGACGGGCGGCGCGAAGCAGTCGCTGCTGGGGACGAGCAAACGCAAGGACGGCACCCTCCAGGTCACCTACAAGGGCCACCCGGTCTACGGCTTCGTCGAGGACAAAAAGCCCGGCGAAACCAACGGCAACGACTTCAAGGGCTTCGGGGCGCAGTGGTACGCGCTCGAACCGAATGGAGAAGAGGCTCCGGGCTGAGCCCGGGCGGTCCATCAGGGCTCGGTGTGGACGACGACGTCGGCGATCCGCACCGAGCCCTCGGGGCGGTTGCGGCGGATCTCCTGCTCGAGCCGGCGCGCCATGTCGTGCGCCGCCTCGAGCGTCGCGTCAGAGCTGGCGACGACGTCGACGAAGACGACCAGCCCGAGGTCCGTCGCCAGCAGCTTGAGCCGGCGCGGCGGGGCGCCGGTGCGCTCCTCGACCAGCGCCGCGATCCGCTCCGCGGTCGCGCCGTCCGCGGTGACGGTGGCGGCGAACGGCTCCTCGAGCGGCTCCAGGTGCGTCTGCACGTCGTCGACCTCGGCCTCGCGGCGCAGCGCCGCCTCGATCCGCTCGGCGACCTCGTGCGCGGCGGCCAACGGCGTGGTCGCGTCCAGCTTCAGGTGCATGGAGACCTCGCAGCGCCCGTCGCCGTCGCGGCGGTAGACGGCGATGTCGTGGGCTTCCTGCACGGCGGGCTCGGCGAGGGCGATCGCGAGGGCGCGGGCGCGCAGGTCGAGTCCCTCGCGCAGCGGCTCGACGTGGACGACGACGTCGGCGTCGGGGAGCGCGCCGCGGACGGCGGCCTCGACCCGGTCGGCGACCCGGTGGCTCGCGACCAGGGCCTGGTCAGGCGCGGCGCCGATCGTCGCGTCGGCGAAGTAGTGGCCGCCGGACTCGCGCAGGCGAAGCTGGCGCAGCTCGACGTCGTCGAGGGCGCGGATCGCCGCTTCGGCTTCCGCCTGCGCCTCCAGCGGCGAGGTGTCCATCAGCACCCGCGCGTTCTCGTAGATGAGGCGCGAGGCGGCGGCGAAGATGATCGCGGCGACCAGGAGCGAGGCGATCGCGTCGCCCTGCCGGAAGCCGAGCGCGACGGCGGTGATGCCGAGCAGGACGGTGAACGACCCCGCCATGTCGCCGGCAAAGTGGAAGGCGTTGGAGCGGAGCGCCGCGGACTTGTACTCCTTGGCGCTGCGCAGGGAGACCACGACGCGGCTGACGTCGACCGCGAGGGCGATCGCGATGACGGCGAAGACGTACCAGCGTGGGTCGAAGCCGCCGTCGCTGCCGCTGCCGAGGCGGCCGATCGCCTCGACCACGACGAAGATGCCGCCGCCGGTGAGGATCGCCGCCTCGCCGAGCGCCGCGAGGTTCTCCGCGCGCCGGTGCCCGTAGGGGTGCTCGCGATCGGGCGGCTGGCCGCCGAGGCGCACCGCCAGCAGCGTCAGGACCGCGGCGACGACGTCCCCGCTCGACTCGATCCCGGCCGAGACCAGCGCCAGCGAGCCGGTCGCGATCCCGGTCCCCAGCTTCAGCGCGACGAGCAGCACCGCGGCCCCGATCGAGACCAGGGCGGTCTGGGTCTGCCCGCGAGGAGTCATGCCGTGAGCCTATGTGCCGCGGTCGCCCGCAGCGTTCGGACGACGCGATCGGGTTCGTACTTGATCTGGCCGTGGGTGAAGCGCAGCGTGGTGAGACCTGCCGCGGTGTGGGCCTGATCGCGCTCGTGGTCCTTCCTCTGCTGGGCCGCGGTGCGATGGTAGGTGAGGCTGTCGGCCTCGACGACGAGGCCCAGCTCGGGGAAGTGGAAGTCGACCTCGTAGTCGTTGACGTAGACCGAGGTGCGCGGGGACGAGAGGCCCGCCCGCTCGGCGAGCGGCAGGAACGCCCGCTCGAGCTCCGAGCGCGTGTAGCGGAAGGTGGCGCGGTCGATGATCCCCCGCAGCCGCGCGACCCCCGGCTCGCCGGGATGATCGTCGAGCGCCTTGCGCAGATCGTCGGTGCGGACGAGCCCCAGATGGTCCGCTTCGTTCATCGCCCGCTCCATCTGCCGGGTGCCATGGCGAGTGGCGAGGTCGATCAGCGTCTGCACCGGCGACGTGATCGGGATGCCTTCGTAGAAGCCGTACCAGCCATCGCACAGGGACGGGCGCCGATGGACCCGGATCCCCGGCACCCGTACGGGATCCCGCGAGCACCTCGATATCTCGATCCCCGCGGCCTGCTCGACGCCGATCTTGAAGAGCGCCGCGGCACTTGAGTGGCTCAGCGCCGCCATTCCGGGGCCACCGCAAGCCAGGACCGCCGCCATCCATCGGCCCTGCGGCGTCAGCTCCGCCCGTCCGACGGCGTAGATGCCGCGTCCCACGGGATGAAGGCGCCCGCGGGCGATCCGATGTTCGATACCTCGCCGGCTAAGCCCCAGCGCTATCAGTTGACCGCGCGTGAGGATTCCGTGCTGGCTCCGCGCAAGCGACCACGGACTCCGGTGGGCGCCGACCGACGCTCGTGCAGTTGACCACACCATGGTGTGGCTAAGTGCACGAGCGTCGAATCTCTCCCCCCTGCCGACGGTCGGCGCCGCGGTTTTTCGCGCTCAGAGCGGGCGAAGGCGGTCGAAGCGCGTGGCGGGGCCGCTGGGATGCAGGCGGGCTTCGATGCGCTCCAGCAGGCGGGAGGCGATCAGGGCCTCCACCGCGGAGGCGATCTGGGCGGCGTCGAGGGCTTCGCAGCGCTCCTCGAGGTCGGCTTCTGTCAGGCCCTCGTCGCCGGCCGGCAGGACGGCGCGGAGAACTCGCGCCTGACCCTCGCGATCCCTCCGGCTTGCCATTCGTTCGAGCCTAGCAGAGGATCGAACGTATGTTCGTATTCAGACCATGCCGAGGCCGCCGCTGACGCCGAGCGTCTCGCCGGTGACGAACGTGGCGTCGTCGGAGGCGAGGAAGGCGGCCGCGGCGGCTACCTCGGAGGGCTGGCCGAGCCGCCCGAGCTGGGTCTGGGAGCGCATGTTCTCGATCAGCCGCTCCCCCACCTCGCCGAACTCCTTGGCGCCCATCAGGAGCGGGGTCTCGATCGGGCCCGGTGCGATCGCGTTGGCGGTGATGCCATAACGGCCGTTCTCCCGGGCGATGACCTTGGTGAAGCCGATCACGCCCGCCTTCGCCGCCGAGTAGACGGCCGAGCCCTTGGAGCCGACCCGGCCCGCCTCGCTGGAGATGCTGACGATCCGCCCGTAGCCCGCTTGCTGCATGACGGGGAGCGCCGCCGCGGTGCAGTTGAGCACGCCGTTGAGGTTGATGTCGATGACGCGCTGCCACTGCTCGGGCGTGGTCAGCGGGAAGAAGCCGAACTCGTCGGTGCCTGCGTTGTTGACGAGGATCGCGATGTCGCCGACCGCCTCGACCGCAGCGCGCGCCGAGTCCAGCGAGGTGACGTCGAGCTCGACCGCGTGCCCGGCGACCTCGCCCGCGACCCGCTCGGCGCCCTCGGTGTTGACGTCGCCGACCCAGACCTCCGCCCCCTCGGCGGCGAGCCGCGCGGCGATCGCCGCGCCGATCCCGCTCGCGCCACCGGTCACGAGCGCCTTCCTCCCATCGAGCCTCACGCCGGGCAGCATAGACTGCCTCCCTTGCGAAGCCAGGAAACGATGCGTGTCGCCCTCCTCGCGGGCGGCACCGGCGGGGCCAAACTTGCCGCCGGGATGCAGGAGGAGATCGGCGCCGGCCTGACGGTCGTCGCCAACACCGCCGACGACATCGAGACGCTCGGCGTCCACGTCTCCCCCGACCCAGATCTCGTCACCTACTGGCTCACCGGAGAGATCGACGAGGAGCGCGGCTGGGGCATCCGCGACGACACCTACACGGTGATGGAGCGCATGGCCGACATCGGCGCGCCGAACTGGTTCAGCCTCTCCGACCGCGACCTCGCCACCTGCCTCTACCGCCGCGAGTTCCTCGGTGCCGGCGGGCGCCAGACCGACGCGCAAGCGCAGATCTCGCGCGGGCTCGGGGTCCAGGCGACGGTGCTGCCGATGTGCGACGAGGCGGTCCGCACCCACGTCCTCACCGAGCACGGCCGGCGCGAGCTGCAGGAGTACCTGATCCTCGACGGCGGCAAGCCCGCCGTCCACGGCGTCGAGCTCGACGGGATCGCCGAGGCGCGCGTCACGGCGGAGGTCGTCGACGCCTTCCGCACCGCCGACCTGATCGTCATCGGCCCCTCCAACCCGGTGATCAGCATCGGCCCGATCCTCGCCGTGCCGGGGATGCGCGAGGCGATCGACGCCTCCCCCGCGCCGGTCGTCGCGGTCAGCCCCTACGTCGACGGGCAGATCCTCAAGGGGCCGACCAACAAGTTCATGGAAGCCCTGGGACGACCCACGACGGCGGCCGGCGTGGCCTCCCTCTACGCGGGGCTGATCGACGCGATGGTCGTCGACGAGGACGACCCCGACCCGCCGCCTGCCGACATCCCGACCCTCGCCGCGAAGACGCTCATGGACGGCGCCGGCGGCCGCGTGCGCCTGGCGCGGACGGTGCTCGACTACGGCCAGACGCTGATCGACGCATGAAGGCCACCGCGGTCGTGCCGGTGAAGCGCTTCGCGGTGGCGAAGTCGCGCCTCGGGCCGGGGGTCGAGGCGACCCGCAAACCGGAGCTGGTGGCGGCGATGGTCGGCGACGTGCTCGACGCGATCGGCCGCGCGCGCATGGTCGAGCGCACGATCGTCGTCAGCCAGGAGCCGCAGGCGGCGGAGCTGGCGGCGGCGGCCGGCGCCGAGCTGGTCAGCGACTTCGACGACGCGAGCCACAGCGCCGCCGCGATGGCGGGTGCGCGGGCCGCGGCGGCGGCGGGGGCGCGCTGTGTGGCGCTGCTGCCGGGCGACTGCCCGCTGCTCGACCCACGCGAGCTCGACCGCATGCTGACCGGCGTCCCCGATCCGTATGTCGCGGTCATCCCCGACCGCCACGGGACCGGCACCAACGCCCTCGTCCTGGCACCGCCCGGCGCGATCGAGCCGAGCTTCGGCGAGGACAGCAAGGAGCGCCACGTCGCGGCGGCGCGCGCCGCCGGAGTGCCGTTCGGCGTCGAGGAGCTGCCGTCGCTGGGCCTCGACCTCGACACGCCCGCGGACATCGTCGCCCTGACGATGCGGGTCGAGCGCAGCGGCGGGGCGCGGCGGACGGCAAAGGCGTTGGGGATATGAGCTCCGGGGCTTCGGAGGTGCGCGCGCGGCCGGTGCTCGGCATCCCCGAGATCGCCGCCGGGGATCCGCTCGGCGCGCTGATCGCGGAGCGCGCGGGGACGCTCGAGGACGGCGATGTGGTCGTGATCTCGCAGAAGGTCGTCTCCAAGGCCGAGGGGCGGACGCGACGCCTCTCGAGCGTCATCCCGACCTCGCAGGCGAGCAGGTTGGCGCGGAACATCGGCAAGGAGCCGAACTTGGTGCAGCTGATCCTCGAGGAGAGCGCCGAGGTGGTGCGGGCCGACCGCGGGGTCCTGATCGTCGAGACCAGGCACGGCCTGGTGTGCGCGAACGCCGGGATCGACAGCTCGAACATCGGCGACCCGGAGTCGGTGCTGCTGCTGCCGGAGGATCCCGACGCCTCGGCGCGGCGGCTGCGGGCGGAGATCGGCGGCCCGGCGGGTGCGCGGATCGGCGTCGTGATCGCCGACAGCTTCGGCCGCGCCTGGCGGATCGGGCAGGCCGAGGTGGCGATCGGGTGCGCCGGGCTGGTGCCGATCGACGACTGGCGCGGCCGCCCCGACGCGAGCGGGCGCGAGCTGATGGCGACCCAGATCGCAATCGCCGACGAGGCGGCGGCCGCGGCCGACCTCGTGCGGGACAAGGCCGCCGCGGTGCCGGCGGTGGTGGTCGGCGGCCTCGGCCGCTGGATCACGGAGGAGGACGGCCCCGGCGCGGCGGCGATCCGCCGACCGCGCGAGGACGACCTCTTCCGCTAGCGCCGGCGGCGCCGATCAGTGTTTGTGCAGGGCGTCGCGGACCTTGTCGATGCCCTCCTTGAGCTTGCCCGAGCCGCGGTCGACCTTGCCCTCGTTCTGCAGGCCTTTGTCACCGGTCAGCTTGCCGGTGGCCTCCTTGACCCGCCCTTTGGCGTCGTCCTTGTTGCTGGGTGCGTCAGCCATTTGAGTCCCCTTTGTTGCGGTTCCGCGTGCCTTTTGCCGGTACCCGGCGCGGGCGCGGCTACGCGGAGCGGCGCGGAGGAAAGGAGGGCGCGGGCGCGCAGGCCGGCGGCGCGGGGAACTACCGCGAGACGACGAGGACCGCGGAGCCCTCGATGCGGCCGTGGCGGGCATCTTCGAGCGCCTGCTGGGCGTCCTCCAGCGGATAGGTGGTGACCGCGGCGCGGACCGGGACTTCGGGAGCGATGCGGAGCAGGTCCTCGCCGTCGGCGCGGGTCAGGTTGGCGACCGAGCCGAGGGTCCGCTCCTCCCAGAGGAGGTCGTAGGAGAAGGCGGGGATCTCGCTCATGTGGATGCCGGCGCTGATGACGCGGGCGCCGCGGGCGCTCGCCTTCAGCGCCTGGACCATGAGCGGGCCGACGGCGGCGAAGACGATCGCCCCGTCGAGCTCCTCGGGCGGCAGCTCCGAGGAGCCGCCCGCCCACTCGGCGCCGAGGCTCCGCGCGAACGCCTGGCCCTCGGTGTCGCCGTCGCGGGTGAAGGCGAAGACGCGCCGCCCTTCGTGGACGGCGACCTGGCAGAGGATGTGGGCGGAGGAGCCGAAGCCGTAGAAGCCGATCCGCTCCGCCTCGCCGACGAGCCGCAGCGCCCGGTAGCCGATCAGCCCCGCGCAGAGGAGCGGCGCGGCCTCGGCGTCGGAGTACCGCTCCGGGATCGGGAAGCAGAAGTCCTCGGCGGCGACCGTGAGCTCGGCGTAGCCGCCGTCGACGTCGTAGCCGGTGAAGCGGGCGTGCTCGCAGAGGTTCTCGCGGCCTTCGCGGCAGTAACGGCAGGTGCCGTCGGCCCAGCCGAGCCAGGGGACGCCGACCCGCTCGCCGAGCTCGAATCGCCCCGCCCCCTCCCCCGCCGCAACCACCTCGCCGACGATCTGGTGCCCCATCACCAGCGGCAGCTTCGGCTCCCCTTGCAACTCCGCGTCGTAGATGTGGAGGTCGGTGCGGCAGACGCCGCAGGTGCGCACGCGAAGCTTGATCTCACCCGGTCCGGGGACGGGCTCGGGGACGTCGGCCGCGCGGAGGGGCTGCCCGGGGCGGTCGAGCAACATCGCGCGCATCGCCGTCTCCCAGGCTCCTAGGCCGCCGCGTACGTCTCGACGATCTCGTAGAGGGTGGTGCGCTGGGCGGGCGTGCGGCCGGCCTTGCGGGCGGCGGCGACGAGGTCGTCGATCTCGAGCCTCACGCCGTGCTGGGACCCGGCCATGCGGGAGATGTTCTCCTCCATCAGCGTCCCGCCGAGGTCGTTGACCCCCCAGCGGAGCGCCTCGGTCGCACCCTCGAGGCCCATCTTCACCCAGCTCGCCTGCAGGTTCGTGATCGTCTTGCCGAGCGCCAGGCGGAAGGCGGCGGTGTGCTTCAGGTTCTCCCGCACCGTGATCTCCTCGATCCCGTGCGTGCGCCCGAGCAGGGTGTTGAAGGGGATGAAGGAGAGCGGCACGAACTCGGTGATCCCGCCGGTCCGTTCCTGCACGCCGCGCACCACCTGCATGTGGCGGGCGAGCTCGCGCGGCTCCTCGATGTGGCCGAACATCACCGTGGAGGTGGAGCGCAGCCCGGCCCGGTGGGAGGCTTCGATGATCTCGACCCAGCGCGCCGCCGGGAGCTTGTTCGGCGAGATCCGCTGGCGCACGCCGTCGTCGAGCACCTCGGCGGCGGTGCCGGGCGTCGAGCCGAGCCCCTGGTCGAGCAGGTACTCGAACACTTCGCCCGGCGACCTGCCGGAGCGCTCGCAGGCGTGGTTGATCTCCATCGGCGAGTAGGCGTGGAGGTGGAGTTGCGGCGCCGTCTCCTTGGCGAGGCGCAGCCAGCGGCCGTACTCCTCCAGGGTCAGGTCGGGGTGGATGCCGCCCTGCATGCAGAGCTCGGTGGCGCCGAAGGCGACCGCCTCCTCGATCCGCGCGGCGAAGTCGCGCTCCTCGACTTCGTAGGCGTCCGGGGAGCGCCGCCCCTGGCCGAAGCCGCAGAAGGCGCAGCCGACCACGCAGACGTTGGTGAAGTTGATGTTTCGGTTGACGACGAAGGTGGCGACGTCGCCGGCCAGCTCGGCGCGCAGCTCGTCGGCGGCGATCCGCATCTCCTCGATCACCTCGGGCCGCGTCTCGGCGAAGAGCGCCGTCAGCTCGTCCTCGCTCAGCGGGGTCCCCTCCCGCCCCTTCGCGATCGCCCGCGGCGCCAGCCCGTCGTCAAGCGTCTCTTCGCTCCGTCGCCCCGACCCCTTCCGCGGGATGAAGCTCCAGTACTTCAGCTTGATGACGTCGAGCACCCCCTGCTCCATCCACTCCATGTCCATGTACTGCGGATAGACGCAAAGCCGCTCGGTCAACGCGTACCCCCGCGGCGCCAGCTCCTTCCTCACCTGGTGCGGACTCGGGAACGGCTCCTCGGGAGAGATGTGGTCGCCGTTGGCGCTCAACCCGCCCAGGTCCGTCGCCCCCGCTTCGACCAGCTCCGGCCACCAGTCGGAGAGATTCGGCGGCACCTGCACCCCCACGTCCGGCATCAGCCGCCTGCACTCCTGGATCAACCGCTTGATCTCGTCGACCGAGACGTCGGCGGCCCACGCCGGCAAGGGGGACGAGGAGGACCCCGGACGAACCTCCCCGCCGTTCGTGAGGGAGGGGTCCTCATGGTCCCCCGCCTCGCCCTGCCCCGTCCAACGCCGCCGCGAAGCCTTGTCGGCGATCTCCGCCACCTCCGCCCCGTAGTACCGCGGGTGCGGCACGAAGTTCTGCAGGATGACCTCCTGGATGTGCCCGTACTCCCGGTGCACCTCCGCGATCGCCTCCAAAGATGCGACCCGCGACTCGAAGCTCTCCCCGATCCCGACGAGGATCCCGGTCGTGAAGGGGATCTTCAGCTCGCCCGCGGCCCGCAGCGTCGCCAGACGCGCCTCAGGATGCTTCGTCGGGCTCCCGGCATGCACCGTCTCCATGAGGCTCTCGTCGACCGACTCCAGCATCAGCCCCTGACTGGCCGTCACCTCGCGCAGCCGCGCCAGGTCGCCCTTCGAGAGCACGCCGGGGTTCGTGTGCGGGAGCATGCCCCGCTCGAGCGCCCGTTCGCAGGCCCAGACGACGTAGCTCGTGAAGTCGTCGTGTCCCCAGGCGGCGAGGCGTTCGGCGACCACCGGGTTGACCTCCGGCCGCTCCCCGGTCAGGACGAGGAGCTCCTTGGTGTTGCGTTTCACCGCTTCGTCGAGGATCCGTTCGACGTCGACCGGCGCGTGGACGTGCGCCTGGTGCGTGGCGAAGGCGCAGTACTTGCAGTAGCACTGGCACGTCCGCGACAGCGACAGGGTGAAGTTGCGGGAGAAAGTGACCCGTTGCACCCAGGCAAAGCTACAGGGCGCGCCGGCTCGGCCGGACGCGCCCTGGTTCCAACTGGGGGGTTCGCCCGGGCGCTTTCGCGCCGGGCCTCCGCCCTAGGCTTTTTTGGGTTCGGCTTTCGGGTCGGCCGGGCCGAGGCCTTTGCCGCCGCGCGCCGCCGCCGGGGCGACCCGCTGGGGCGGCTCGGTCGGGGCCGGGCCACCGGCCTCGATCACGAAGCGCCAGACGCCGACCGCGACCAGCGAGCCGACCACCGGGCCGACCAGATACGGCCAGACGCCGCCCCATTCATTGGAGACGAGCGCCGCGCCGAACCAGCGGGCGGGGTTGAAGCAGGCGCCGGTCAGCGGACCGCCGACCATGACCATGAAGACGAAGGTGAGGCCGATCGCGAGCGGGCCCCAGTCCTTGGTGCTCTTTTTGGAGAAGACGACGGCGAGGATGACGAGGACGAGGGCGAAGACGCCGATCGCCTCGACCGCGGCGCCCGCGGCGTTGTTTGCGAGCAGGCTCGACACCGAGCCGGCGCCGTAGTGGACCGCGCGGCCCTCGTCCAGCAGCAGCGCCTTGGTCAGCAGCGCGCCGAGGACCGCGCCGGAGAGCTGGGCGAGGATGTAGATGACGGCATCGATGATGCTGATGCGGCGGATCGTCGCCGCGGCAAGCGTCACCGCCGGGTTGAAGTGACCCCCGCTGACCGCGCCGAACATGCAGATCACGCCGAACAGGGTCAGGCCCTGGACGAAGCCCACCACGGCGAAGTCCGAGCCGAACGACGCCTGCGCGCCGGTCGAGACGTAGAGAGTGACCACGCTGGTGATGAAGAAGACCAGCAGGAAAGTGCCGATCAACTCCGCGAGGTACGCGGACAGTCCTTTTTGCTCCAGCTCCACTCTCGTTCCCCTCCTAGAAAAGTTTTCGGTTCCCTCGCCAAAAAAGAAGCGGCGGCAGTCTACCCATATTTGCTCAAGGTTTTAGAGTTCCTTCCCAGATGAGACGGGGTGTCGCGCTGCTGGCGGCCGCCCTGCTGCTCGCCGGCGTCGCCGGCTGCGGCGGGAGCGGCGCTGAACCGGGCGCGCCGAAGGGCGCGACCGTCGTGCTGGATTTCACCCCCAATGCCGTCCATTCCGGCATCTACGCCGCCCAGGCCGAGGGCTACTACAAGGACGCGGGGATCGACCTCCACGTCCAGGTCCCGGGCGAATCGACGGACGCGCCGAAGCTCCTCGCCGCGGGCCGCACCGACTTCGCGATCCTCGACATCACCGATCTCGGCATCGCCGACGAGAAGGGCCTGGAACTGGTCGGGCTGATGCCGATCGTGCAGCGGCCGCTGGCGGCGGTGCTCGCCCGCCGCGACGGGCCGGTGAAGCGACCCCGCGACCTCGACGGGCACACGGTCGGCGTGACCGGCCTCCCCTCCGACACCGCCGTGGTCGACTCCGAGGTGAGCGCCGACGGGGGCAACCCGGCCGCGGTCGAAGAAGTGACGATCGGCTTCAACGCGGTCGCCTCGCTGGCCGCCGGGAAAGTCGACGCGGCGACCGGCTTCTGGAACGCCGAGGCGGTCGAGGCCGAACGCCAGGGCATCCCGCTGCGCGTCTTCAAAGTCGACGAATTCGGCGCGCCGCCTTATCCGGAGCTGGTGCTGACGACCACCCGCAAGGAGCTGGAAAGCGAACCGAAGCTGGTCGACGGGATGGTCGAAGCGACGACCCGCGGCTACGAATTCACCGAGTCGCAGCCGACCAAGGCGCTCGACGACCTCCTCGGCGCGAACAAGAGCCTCGAACGCGCCGACCAGGAAGCGCAGCTGAAAGTCCTCCTCCCGGCCCTGAAGCCGGCGCCGTTCTCCGAACCGGTGCTGGCGGAATGGTCGACCTGGGCGAGCTCCCACGGCCTCCTCCCGAAGCCGCTGGACACCCAGGAGCTGAACCGGGACTTCGCGATCCTGCACGCCGAGGGCGGCTAGTTCTTCGCCGGCGGGGTGTCCTGGGCGCCTCATGGGGGTCCTGGCAGGCTGTGACCCCCATGAGGCGCCCAGGACGTGAGGCGGTGAGGCGTTCGTGAAAAAGGCGGCACGGTTGCGTCACGAACTTCACGGTCCCGTCACGGTCCCGCGTGGATCGTTCCCATCGGACGACCACGACGGGGTGCCTGTGGCGCCTTCCTCTCGCATAGCGAGAGGAAGGCGCCACAGCAGCGTCCTTGTGGAGCTTTATTCGGTCATAGACCGACTAAGGCTCCACGGCAAAGCCCTGTGGAGCCTTTCTGTCGCATAGCGACAGTTTCTCTCCACAGCAAAGCCTTGAGTGGTGGGAAGGGCATGAAGAAGACGGGAGGAAGCGTGGAGTTCCCAGCTTTCCGTGACGAGCTCCGAGATCGGTGAGGCATCCGTGAACCTCTCGCGACCCTTCCTCCGCTCCCCGTAGACCCGGCCCTCTCGCACGGCCACAGCCTGCCCGGGCCGTGCGAGAGGGCCGGGTCTACGCCGGCCTCCTGGGCTCGTCGGCTATCCCGCGAGCAGCGCCGCGACCAGGTCCGGCAGCTCCCGCGACATCCGCGAGCGCGGGACCACCTTGTCGACGCCGGCCGCGTCGGCGAGCGCCCTGGTCTCGACGTCGACGTGCGAGTAGTAGCCGAGCACCGGCACGCCGAGCCCGACCAGCGCCTCCGGGTTCTCCACGTCGAGGTCGGCGACGATCGCGTCGATCCCCTCCAGCGGCGCCTCCTCGAGCGACGCCGAGGTCACGACTTCGTGCCCGGCCGCCGACAAGGTCGCGTCGACCCGGCTGCCGAGCATCAGGTCGGTGGAGATGCTGAGGACGCGGGCCATCGCGGAGCGGGGGTCGCCGGCGTCCTAGATGGAGCGGCGCTCGCGGAACTCCTCGCGGACGCTTTCCGGGCGTCCCCACATCTGCACGACCTCGGCGCGGCCCTCGCGCACCTCGGCGACGTGCAGCTCGCCGCCGACGCCCTCGGCGTCGATCTTCGCCAGCACGCCCCTGACCGTCTCCGCCGCGGCGGCGTGGCCGAAGCTGTGGGCGACGAGCAGCCGCCAGTGCCAGCGGCGCGGCCGGTTGTAGACCTGCGCGTTGACCTGGCTGAGGAAGACGGCGCAGTCGATGTAACGACTCTCGTCGTCGATCCGCAGGTCGACCTCGAGGTCGGTCCAGTCCGGCGGCAGCGCGTCGACGATGCGCTGGAAGTCCTCGGCGAGTGCCATCGCCGCCAAGGCTACCGCTCCGCCCCGCCGGCTGTTCCCTTTGGACGGCAGGCGTCCAAAAGGAACGGCTAACCGGCGACGAACTCGTACAGCAGGAAGACGTTCAGGGCGATGATCAGCGA
Organism: Solirubrobacterales bacterium; assembly: GCA_051986435.1. GTDB lineage: Bacteria > Actinomycetota > Thermoleophilia > Solirubrobacterales > 70-9 > VAYN01. Next base: position 13,372 of record JBPYFM010000173.1, on the reverse strand, counting down.
GGCGAGCGCGCCGGCGAGCACCGAGAGCCAGCGCGGGTTGACGAGGTCCCCCATCACCTCGCGCCTGGCGGAGATCATCAGCAGCGGCACCAGCGCGAACGGGATGCCGAAGGAGAGGACGACCTGGGAGCCGACCAGCGCGTCGGTCGGGTTGACGCCGATCGCCAGGACCAGGAGCGCCGGGGCGAGGGTGATCCCGCGCCGCAGGTAGAGCGGGATCTGGCGGTGGATGAAGCCCTGCATCACCACCTGCCCGGCCAGCGTGCCGACCGAGGAGGAGGCGAAGCCGGAGGCGAGGAGGGCGATGCCGAAGATCGTCGCGGCGCCGTTGGAGTCGATCTGCTGCAGCCCGTGGTAGGCGCCTTCGATCGTTTCGATCCCGGTCATGCCGCCGCCGTGGAAGAGGGCCGCGGCGACGATCATCATCGCCAGGTTCACCGCGCCGGCCAGCGCCAGGGCGATCACCACGTCGATCTTCTCGAAGCGCAGGATGCGGCGACGCTCGCCGTCGTTGCGGCCGATGATGCGGCTCTGGGTCAGCGCCGAGTGCAGGTAGATGACGTGCGGCATCACCGTCGCGCCGACGATGCCGGTCGCCAGGAGGATCGATTCGGTGCCGCCGAAGCCGGGCACGAAGAGGTGCCGGCCGACTTCGCCGCCGTCTGGGGAGGCGTCGAAGAGCTCGTAGGCGAAGGCGACGACGACGACGCCGACGAGGACCGTGATCGCGGCCTCGAGCTGGCGGAAGCCGCGGCGCTGCATCGCGAGCAGGGCGAAGGTGCCGGCCCCGGCGATCAGCCCGGCGACGAAGAGCGGGATGCCGAAGAGGAGGTTGAGGCCGAGGGCGGCGCCGACGATCTCGGCGAGGTCGCAGGCCATCGCGACGACCTCGGCCTGCAGCCAGAGGCCGATCGAGGTGCGGCGGGAGAAGCGTTCGCGGCAGAGCTCGGCGAGGTTCTTGCCGGTGGCGATGCCGAGCTTCGCCGACTGGGCCTGGACCAGCATCGCGACGAGGTTGGCGGCGAGGACGACCCACAGCAGCAGGTAGCCGAACTTGGCGCCGCCGGTGATGTTGGTGGCGAAGTTGCCGGGGTCGACGTAGGCGACGGCGGCGATGAAGGCGGGGCCGAGGAAGGGCCAGATGCGGGCGAGGCCGCGCGCGTCGCCGTAGAGCGAGCGGTGGGCGGCGGCGGCGACCGCGGCCTCGCCGGGGAGGGCCTGCTCGGCGGCTTCCGAGCCCGCGGCGGGCGGGTTCACCGGGGCGCCCCCGGCTCGGTCCGCGACGGGATGGCGGCGGGCGGCGCCAGGTCGGGGCCGGGGATCGGGGTGCCGTGCGGATCGTGGCTCGGTTCGCCGAGCTTCGCCGCGATCAGCGCCTCGAGGTCCTCGGAGATGTAGTGCTCGAGGACCTCCGCCTCGGCGTGGACGCGGTCGTGCGGCATCCCGAGCGCCTCGGCGAGGAACGCCTCGATCAGCCGGTGGTGGCGGATCACCTCCAGTGCGACCTTCTCCCCGGCGGGCGTCAGCGTCACTCCTTTGTAGGGGACGTAGCCGGCGAGGCCGAGCTCGGCGAGCTTCTGCAGCATCGCCGTGGCGGTCGCCGGGGTGACGTCGAGGCGCGCGGCGACCTCGCCGGTGGGCACCCGGTCGCGGTCGACGCCGAGCGCGTAGACCGCCTTGCAGTAATCCTCGATGGCCTGGGAATTAGACACGTCTAAATCTCATTTTAGACACATCTAAAAGACGGGTTGGCGAGGAGGGCCGAGAGGATGGCCCTTCTATCACGAACTGCGGGAGGTTCGTTCAGGGTCATCCTCTCGGCCCGCGAGCGCGGGTGCCTAGACTGCTGGCATGCCAGTCACCGTGGAGCTCGACGCCCAGTACCGCCAACTGCGCGAGGAATGTGGGCTGCTGGTGCGGGAGCGCGCCTTCGTCGACGTGCTCGGGCCGGACGGCGCCGAGTACCTGCAGGGCCAGCTGACGAACGACGTCGAGGCGGTCGGGGTCGGCGAGGGGCAGTACACGGCGCTGCTCGACCGCAAGGGGCACATGCAGGCCGACCTGCGCCTGATCCGGGTCGGTGAGGACGCGATCCTGCTCGACCTCGAACCGCAGGCCAAGGACGCGGCGCTGCGTCACCTGACGATGTACTCGATCGGGCGCGACGTGCAGGTCGTCGACGCGAGCGGGGAGCGCGGCGCGATCTCGCTGATCGGCCCGCGCGCGGCGGAGATCGCCGGGACGCCGCCGCTGCCGGAGTTCGCCAACGAGGCGACGGCGGTGGCGGGCGTCGACGTGGTCGCGGTCGGGACGCGCGACGGGATCGACCTCCTCCACCCCGCCGCCGAGCGCGAGCGCCTCGTCGCGGCGCTGACCGACGCGGGCGCGGTCGAGGTCAGCCCCGAGGCGGTCGAGATCCTGCGGGTCGAGTCCGGCGTCCCCCGCTTCGGCGCCGAGATGGACACCGCGACGATGCCCGCCGAGGCGGCGATCGTCGAGGACGCCGTGAGCTTCACCAAGGGCTGCTACATCGGCCAGGAGACCGTCGCCCGCCTCCACTACAAGGGCAAGCCGAACCGCCACCTGCGGGGGCTGCGGCTGAGCGGCGCGGCGGAGCCGGGCGCGACGCTGCGCCTGGGGGACAAGGAGGTCGGGACGCTGGGCGGCGCGGTCGTCTCCCCCGCCCTCGGGCCGATCGGCCTGGCCATCGTCCGCCGCGAGGCGGAGCCCGGCACCGAGCTCGCCGTAGGTGAAGATGGCGTTACGGCTGAAGTTGTCGCCCTCCCCTTCGGCTAGATTCCTGCCGAGATGGTTCTCGGGAGAGCCAGAGTCGCGGGGGGCGGCGCGCTCGCCGCGCTGATCTTGGGCTTGGTCGGCACCGGTTGCGGTGCCGAGAGCCACCCCAACGAACTGCGCCCTGCCGTCCCCACCCGCGTCAGCGTGACGATCGGCAAGAGCGGCATCGTCGTCCAGCCGAGCAGCATCGGCATGGGCCCGGAAAAGCACCAGCAGCTGCCCCAGAACCAGAACCACCCCCAGCCGGACATCAAGACGCAGGCACCGCTGAACGTCGTCTTCGTCACGGCCAACCAGACCGGCAAGAGCTCGAAGCTCCTGATCCGCGGCCCCCAGAAGACGACCTCGCCCCAGATCAACGCCAACAGCCCCGGCACCTTCGCCGCCGAACTGCCGACGGGCAGCTACACGGTCGCCGCCGCCGGAGCCAAGGGGGCCCCGGCGACGTTGAAGGTCGGCGCGTACCGCGCCTCGTCGAAGAACGACCTGCTGCTGCCGTAGGCGGGCGCGGGCCGGACGACAGCCCGCTCAGCCTTCGATGAACACCGGCGTCCCGAGCGGCACCCGGCGGAAGAGGTAGCGCATCGTCTCGTCGGTGGCGCGGATGCAGCCGAGGGATTCGGCGTTGCCGACGGCGTCGGGGGTGCCGTGGATGGCGAGGCGGTTGCCGCCGATCCAGGCGGCGGGGAGGTCGTGGGTCTGGTGGCCGCTCAGAGCGAGCGCGCAGCAGCCGTAGTAGGGGCTGTCCTCGAAGCTGATGCCGTCGGTGACGCCATAGCGGCCGGGCGGCGTTTCGGTGCCGGGGCCGCCGATCGTGACGGCGAAGCGGCCCGCGGGCGCCGTGCCGTAGCGGAGTTCGAGACTGCGGTCGGCGAGGTCGGCGCGGATCGACCAGCGGGTCCAGTAGACGTCGATCTTGCGGGGGTCGCGGGCGATCCAGGCGAGGTCTCCGTTCGGCATCTGCGGCGCGGTGACGCCGAGCCGGCCGGGCCTGGTCGCGACCACCGAGAAGGAGACCGGCGAGCCGAATTCGGTCTTGGCGCCGAGGCGGGCGACGATCGGGCCGCCGGGTTCGCTCTCGAGGTCGACGCGGGCGCCTTCGCGGACGTGGGCGATCTCGAAGGCGGTGCCGCGGCGCGGGCGGGCGGGCAGGGTCGGCGGGCGCGCGACGGGCGCCGGGGTCTTCGCGTCCGGAGCGGAGCGGCCACCTCTGGCCGCAGACTCGCCGCGGTTCGGCGCCGCGGCCGATCGGGCCGGCGTGGACCCCTCGCCGCTCCGCGCCGCCGCTGCGCCGCGGCTCGAGGAGCCGCCGGCCGCCGCGGACCCAGGCCCATGGCGCGGCACCCGCGCCCCGACGGCGGCGTGCCCGGGACGGGCGGCCGCGCCGCCCGCCGTCCGGCCGCCGGGGACGGAGACCGTCCCGGGCCCGGAGACCCGGATCACGGTCGTCCGCACCACTTCGTCCCCGCCTCCTTCGTCGAGCACGTGGAAGAGCAGTGCGAACGCGGCCACGACGCCCACCGCCGCGGCGGCGGCGCCGAGCGCCGTGAGCAGTCGTTCGCTCATCGCCTCCATGGTGGCGCACCCACCTGAAGCACCGTTCGACCCGACTCCCGGCCGCTGTTTGCGGCGATCCCATCGCCCGGTGGCGTCCGGCGCGCGCGCAACCATCGTTGGTCCGATGACCATCGTCCTCGCCATAGCCGTCCTGCTCCTCGTCGCCGCCCTTCTCTACGTGACCATGGGCCGCAAGGAGGAGCCCGCGCCGGAGCCGGTCGACGTCCGCGCCGCCGTCCAGGAAGCGACCTCCGCCGCGGTCGCCGACCTGCAGCGGATGAACGAGGAGTCGCGCAAGGTCGACGCCAAGACGGCCGAGGCGGCGCTGGATCGGCGCGAGGCCGAATTCCGCCGTCTGACCGAGCCGATCGGCCAGAACCTGGCGCGGATCGAACGCGAGGTGGCGACGATGAGCCGTGACCGCAAGGCCGCCGACGGCGCGGTCCGGTCGCTGCTCGACGAGATGAAGCTCGGGCTGAACGACCTCGGCGCCCAGACCGGCACGCTGGTGAAAGCGCTCCGCCAGCCGAAGACGCGCGGGGAATGGGGCGAGGTGCAGCTGAAGCGCTGCGTCGAGCTGGCCGGGATGACCGAGCACGTCGACTTCGAGACGCAGACGACGCTGCACGGCGAGGACGGGCTGCTGCGCCCCGACGCGATCGTGATGCTGCCGGCGGGTCGCAAGGTCGTGATCGACTCGAAAGTGCCGCTCGACGCCTACCTCGAGGTGCTGGAAGCCGAGGACGAATCGTCGCGTCGCGGTGAGCTGATCCGTCATGCCCGCCAGGTGCGCGACCACATCTCAAAGCTGGCGTCGAAGCGCTACCAGGACCAGTTCGCAAGCGGCGACACGCCGGACTTCGTCGTCTGCTTCATGCCCTCGGAGGCCGCCCTGCACGCCGCCTTCGAGGCGGAGCCGAGCCTCTACGACCACGCGCTCGAGCAGAAGATCCTGATCGCGACGCCGACCACGCTGGTCGGACTGTTGCGGACGGTCGAGCTCGGCTGGCGGCAGGAGCGGATCGCCGCCGAGGCGGAGGAGATCGCGGGCGCCGCCAACGAGCTCTACGGCCGCATGGGTACGTTCCTCCAACACCTGTCGAAGAGCGGGCGTCAGCTCTCCTCCGCGGTCAACGCCTACAACTCGGCGGTCGCCTCGGCGGAGAGCCGAGTGATGCCGTCCCTGCGCCGCTTCCAGGAGCTGGGCGCAGCGCGCGGCGAGGAACTCGAATCGCCGAAGCCGATCGACGGCTCGCCGCGCCGTGTGGTCGCCGCCGAGCTCGAGGAGCTGGAGCGGAGCGGCGAACGCGACGACTCGGTCGTCGAGCTCCCGGCGCGCACCGGGACGGACGACGCCTAGGGGAATAGATCATGCCTGGCGGGGCGGCTCGTCGGCGAGGCACGCCGCCGGGTACCGATAGCTCATCTAGGATGCCGCTCCAGCGGGAAATCAAGACGGAGGCAAAGCTTTGGCAGTGGACACCAGCAACCTGACCAACCTCGACGTCGAGCCCGGGACCCTCCCGGAGACGATGGCCGCCTGGGTGATCCGGCAGGAGCGCGAGGGCGAACCGAAGGACGCCTTCCAGCTCGAGCAGATCGAGGTGCCCGAGCCGGGCGCCTTCGAGGTGATCGTCCGCGTGATGGCGGCCGGCGTGAACTTCAACAACGTCTGGGCCTCGCTCGGCAAGCCGGTCTCGGTGTTCGGCTACGGCGACCACCCCGAGTACGGCCACCACATCGGCGGCTCCGACGCCTCGGGGATCGTCTGGAAGGTCGGCGAGGGCGTCACCCGCTGGAAGCCGGGCGACGAGGTCGTCATCCACTGCAACCAGGCCTCCTACGAGGACGTCGAGGTGCATGGGCTCGACCCCCTTGCCGCGCCGAGCCAGCGGATCTGGGGCTACGAGACGACCTGGGGCTCCTTCGCCGAGTTCACCAAGGTGCAGGCGCAGCAGCTCCTCCCCCGGCCCCAGAACCTGAGCTGGGCCGAGGCCTGCTCCTACGGCCTCACCTACTTCACCGCCTACCGGATGCTGATGGACAAGTGCAAGCTGCAGCCGGGCCACAACGTCCTGATCTGGGGCGCCGCGGGCGGCCTCGGCGTCTTCGCCACGCAGCTCTGCAAGGCGGCGGGCGCCAACGCGGTCGGCGTCGTCTCCAGCGACGAGAAGGGCGAGCTGGTCAAGCAGCTCGGCGCCGTCGGCTACATCAACCGCTCCGAATTCGGCGAGATGATGCGCACCGACGCCAACCTCACCGACCCCGCCGCCGACAAGGAGCGCTTCCGCGCCTCCCGCGCCTTCGGCGACCGCGTCAAGGAGATCCTCGGCGACTCGCCCGACATCGTCTTCGAGCACGTCGGCCGGGCGACCTTCCCGACCTCGGTCTACGTCGTCAAGCCGTTCGGCAAGGTCGTCATCTGCGGCGCCACCTCCGGCTTCCAGCTCGACTTCGACGTCCGCTACCTGTGGATGCGCCAGAAGCAGATCATCGGCTCCCACTTCGCCAACGCCTACGAGTGCATGCGGGCGAACCAGCTGATGGCCGAGGGCAAGGTCCGCCCCGTCCTCTGGCGGACGATGGGCTTCGACGGCGTCCCGACCGCCCACCAGCTGATGCACGAAAACAAGCACCTCGGCAAGATCGCCGTCCTGGTCGGCGCCGACTCCGAGGACGCGGGCAAGACCGAGGAGGGCCCCGGCGCGATCCGGGCCGAGGTCGGGGCGTGACGACGCCCGCGGCGACGATGCGAAAGGATTGACCGATGCTCTACGTCTGCAGACTCGACTGGCATATCGCCCCGTTCCGGGGGGATCGGTGGCTGGAGGCGTGGGAGCCCGCCGCGGCGAAGTGCATCGCCTACGGGGCGAAGAGCTGGTCCCTGACCCGTGCCGAGGAGGACCCGCTCTACTTCCAGCAGACGATGGTCTGGGAGAGCAAAGCGGAGTTCGAACGCTACTGGTACTCGCAGGAGATCGCCGAGGCCCGCGACGCCGTGATCAACTGGTACGTGATCCCGCTGCTGCCGACCTGGCATACGCTGCTCGTCGCCGACTCGGTAGTCACCACCGGCGTCTGACGCGGGTCGGCCGACCGACGGCCCTGCCGCCCTAGGCCCGCTCCAGCGGGGCCATCGTGAGGCCTGCCAGCTCGAGCTGCTCCCAGTAGTGCTCGGCGGGCTCGCGCGGGCCGGTCCAGACGATCGCCTGGCCGGAGTTGTGGATCTGGTCGGCGATCCGGTGGCCCTGCTCCAGGTTGATGCCGGGCAGGACGCGGGCCAGGGTCTCGGCGACGTGTTCGAAGGTGTTGTGGTTGTCGTTGCGGACGATCACCCGCCAGTTGCCGCCCAGGCCTGAACCGGGGCCTGCGACGCGGGGTTTCTCGACGGTCGAAGAGGCCATGTCCGCGATTATGCACAGCAACGCAGGATGAGCAGACCCAAGGACAGCCACTTCCCCTACATGCCGGGGATCGATGCGATGCGGGCGCTTGCGGTGCTCGCCGTGTTCGGCTACCACGCCGGGCTCGGCTGGGTGCCGGGGGGCTTCCTCGGCGTCGACGTCTTCTTCGTGATCAGCGGCTACCTGATCACCTCGCTCCTGCTGCGCGAGTTCCGCTCCACCGACCACATCGCGCTGGGGCGCTTCTGGCTGCGGCGGGCGCGCCGCCTCCTCCCCGCCGTCGGCGTCCTCATCGCGGTGGCGATGATCGTCTCCGCGATCGCCGAGCCCGACAAGATCGGCCAGATCCGCGGCGACGCCCTCGCCTCGTTCTTCTACTTCGCCAACTGGCACTTCATCTACGCCCACACGTCGTACTTCGAACAGTTCGGGCGCCCCTCCATCTTCACCCACCTGTGGTCCCTCGCGGTGGAGGAGCAGTTCTACCTCTTCTGGCCGCTGATCTTCGCCGCCGGGATGAAGCTCTTCGGCCGCGGGCGGCTGCTGATCGGCGTGCTCGCCGGCGCGGCGGGCTCGGTCGCCCTCGCCTGGATCCTCTTCGCCCCCGGGCACGACGCCTCGCGGATCTACTACGGCACCGACACCCACGCCGTCGGCCTGCTCGCGGGCGTTGCCCTCGCCCTCGTCTGGAGCCCGGTCCAGCTACGCACGCACAAATCCTTCGGCCCGCTGGTCGGCCCCATCCTCGACGCTCTGGGCGTGGTCGCGCTCGGCTATCTGATCCTCAGCTTCGTCGACGTCCACGACTACGACCTGGCCCTCTGGCACGGCGGCTATGCCTGGGTCGCGATCGCCACCGCGCTGTTGCTGGCGGCTCTCGCCCACCCGGCGGCGCGACTCGGCGGCATCATCGGCCGCCCGGCGCTCCTCTGGCTCGGCCTGCGCAGCTACAGCTTCTACCTCTGGCACTGGCCGGTGCTGGTGATGACCCGGCCCGGCGTCGACATCAACCTGCCGCGTGGCATCCTCATCCCGCTGCAGCTGATCGCCTGCCTCGCCCTCGCCGACCTCTCCTACCGCTTCGTCGAGCTCCCCTTCAACGGCAAGGCGAAGCTGCCGCGGATGCCGGAGGGGTGGCTGAAGGTCGCGCGCCCGGCGCTGATCGTCTCGGTCCTCGGCGTGATCCTGATCGTCGGCTGGAGCGGCATCGTCAAGGCGGGCAGCGGCAGCCCGGCATCGGCGGCCGCCTCGACCGCGACCTCGGTCCACGTCACCGCCGAGACGACGGAAAAGCCCGAAGTAGATCCCGGTCCCCGCAAGGGGGCGGCAGGCGGCAAGCACGCGGACGGAACCGGCGCGGCCGGCGGCACGGCAACCAAGCACCGAAAGCCCCTGCCCCCGGCCAAGCACTGGCCGCGGATCATCATGCTCGGCGACTCGGTGATGATCGGCGCCGAGCCCCAGCTCGCGAAGCGCCTCGGCCCCGGCTTCTCGATGGACGCCAAGGTCGGCCGCCAGGCCGACGAATTCCTGGAAATCATCGAAGAGATCAAGCACGCGGGCCATCGCCCCGCGGCGATGGTCATCCAGTGGGGCAACAACGGCCCGCTCTACGGCGAAGACATGGAACGCCTCCACGCCGCGACCACCAACGTCGGCCAGCTCTTCCTGATCTCAGACCACGCCCCGGTCTCCTGGCAGGACGAGTCGAACGAAGCGATCGCCGAAGCCGCCGAAGACTGGCACGACACCACCGAAATCCCCTGGGCCCAGGCCGCCGAAGAAGGCGGCGAAAGCCTCTTCTGGGACGGCATCCACCTGACCCCGAAGGGCGCCGGCGTCTACGCCCGCCTCGTCAGCCAGGTCGTCCACGAAAAGGTCGCGTTCCCCCGCGGTTGACGGGCCACGGCGCCGCTCCGGCCGCGGCGCCGCTCCGGCGTTGATGGGCCGAAAACCCGTCTATATGACGGGTTTTCGGCCCATCAACACGGGGCCCCGCCTACTTTTGCTGGTTGCCGGGCGATTCTCCCGCCGACTTGCGCGAAGCGCGTGCGCTCAGCGGGCCCGGAAGGCCGTGCGCACCGCGAAGTGGGGCTTCGGGGCGTGAGCCGGATGGCGCCTCGGGGCGCCGCAGTGGGAGCCGAAGTCCTGGGTCCAGACGTGGGCGCCGGCGCGGCCTTCGAGGTCGCCCACCGAGAGGGCGATGCCGATCTGGGAGTAGCGGCCGAGGAGGTTGGCGCGGTGCTCGGGCGAGTGGAGCCAGGCGACGAAGATCGAGCGCACGGTGCCGTCGCCGAAGGTCCCCCAGGCGATGTTCTCGCCCGCCCGCCAGCAGCGCGCCGCGAGGTAGCCGTTGCGCTGCATCCAGTAGGTGAGGCTGCGGCCGCAGGCGTAGTGGCTGAAGGTGTCGCAGCGGAGGATGTCGTCGTTCTTGCGGGCGGCGGAGCGGTCGAGGGCGGCGGCGTCGCCGAACTGGCCGAGGCCGTCGTGGCGGCGGGCGAAGTTGGCCATGCACCGCATCGCCTCCTCCTGGACCGCCACCGGGGCGCCGAGGTCGGTCTGGTCGGGACAGACCGAGGGCGGGGCGACGAGGGCGCTCAGCCGGCGGGCCTGGGCCGGCCCGGCGAGGGCGGCACCGATGAGGGCGAGGGCGGCGAGGGCGAGGATCAGCTTGCGGGTCACAGGCCACTGCTCGCCAGATCACCTTCCCTGGTTTTCGCGGAGTGAGCTTTTCTGGACGTTGTCCGAGGCGCGTCCGTAGGAGCGCGAAGCGGCTTGCAGACCGGCGAGGCCGGTCGGGCGGCGGGAGAAGCGGCCGGAGCGCGGAGAAGGGGCCCGGTCGGCGACGAAGGCGCTCAGCCGCCGCTGCGGGCGCCGAAATCGACCGTGTAGGTCGCCGACCCGGCGTCGGGCCCCATCGGGTAGCCGCGGGCGACGCCGACGCCGACGTCGCGGTAGGCCGGGTCCAGGATGTTGGCCCGGTGCGGCGGGCTGTGCATCCACTCCTCGAAGACCGCCATCGGAGAGCCGTAGTGCCGGCCGTGGCCACCGCCGATGTTCTCGCCGACCGTGAACACGCGGGCGCGGTGCAGGTAGCCGGTCCGAGTGATGCGGCTGTCCATCGAGCCGCCCGGCCCTTCGTGGGCGAAGTAGCGGTAGGCGACCATCGAGTCCGAGTGGCCGGTCGCCGAATCGCGCAGCGAGACGTTGAAGGCGAGCGGGCGCAGCCCGTAGTGGGCGCGGACCCGGTTGATCAGGCAGAGCTCGGAGGTCCGCATCTGGTGCAGGGTGAGCCGGCGGGGCGCCGCGGTCGAGTGGCCACAGGGAGGGCCCGACGCCGCACCGGCGGCCGGCAGGAGCGCCGCGGCCAGAGACGCGAAGCTCAGGACCGCCACGAGCAGAGACCAAGTCTTGGGCCTTCCGAGAGCGTTTCGTGATCACCTAATCACAATTGGCGGGGCAGGTTTACCGAAGACAGAACCGGTCTCGTGAACGGGATGTGTTCGATGCCAAACTTCACCGCCTGTGCGCCGTCTTCGTCACGTCCTCTCGATCGCCCTGATCACCGCGGGCCTGCTGGTCCTCGCGGACGTCGGCATCACCCTCGCCTACCAGGAGCCGCTGTCGGCGATCTACAGCTCGATCAAGCAGGGCGGAAAGGAAAGCCAGCTGAAGACGCTCGAATCCGAATTCCTCACGCGCTCCGACGTGAAGCAGCTCGAACGCGCCGAGGTGACGAAGAACCCGCAGGCCCGCAGGCAGGAGGTCAGCGCCAACGTCTCCCAGCTCGCCCAGCGCCTGGTCGACGAATCGAAGCCGGGCGACGCCCTCGGGCGGATCGAAGCGCCGGGCATGGACGGCCTGAACATGGTCTTCGTCCAGGGCACCGACGAGGAAAGCCTCGAGCTCGGGCCGGGCCACTACCCCGAAACGGCGATGCCCGGCCAGGGCAGGACGATCGCGATCGCCGGCCACCGGACCACCTACCTCGCCCCCTTCCGCCACATCGACTCGCTGAATCCGGGTGACAAGATCACGCTGAAGATGCCCTACGGGACCTTCATCTACAGCGTGCAGAAGTCCGAAATCGTCGACCCATCCGACGTCGGGATCATCCACGACACCGGTTATGAGCGCCTCGTCCTGAGCGCCTGCAACCCGCTCTACAGCGCCTCGCAGCGCTACATCATCTACGCCCAGTTGGTCCACGCCGAACCGGGCCCGCCATGAGGCCACCCGCGGAGTGCGACCTCGTGGTCGTCGGCGGCGGCATCCTCGGCGGGGCGGTGGCGCGCGAGCTGCTTTCGCGGCGGCCGGGGGCGCGGCTCGCGGTGCTCGAGGCCGAGCCGCGCATCGGCGCCCACCAGACCGGCCGCTCGAGCGGCGTCATCCACTCCGGCATCTACTACGAGCCCGGCTCGCTGAAGGCGCGGCTCTGCGTCGAAGGCTCCCGCGCGCTCTACGACTACTGCGACGCCAAGGGCATCCCCTACCACCGCTCGGGAAAGCTGATCGTCGCGGTCGAGGAGCGGGAGCTCGGGCGCCTAGACGAGCTCGAACGCCGCGGGATCGCCAACTCGGTCGTCGGGCTGCGGCGGCTGGGCGCCGACGAGATCGCCGCGATCGAGCCCCACGCCCGCGGCGTCGCGGCGCTGCACTCGCCCGCCACCGGCGTCGTCGACTTCGTCGCCGTCGCCCGCGCGTACGCCGAGGACGTCACCGCCGCCGACGGTACCCTCCACCTCGACACCGCGGTGCGTCGCGCCCGCCCGATCGGCGACCGACTCGCGATCGAGCACTCGCGCGGCACCACCGTCGCGCGCGAGGCGGTCTTCTGCGCCGGCCTCTGGTCGGACCGCCTCGCGGTCGCCTGCGGGGCGCCTGCCGACCCGCGCATCGTCCCCTTCCGCGGCGGCTACCTGAAGCTCGCCCCGCCGGAGGCGGACCTGATCCGAGCCAACGTCTACCCCGTCCCCGACCCCGACCTCCCCTTCCTCGGCGCCCACCTCACCCGCCAGTTCGCCGGCGAGGTCCTGATCGGCCCGAGCGCCCTGATGGCGCCTGCCCGCGACGCCTACGACCTGCGACACGTCCGTCGCCGCGATCTCGGCGAGACCCTCCGCTGGCCCGGCACCTGGAAGATGATGGCCCACCACTGGCGGGCCGGACTGATCGAGATGCGAAACGCCGCCAGCCCCGCCTCCTTCGTCGCCGAAGCAGCCCGCATGGTCCCCGCCCTCGCGAGCGCCAGGGCCACCCCAGGCCCGGCCGGTATCCGCGCCCAGGCCCTCGGCCGCGACGGCAAGCTGGTGGACGACTTCGTCGTCCACCGCACCGAGCGCGCCGTCCACGTCCGCAACGCCCCGTCCCCAGCCGCGACCTCGTCGCTGGCGCTGGCGAAGCTGATCGCGGATGAATTGGACGGGGGCGGATAGACGAGGGCCCCGACCGGGTGCCGCGGATGCCCTGCCGACCCCGGGTCGGCTGAGGTCGGCCAGGCATCCGCGGCACCACGGCGCGCCCGCGGGGAGGGACGAGGGAGCGACGACACGCCTCCGTCACCCGATCCCGGCCGCGATACGCCCTGCGTGGATAACCCGTGCCATGGCCCGGGT
>JBPYFM010000172.1:0-5629 GCA_051986435.1 Solirubrobacterales bacterium | reverse complement strand
GATCCCGGTCGAGCGCCGGATCGTCGCCGCACTGGGACCGAAGATGCTGGCGATGAGCGCGCGCCGCTCGCTCGGCACGATCCCCTACTTCAGCTCGGTCGACCACACCCGCGCCGCCCGTGCCGCGGTCGGGCCCGACGCGCTGGTGATCCCCGAGGTCGCCTACGTGCTCGACGAGGACGTCGAGCGGGCACGGGCGACGGCGCGCCGCTACGCCCAGCTCTACCTCGGCCTGCGCAACTACACCAACGCCCTGCTCGAAAACGGCTTCGAGCAGGGCGACATAGAGGACGGCGGCTCCGACCGCCTGATCGATCACGTGATCCCGCACGGGAGCGCCGCCGAAGTCGCGGCGACCGTCCGCGCCCACCGCGAGGCGGGCGCCGACCACGTCGCCCTGCAGGCGCTCGGCGGCAAAGGCGTCCCCGCGGACGACTGGCGGGCGCTCGCCGCCGCCCTGCGCTGAGCGACGACCCCGCGCGCGCGCCGCCGGTACCGTTCCTGTGCCGATCGTCGCAACCCGTAGGAGTCACCGATGCCTGAACTTCGATCCCGCACCGTCACCCATGGCCGCAACATGGCCGGCGCCCGCGCGCTGCTGCGCGCCACCGGCGTCGAGCGCGAGGACTTCGGCAAGCCGATCGTCGCGATCGCCAACTCCTTCACCCAGTTCGTCCCCGGCCACACCCACCTCGGCCCGGTCGGCGAGGTCGTCGCCGCCGCCGTCCGCGAGGCGGGCGGCGTGCCGCGCGAGTTCAACACGATCGCGGTCGACGACGGGATCGCGATGGGCCACGGCGGGATGCTCTACTCGCTGCCCTCGCGCGACCTCATCTCCGACGCGGTCGAGTACATGGTCAACGCGCACTGCGCCGACGCGCTCGTCTGCATCTCCAACTGCGACAAGATCACGCCGGGGATGCTGAACGCCGCGCTGCGACTGAACATCCCGACGGTGTTCGTGTCCGGCGGCCCGATGGAGGGCGGCACCGCGGTGCTCGAGGGCGGGACCGTGCGCAAGCGCGTCAACCTGATCTCGGCGATCGCCGACGCGGTCGCCACCGAGGTCTCCGACGACGACATCGCGCGGATCGAGGAGGCGGCCTGCCCGACCTGCGGCTCCTGCTCGGGGATGTTCACCGCCAACTCGATGAACTGCCTGACCGAGGCGCTCGGGGTCGCGCTCCCCGGCAACGGGACGACGCTCGCCACGCACACCGCGCGCAGGGAGCTCTACGAGGACGCGGGGCGAGCGGTCGTCTCCCTCTGCACCCGCTACTACGACGAGGACGACGAGAGCGTGCTGCCGCGCTCGATCGCGACCCGCGAGGCGTTCGAGAACGCGATGACCCTCGACATCGCGATGGGCGGCTCGACCAACACCGTGCTGCACCTGCTGGCCGCCGCCCAGGAGGCGGAGGTCGAGTTCACGATGGCCGACATCGACGAGCTCTCCCGCCGCGTCCCCTGCATCTGCAAGGTGGCGCCGAACGGCGATTATCTGGTCGAGGACGTCCACCGCGCGGGCGGCATCCCGGCGATCCTCGGCGAGCTGCACCGCGGCGGGCTGTTGAACGAGGACGTGCACACCGTGCACGCGGGCTCGCTCGGGGAGTGGCTCGAGGCCTGGGACGTGCGCGGCGAGGGGCCCGCCTCCGAGGTGGCGCTTGAGCTCTTCCACGCGGCGCCCGGCTGCGTGCGCTCCGCCACCGCCTTCTCGCAGTCGGAGCGCTGGGAGTCGCTCGACCTCGACCCCGCCGCGGGCTGCGTCCGCGACATCGCCCACGCCTACTCGGCCGACGGCGGCCTGGCGATCCTCTACGGCAACCTCGCCGAGCGCGGCTGCGTGGTGAAGACGGCGGGCGTCGACGAGTCGATCCTCACCTTCCGCGGCCCGGCGCGCGTGCTGGAGTCCCAGGACGAGGCGGTCGAGGCGATCCTCGGCGGCAAGATCGCCGAGGGCGACGTGGTCGTGATCCGCTACGAGGGACCGAAGGGGGGGCCGGGCATGCAGGAGATGCTCTACCCGACCTCCTACCTGAAGGGGCTCGGGCTCGGCGCGAAATGCGCGCTCCTCACCGACGGGCGCTTCAGCGGCGGCACCTCGGGGCTCTCGATCGGCCACGTCTCGCCGGAGGCGGCCTCGGGCGGCGCGATCGCCCTGGT
This sequence comes from Solirubrobacterales bacterium, assembly GCA_051986435.1. Classification (GTDB taxonomy): domain Bacteria; phylum Actinomycetota; class Thermoleophilia; order Solirubrobacterales; family 70-9; genus VAYN01. Next base: position 3,463 of record JBPYFM010000172.1, on the reverse strand, counting down.
CGAGGACGGCGACACGATCGCGATCGACATCCCGAACCGCTCGATCGAGCTCGAGGTCGACGGCGCCGTGCTCGAGGAACGCCGCGAGGCCCTGCTCGCGGACCGCGGCTACGTGCCGGCGGCACGGGAGCGCGTCGTCTCCCCCGCCCTGCGCGCCTACGCGGCGATGGCGACCTCCGCCGACACCGGCGCGGTGCGCGACGTCGCCGCGGTCGAGCGCGCGATGGCCGAGGCGGCCAAGCGCGGCGCCGAGCTCCCGGCGCCCTAGCCGCCAGCGTTCCGCTGTTCCTTATGCGCCCATAAGGCGCAAAAGGAACAGTCGACGAACCGGGCTCCCTGACGGCTGTTCCTTATGCCGGACTGGTCGGCGAAAGGAACAGCGGGCGAGTGGCCCCGCCTTCCCGCCGGCGCGGGCGGAGCGGCCGGCCGGGTGCCGGCGCTCCGCGGAGCTCGAACCGCTACGCGGCGGCGAGCTGGAGTTCGCCGGTGTCCGGCGTGATCTCGTCCTCGATCGCGTGCAGCGGCGCGGCGGTGCGGCTGAGGAGGTAGATCTGGTTCACGGCGTCGCGCTCGCTGACGCCGCGGCGCTCGCTGACGGGCTTGCCGTCGCGGTACAGGGTCACGTTCCAAGTCTTGCTCATGTTGCTTCTCTTCCGGGTTGCTTGCGGCTTGTATACAAGTATCGGCAAGACCCGAACAGGCGTTTGTGACCGCCCTCACTCGGTGACCGGCGTCACATCTCCCTGGCAGATAAGTTTCAGGCCATGCTCGCCGCGCGCGCCGTCGCCGCCTCGACGGAGGACCCGCTCTCCGCCCTCGAGGTCGGCCAGGTCGACGAGCCCGACGTCCCCGACGGTTGGACGCTCGTCGACGTCAAGGCTGTGTCACTGAACCATCACGACGTCTGGTCGCTGCGCGGCGTCGGCCTGCCGGAGGAGCGCCTGCCGATGATCATCGGCTGCGACGCGGCCGGGGTCGACGAAAAGGGCGAGGAGGTGATCGTCCACGCGGTGATCGGGGACCCGGAGTTCCCGGGCGGCGAAATCATCGACCCAGGCCGGACGCTCCTCTCCGAGCTCCACCCGGGGACGCTCGCCGAGCGCGTCGCCGTGCCGCGCCGCAACCTCGTGCCGAAGCCCGCCTCGCTCAGCTTCGAGGAAGCCTGCTGCCTGCCGACCGCCTGGCTCACCGCCTACCGCATGCTCTTCGATCGCTCCGGGCTGCGGCCCGGCCAGACGGTCCTCGTCCAGGGCGCCGGGGGCGGCGTCGCCAGCGCCGCGATCGAGCTCGCCCGCGCCGCCGGCTACCGCGTCTGGGCGACCAGCCGCGAGCAGCGCAAGCGCGACTTCGCACTCGAGTGCGGCGCGCACGCCGCCTTCGAGTCGGGCGCGCGGCTGCCGGAGAAAGTCGACGTCGTCCTCGAGACCGTGGGCAAGGCGACCTGGGGCCACACCCTGCGCTCCCTGCGGCCGGGCGGCCGCGTCGTCATCGCCGGCGCCACCAGCGGTCACGACCCGGCCGCGGAACTCAACCGGATCTTCTTCAAAGAGCTCGAGATCGTCGGCTCGACCATGGGCACGCTGGAAGACCTCCACCACCTCGTCTCGATGATCGAGGTGAGCGGCATCCGCCCCCGCATCGACAAGACCTTCCCGCTGGCCGAGGTCGGCGAGGGCATCCGGGCGCTCGCCGAGGGCGACGTTCTCGGCAAGATCGTGATCAAACCCTGACTCAGGAGCAGGAGGACATGAAGCGCTCGATCAAGCAGTCGACCCTCGTCCTGTCCCTCGCCGCGGTGCTCGTCGCCTGTGCCCTCCTCCCCGCCGCCGCGGGCGCCGCGACCGGTCGCACGGTCGCGGTCACCGCCTCGGCCAACATCAAGGTGCCGAACGACACGGCCAAGGTCGGCTTCGGCGTCAAGCGCGAACGCGCCACCCGCGCCGCCGCCCTGCAGGCGACCGCCGCCTCCCTGCGCCAGGTGATCCTCGCCGCCAAGGCCTTCCCCGGCGTCGGCGAAGGCGACATCCGGACCGGCCGCATCGACGTCCGCTCGGTGAAGAAGGGGAAGGCGACCGTCTACCGCGCCACCGAGGGCATCCAGGTAACCCTCCACGAACCCGCCGAATCCGGCGAACTGATCGCCAAGGGCCTCACCGCCGGCGCCACCGGCGTCAGTGGCCCGACCTTCAGCGTCGGCAACGAAGAAGAAGCCTTCGCCAAGGTCCTCGCCGCCGCCTTCGACAAGGCCAAGGAACGCGCGACCATCCTCGCCGCCCAGGCGGGCGCCAAACTCGGCCAGGCCCTTACGATCGAAGAAGGCGAAGGCGCCGAATTCATCGGCCCGCGCTTCGAGGGCGCCGAAGAAGCCGCATCGGTAGGCAAAGCCGCCCCGACCCCGCCGACCAAGCCCGGCACCTCCCGCGTCAAGGCGACGGTCCACGTCGTCTTCGAACTGATCTAACCCGTAGGGGAGCGGCCCCCTCGGGCCATGGCCGGGCAGGCCGTGGCCGTGACCGAAAGGGCCGGGTCTGCGGGGAGCATGGAGGGACCCTCGCGTGAAACTCCACGCTTCTTCCCGTCTTCCTCATGCCTTCCCACCACCCAGGGTCTTGCTATGGCGCTATGGGGAGACCGTGACGGAAGTAGGGCGTCCGTGAGGTCCTTGTGCACTCTCTCCCACGAAGGCCTCACGTCCTGGGCGCCTCATAGGGGTCACAGCCTGCCCGGCCCCCATGAGGCGCCCAGGAACACCCTGCGCCCTCACGAACGGACGCGGAGGCCGGGAAACGAAGGCCCCGCCACCCATCGGCGGAGGATCCAGCCGCTAAGGCAACTGTTCCGGTTGGCCGGCCGCGATGGCGCTGCCGGTGACGCGGCAGAGGTCGTCGGGGCTTCCCACGTAGATGCCGATGGGCATCGAGATCGTCTGGGTCGAGTCGCGATAGACGAGCGTGAGGAAGGAGCGAAGCGGTTCGGTTTCGGAGGTGAATTTGTCGACTTCGGTCGTCGTCGAGGGTTCCAGGGAGGCGACCCCGACCTTTGAGGTCGTGCCGAGCAGTTGCGAGTAGTCGATCGTCGACCCGGCCGGGCCGGTGGCGAACAATTGGAAGAGCGTGTGGCCGCCGGACTCCGACTCGACGCAGTTGGCACTGAGGGTGAGGGGTCCGTAGGCGAGGACCGTGCGGAGGCCGGGCGCTTCGCTTCCCCAGTCCGTTTCGTAACGGATGCGTACGAGCCGACCGGTAGGCAGGAAGGCCGACGCCGGTTGCCCGTCGAGCGTCGAAGCATCGCCGGCCCTCGTGGCGGTATCGGCCCTCGTCGCCTGGTCGGCGGACGCGGCGGTGTTCGCGTGGCCCGCGGTGTCGGCGCTCGTCGCGTGGGAGGCGTTCGTCGCCGATTCGGCGCTCGTCGCCTGTGGGACCTTGCCGAGGGTCGAGGCGTTGATGTCGGCGCCGGTCAGGGA
>JBPYFM010000171.1:0-11889 GCA_051986435.1 Solirubrobacterales bacterium | reverse complement strand
GACGTGATCGCGCCGATGTCGGGCGAGGTGACCGAGGTCAACGACGCGCTCGCCGACAGCCCGGAGCAGATCAACGAGGATCCCTACGGCGAGGGCTGGCTGGTGAAGGTGACGCTGTCGCACCCGGAGGAGGCCGAAGCGCTCCTCTCCGCGGCGGAGTACCAGAAACTGCTGGATCGTTAGCCCGGCCCATCGCTTCCCTAGCCTGTAACACGTGAGTCGCTACACGTCAGCCACCCCTGACGATCGCGCCGAGATGCTGGCCGCGATCGGCGTCGATTCCGTCGACGAGCTGTTCGAGCAGATCCCCGGCCCGCTGCGCCTCGGCCGGCCGCTCGACCTGCCCGCGGGGATGAGCGAGGCCGAGGTCTACGAGCGGCTCGCCGCGCTCGCGGCGCGCAACGCCGACGCCGAAGCGGAGGTGACGTTCCTCGGCGCGGGGATGTACGACCACTACGTGCCCGCGATCGTCGACGCGATCACGCAGCGCTCCGAGTTCCTGACGCCTTACACGCCCTACCAGCCGGAGATCTCCCAGGGCGGGCTGCAGGTGATGTTCGAGTTCCAGACCGCGATGTCGGAGCTGACCGGGCTGCCGGTGTCGAACGCCGGGCTCTACGAGGGGCCGAGCTCGGTCGCCTCGGCGGGCTATTTAGCAATGAGTGCGCTAGCTGGGCGACGCAAGTTCGTGATCTCGCGGGGTGTCCACCCGCACAGCCGCGAGACCCTCGTCACCTACTCGGCCGGCTACGGCGCCGAGGTGGTCGAGGTGGGCATCGAGGGCGGCGTCACCGACGCGGCGGCGCTGGCGGCGGCGGTCGACGAGGAGACCGCGGCGGTGATCCTGCAGAGCCCCAACTTCCTCGGCGCGGTCGAGGACGTCGAGGCGCTCGGCGCGACGGCGAAGGAGCACGGGGCGCTGCTGGTCGTCGCCTGCGACCCGATGACGCTGGGGATCCTCAAGCCGCCGGGGGAGTGCGGGGCCGACATCGCCCTCGGCGAGGGCCAGCCGCTCGGCAACCGTCTCGACTTCGGCGGCCCCTCCTTTGGCTTCTTCTGCGCGACCGAGGCTCAGATTCGGCGCATGCCGGGACGGATCGCGGGCGAAACCGAGGACGTCGACGGACGCCGCGGCTTCGTCCTGGCGCTGCAGACGCGCGAGCAGCACATCCGCCGCGAGAAGGCGACGAACAACATCTGCACCGCCCAGGCCCTGAACGCGCTCGGCGCGATGGTCCACCTCGCCTGGCTCGGGCGCGCGGGCTTCCGCGAGCTCGGCGAGCTGCTGGTGCGGCGCACCGCCTACGCACGCGAGCGCCTCGCCGCGGTGGACGGGGTGGAGCTGTTGCACGACGCGCCGGTGGTGCGTGAGTTCGCGGTGCGCCTGGACGCGCCGGTGGACCGGGTGCTCGAGCGGGTGGCGGAGCGCGGCATCGCCGCGGGCTACGCGCTGGGCCGCGAGTACCCGGAGTACGACGACGCGTTGCTCGTCGCCATCACCGAGCGCCGCACGCGCGAGCAGATCGACGCGCTCGCCGAGGCGCTCGGCGCGGCCGTCGCCGCCGAGCGTGGCGCCAAAGTCGCGGATAGCGAGAGTAAGGCGCCACGGCAGCCCGCCGAGAAGGTGACGGCATGACGCTGACGGAGGCGCCGATGCAGCGCGAACGCGCGACGACGATCTACGAGAAGTCGAAGAACGGGCGGCGCGCCGCCGTCCTGCCCGACGCCGGCGTGCCGGAGACGCCGATCGGGGACCTGATCCCGGCGAACCTGCTGCGCTCCGAGGCGCCGAACCTTCCCGAGGTCGCCGAGCCCGAGATCGTCCGGCACTACAACCGGCTCAGCCGCCGCAACTTCGACCTCGACTCGGGCTTCTACCCGCTCGGCTCCTGCACGATGAAGCACAACCCGCGGCTGAACGAGCGGGTCGCGGCGCTGCCCGGCCACGCTCGCCTCCATCCGGCCCAGGACCCGCGCCGCGCCCAGGGCGCGCTCGAGCTGATGTGGCTGCTCCAGGCGAGCCTGTCCGAGATCTGCGGCCTGCCGAGCGTCAGCCTCCAGCCCTCCGCCGGGTCCCACGGCGAGCTCGCCGGCCTCCTGCTGACCCGCGCCTACCACGCCGATCGCGGCGAGGTGCGCACCAAGGTCCTGGCACCGGACACCTCCCACGGCACCAACCCGGCGTCGGTGACGATGGCGGGATACGAGGTGGTGAAGGTCGCGACGAACGAGCGCGGCGGCGTCGACATGGACGACCTGCGGGCGAAGATCGCCGAGGACCCGTCGCAGATCGCCTGCCTGATGCTCACCAACCCGAACACGCTCGGGCTCTTCGACGAGAACATCGAGGAGATCGCCGGGCTGATCCACGAGGCGGGCGGGACGCTCTACTACGACGGGGCGAACCTGAACGCGATCATGGGGCGGACGCGGCCCGGCGACATGGGCTTCGACATCGTCCACCTGAACCTCCACAAGTCCTTCAGCCAGCCGCACGGCGGCGGCGGGCCGGGGGCCGGGCCGATCGCGGTGAGCGAGCGGATCGAGCCGTTCCTGCCGCGGCCACAAGTAGTTCGTCGGCTCAAGCAGGGTGGCGAGCCGCCGCGGAGCGAGCGTCACGAATCGATGGATCCGCGAGCGGAGCAAGGCGAAGCCCTTCATGAATTCGACCTCGACTTCGATCGCCCCAAGTCGATCGGGCGCCTGCGCGGCTTCCAGGGCAACTTCGGCGTCTTCGTACGCTCCTACGCCTACATCCTCAGCCTCGGCGCCGACGGCCTCACCGAGGCCTCGGAGACCGCGGTGCTGAACGCCAACTACCTGAAGGCGCGGCTCGCGGCCGGGCGCGCGGGCGAGCGCCTGCCGGTCGCCTTCGACCGCCACTGCATGCACGAGTTCGTCCTCTCCGGGCGGCCGCTGAAGAACGAGCTCGGCCTCGCGACCCTCGACCTCGCCAAGCGCCTGCTCGACTTCGGCTTCCACCCGCCGACCGTCTACTTCCCGCTGCTCGTCGACGAGGCGCTGATGGTCGAGCCGACCGAGACCGAGACGAAGGAGAGCCTCGACGCCTTCGCCGACGCGATCGAGGAGATCCTCGCCGAGGCTGAGGCCGACCCGGAGATCGCGAAGAACGCGCCCTACTCCACGCCCGTGCGCCGCCTCGACGAGGTCCGCGCGACCCGCAGGCCCGTGGTGCGTCAGCAGTTCGGCTGATCGCAGCGCCCGATTTCGTCCTTCCGTACGAGGACCGCCGCGGCCCTGGCGTGGCATGGTGAGGGCATGAAGACGCGCGTCGCCGAGCGGGCAGACCTGGGGGCGATCGGTGAGACGTTGGCACTCGCCTTCGAGCACGATCCGCTCTGGGGCTGGGCCTTCGAAGACGTCTCGCGCGAGCGCAAGCTCGCCTCGCTGGCCGAGGTCTTCGGTTTCTTCGTCGGGGCAGCACTCGACTTCGGCTGGGTCCGGGTGACCGACCGGGTGGAGGCGGTCGCGCTCTGGATCCCGCCCGGCTCGCCGGAAATGACGCCAGCCGACGAGGAGCGCCTGCCGGGCGTGATCGCCGAGGCCTGCGAGAAGGAGTCGGCGGACCGGGTGAGCGAGCTGCTGGACGCCTTCGAGCGCAACCACCCCCACGAGCCGCTGCACTTCTACCTCAGCCTGCTCGCCACCCACCCCGACCACGCCGGGCGCGGTCTCGGCGTCGGCCTCGTCGCCGACAATCTCGGCGAGATCGACGCCGCCGACCCGCCCGCGCCCGCCTTCCTCGAGTCCTCGAATCCGCGCAACCTCGCCCGCTACGAACGCCTCGGCTTCCGCCCCACGCACCACGTCGAGCTGATCGCCGGCCTCGCCGGCACCCAGATGTGGCGCGGCCCCCGCGGCATCGTCCCGCCGGAGAGGCACGGGCGCTTCGATCCCGGGCCCTAGAGGTCCGGCAGCTGCTGCTCCAACTCGAGCACCGGCGCGAAGAGGTCGCCGTGCTTCTCGATCCGGTCGAGCACGGCGTCGGACTCGAAGACCAGCTTGCCCTTGTCGCCCGAGTCGGCGACGTCGGCGACCTCGTCCCAGGTGACCGGCGTCGAGGCGGTCTGGCGTTCGCGGGCGCGCAGGCTGTAGACGGCGATCGTCGTTTTGCGCTGGTGGTTCTGGGACCAGTCGACGAAGACCTTGTTCTCCCGTTCGACCTTTTTCATTTTCGAGACGACCTTGTCCGGGGTCTGCTTCTCGAGCAGCTGCGCTATCGCTTTGGCGAACGGTTTGGTGTCGTCGTAGCTGACTTTTTTGGTGTTCAGCGGGACGTAGACCTGCATGCCCTTGGAGCCCGAGGTCTTCGGGAAGCAGCGGACGTCGAAGTGGCCGAAGAGGTCGCGGAGGCGGAGCGCCACGCGGCAGCAGTCGACGACGTCGGCGGGCGGGCCGGGGTCGAGGTCGAAGGCGAGGACGGTCGGGCGTTTCGGGGCGCGCGCCAGCGAGAGCGACGGGTGGAGCTCGACCGTAGCCAGCTGCGCCATCCAGACGAGCGTCGCCAGGCCGTCGCAGACGCAGAACTCGATCTTTCCGGCGCGCGGACCGGCTTCGACCGTCGCGGTCTTGACCCATTTCGGCCGGTGTTTCGGGCAGCGCTTCTCGAAGAACGCCGCGTCGAGGTCCTCGACCCCTTCCGGGAAGCGGCGCAGGGTGACGGGGCGGCCGCTCAGGTGGGGGATCATCGCCGGCGCCACCTTGGCGTAGTAGTCGATCATGTCGCCCTTGGTGAACCCGGTCTGCGGGTAGAGGACCTTGTCGACGTTGGTGAGCTTCAGCTCACGGCCTTCGATCTCGACCTGGCGGCTCGTGGCCACGGGGGAGACCTATTTCGATTTGGCTTTCGCCCGTTTTTTGGGCGATTTTTTGGCGGAGCCGGAGCCGTTCGATTTCGAGGCGGCTTTTTTGGCTTTGGCGGCCGATTTCTTCGCTTTGGAAGCTTTGGCCCTGCCCTTCGCCGCGCCGCCTTTCTTGTCCTGTACCGCGGCGATGCTTTCCTCGAGCGCCGCCATCAGGTCCGGCGCTTTGGTCGCCTTCGGCGCCTCGGCCTCCGACGCGACGATCTCCTTGCCTTCCGCCTTCCGTTCGATCAGCGACAGCAGCTGCTCGCGGTACTCGTCGTGGTAGGCGGCGGGTTCGAAGTCGGTGGAGAGGGACTCGATCAGCTGCTCGGCCATCTCCTGCTCGCGTTGCGCCGGTTGCTGGGCTTTGTCGGGAAGGATTTCGAGCTCGTCGACCGGCACGACCTCGTCGGCGAAGCGCATCGTCGTCAGCGTGAGGACGTTGCCGTCGCTGCGGATCGCGGCGAGGTGCTCTTTGTTGCGCAGGACGAAGCGGGCGATCGCCACCTTGCCGGAGGCTTTCAGCGCTTTCGCCAGCAATCCGTAGGCTTTCTCGGCGCCTTCCGCCGGCCCCAGGTAGTAGGGGCTGTCGAAGTAGATCGGGTCGATCTCGTCGAGGTCGACGAAGTCCAGCACTTCGATGGTGCGCGTTTTCTCCGGCGCCAGCGCCGCCATCTCGTCTTTGGTCAGCGGGACGTACTGGCCCGGGGTCAGCTCGTAGGCTTTGATGATCTCGTCGTAGGGGACCTCTTCGTCGGTCCCTTCGGCGACGCGGCGGTGTTTGATCCGGGCCGAGTCGGACTCGCGGATCTCGCGCAGCGCGATGTTGCGCCGCGCGACGGCGCTGTACATCCGCACCGGGACGTTCAGCAGCCCGAAGCTGATCGAGCCGGACCAGATCGCTCTCGCCATGCGGGGAATTGTTCCAGCCTGGCGCGTGGGCGCAACCGTGCGGGGCCGCCCGGTCGGGAACTTGCGGTTGCAAGACTCGTCCGGATGACCCGGCAACGGCGCCTCACCCTGATCGCGACGATCCTCGGCTCGACCGTCGTCTTCCTCGACACGACGATCGTCAACGTGGCGCTGCCCTCGATCGGGCGGGAGCTGAACTCGGGGCTCGCCGGGCAGCAGTGGGTGCTGGAGGCCTACATGCTGGCGATGGTGTCGCTGCTCCTCGTCGGGGGCAGTCTCGGGGACCAGTTCGGGCGCCGGCGCCTCTTCGTCGTCGGCCTGGTCGCCTTCGGCGCCACCTCGATCCTCTGCGCGCTCGCCCCGAGCGAGGAGTTCCTGGTCGGCGCGCGGGCGCTGCAGGGGGTCGCGGGGGCGCTGCTGGTGCCGGGGTCGTTGGCGATCGTCGCGGCGACCTTCTCCGGCGAGGAGCGCGGCAAGGCGGTGGGGACGTGGACCGCGTGGACCGGGATCGCGACGGTGTTCGGGCCCGCGGGCGGCGGCGCGCTGGTCGGCCTGATCGGCTGGCGGGCGATCTTCTGGGTCAACATCCCGCTGATCGCCGCGACGGTGCTGCTGACCCTGCGCGCGGTCGAGGAGTCGAGCGACCCCGACGCGTCCCGCGGCGTCGACGTCCCCGGCGTGCTGCTCTCGGCGGCGGGGCTGGCCGGCCCGGTCTTCGCGCTGATCGAGGAGCCGACCCACGGCTGGGGCGACCCGCTCGTCTGGCTGCCGCTGGTCGCGGGCATCGCCTGCTTTGCCGCGTTCGTCGTCTGGGAGGCGGTCGCGGCGCGCCCGATGCTCGACCTCTCCCTCTTCCGCATCCGCAACTTCGCGGTGGCCAACGTGACGACGCTGACCGTCTACGCCGGGCTCGGCGCCGGGATCCTCTTCATCGGCCTCTACCTGCAGCAGGTGGTCGGCTACTCCGCCTTCGAGGCGGGGCTGGCGACGACCCCGATCTCGCTCTGCCTCTTCCTGCTCTCGCCGCGCTGGGGGCGGCTCGCGTCCGGGACCGGGCCGCGGCTGCCGATGACGCTCGGCCCGATCGTCGCCGGGCTCGGCACGTTCCTCTTCATGCGCCTCGACCCGGGCGCTTCCTACCCGGCCGACGTGCTGCCCGCGGTGCTCGTCTTCGGGCTCGGGCTGTCGGCGACGGTGGCGCCGCTGACCGCGACCGTGCTCGACTCGGTGTCGGAGCGCCGGGTCGGGATCGCCTCGGGGGTCAACAACGGCGTCTCGCGGGTCGCCGGGCTGCTCGCGATCGCGGTGCTCGGCGCGGTGATCTCGGCACACTTCGGCGCGCGCCTCGACTCCGAGCTCGGCTCGCCTCCGCTCGGCCCGGCGGCGGCGAGCGCCGTCGTCGAAGCCAAGGAACAGCCGCTCGGCGTCCCCGATGTCGGAAAGGTGGGCCCGCGCGAGGCGCCGCGGATCGAAGCCGCCTCTGCCGATGCGTCGACCTCCGCCTTCCACCTCGGCGCCCTGCTGGCGGGCGCGCTGATGATCCTCGGCGGCATCGCCTCGGGCGTCGGCATCCGCAACCCGCGGCGGGGCGGCGCCGCTCCTCAGGACCCGGAACCGGCGGACGAATTAGATTTCGCGACCCATGGCTGACGCGAAACCGATCATCTTCTCCGGCATCCAGCCGACCGGCAGCAAGCACCTCGGCAACTTCATCGGCGCGATCCGCCAGTACGTCGAGGGCCAGGAGCGCGGCGAGCCGGCGATCTTCTGCGTCGTCGACCTGCACTCGATCTCGGTGCCCTACGACCCGGCCGACCTGCGCGAGCGCGTCCTCGACACCGCCGCGATCCTGCTCGCCGCCGGGCTCGACCCGGAGCGCTGCATCTTCTTCCGCCAGGCCGACGTCCGCGAGCACACCGAGATGACCTGGTACCTCTCCGCGGTCACCGCGCACGGCGACCTCGATCGCATGACCCAGTTCAAGGAAAAGACCGGGAGCGCGAGGGAGCTGGCCTCGGCGGCGCTCTTCTACTACCCGGTGTTGATGGCCGCCGACGTGCTCGTCTACCGCGCCGGCGAGGTGCCGGTCGGCGAGGACCAGCGCCAGCACGTCGAGCTGATGCGGGAGATCGCGCGGCGCTTCAACGCTCGCTTCGGCGACACCCTGGTGGTGCCGGAGCTGGTGCTGCCCGAGGTGGGCGCGCGGATCATGGACCTGCAGGAGCCGGAGCGGAAGATGTCGACCACGGGCGGGACCGAGCAGGGCACGGTGCTCGTGCTCGACGACGAGAAGACGATCCGCAAGAAGGTCGGCTCGGCGGTCACCGACTCGGGGCGGGAGGTGCGCGCCGCGCCGGACAAGCCGGGGGTGACGAACCTGATCGACATCCTCGCGGTGGCGCGGGGGACCGGGCGGGCGGAGATCGAACGCGAGTTCGAGGGCGCCGGCTACGGGGACTTCAAGGGCGCGGTGGCCGACGGGGTGGTCGAGCTGCTGGCGCCGGTGCGCGAGCGCTACGAGGAGCTGCGGCCCGACGAGGCGGCGCTCGAGGCGACGCTGGCGGCCGGGGCGGAGAAGGCGCGGGAGATCGCCTCGGGCACGGTGGCTGACGTGCGCGAGCGGATGGGGTTCGGCTGAGCCGGCCTGTCCCGTGCACGGCCGGCCGTTAGCCCGCAAATAGCGCCGAAACGCGGTTTGCGCGTCCCTGCGCCTCTCTAATCTGGCCCGATGGCCGTTGCCGAGCTCGATCTCGACCTGGACGTCTTCGCCGGACCGTTCGACCTGCTGCTCGCGGTCGTCCTGCGCGAGGAGGTCAGCCTGCTCGAGCTGCAGCTCGGCGAGGTCGTCGTCGCCTACGTCGACCACCTCGAAGAGTCGGGGGAGCTCGACCTCGAGGTGGCGACCGAATTCCTCGTCCTGATCGCCTCGCTGCTGGAGCTGAAGTCGCGGCTGATGCTGCCGCGCGAGGAGGACGGGATCGAGGCGATGAAGCCCGAGGAGGCGGTCGAGGAGCTGCTCGCCCGCATGCTCGAGTACCGGCGCTACCGCGAGGCGTCGGGCGCGCTGGTCGAGCGCTTCGAGACGGAGCGCCCCTACCTCTACCGCTCGGCGCCGCTGCCGGCGAACCTGCGGCGCGTCGCCGTCGACGCCGCGGTCGCGGTGTACGACCCGCAGCGCCTCGGCCGGGCGATCGGGGACCTCCTGCGCGAGCCGGAGGAAGTCGACGTCTCCCACATCCGCCCGACCGTCTCCCTGCAGCGCCGCCTGCGGGTGCTGCGCGACGCCCTCGAACGGCGCACCAGCTTCGACTTCGACGAGGAGTTCGGCGACGAGGACCGGCTGACCCAGGCGGTGACGGTCTTCGCCCTGCTCGAGCTCTACCGCAAAGGCGAGGTGACCTGGGAGCAGAACGAGACCTTCGGGCCGATCCGCGTCTCCCGCGGCAGCGGGGTGGCAGCGGCGTGACCGACCTCGCGCGCACCGTCGAAGCGCTGCTTTTCCTCTCGCCGGACCCGGTGGCGATCGCCGAACTCGCGGAGGCGACCGAAGCGACCGAGGGACAGGTCGCGGAGGCGATCGAGCTCCTCAGCGAAGATCTCGCCGAGGGCAAGCGCGGCATCGTCCTGCGGGTGATCGGCGGCGGCTTCGCGCTGGCGAGCGACCCGGCCGCCGAGGAAGCCGCGCGTCGCCTCCTCGCCAAACCGCGCACCCCGCCGCTCACCCCGGCGCAGGCCGAGTCGCTGGCGATCGTCGCCTACCTGCAGCCGGTCTCGCGGCCCGAGGTCGCCCGCATCCGCGGCGTCAGCTCGGAGTCGGCGGTGCAGACGCTCGCCGATCGCGGCCTGATCGAGGAGGCGGGGCGCTCCCAGTTCGGTGCGGCGCTGTTCAAGACCTCCGAGCTCTTCGAGCGCCTCTTCGGCCTCTCCGGGCTCGACCAGCTGCCCGACCCCTCGCAGTTCGACCCGACCCCGGAGGACGAGCGCGAGCTGCGCGAGCGGCTGCTGAAGGCCGGCGAACAGCGCGCCGAGTAGCGCCGCGGCGATGCGCCTCGCCAAATACCTCGCGCACGCGGGAGTCGCTTCGCGGCGGAAGGCCGAGGAGATCATCGCCAAGGGCCTCGTGACGGTGGGCGGCGAGGTGGTGACCGACCCGGCGCGCGATGTCGACGAGGGCGACGACGTGCGCGTCAACGGTGCGCCGGTCACGGCGGAGCGGCCCGAGGTCTGGGCGGTGAACAAGCCGGCGGGGGTGGTCTCGACGGCGCGCGAGCCGGGGGTGCGGCGGGCGGTGGTGGAGCTCGTCGACTCGGAGGCGCGGCTCTACCCGGTGGGGCGGCTCGACGCGGACTCGACCGGGCTCCTGTTGCTGACGAACGACGGCGCGCTGGCGAATCGCCTCACGCATCCCCGCTACGAAGTCCCGAAGACCTACCGCGCGCGGCTGGCGAAGCCGCCGCGCGCGCGTGAGCTCGCCCGGCTGCGCGAGGGCGTCGAGCTGGAGGACGGCCCCACGGCGCCCGCCAAGGTGCGCAAGGTCGGCGACCGGGAGATCGAGATCGTCCTCCGCGAAGGCCGCAATCGGCAGGTGCGGCGGATGGTCGAGGCGGTCGGCAACCGGGTGGTGGCGCTGCAGCGGATCGGCTTCGGGCCGCTGCGGCTCGGGGACCTGGCGGAGGGTGGTTCGAGGCGCTTGAGTGCTTCTGAGGTGAAGGGACTGCGCGCGGCGAGCGAGCAAGGCCCACCCTCCCCACCTCACTAGCAATTAGGTGGGGAGGGTGGGCCTTGCTCCCAGGCGCGCGCGGATGACGGCAAGGACCTCGGCGGGTTCCCGTTCGGCTTCGCGCCAGGTGACGCCGAGGACCTCGTAGCCGGCGGCGAGGAGTTCGCGGTGGCGTCTGTGGTCGCGCTCGAAGGCGACCTCGAGGGCGTGGTGGCGACGGCTGTCGGCTTCGAGGACGAAGCGGTGGTCCGGCCAGAGGAGGTCGACCTCCAAGGTCCGGTCCGCGGTGCGGACGGGAGCATTGATGAGCGGCATCGGCAGCTTCGCCGCCGCGATGAGCGGGAGGAGCTTCGCCTCGAAGAGGCTGCGGAAGGTCGCGTACCTGGCCGTCTCGGCGACAGGCCGCCATTCGTCGAGGACGCCCCGCAGGGCGGGCGCCCCGCGTCGCCTCGGCCCCCCCGCCAGGATGGCGTCGACCGCCGCGACGTCGAGGACCCCTTCCGTCGCCGCCATCTCGACGACCTCGCGGAGTTTCGGGATCCCATGCGTCCCCGCGAGGTCGACGATCGTCCGCGCCACGGTCGTGCAGGGAATCCCATGCACGCGCCGCACTTCGGACGGCGTCGGATACGGCACCGCATGGACGCGGATCCTCTCGAGCTTGCGGCCTGCTTGGCCCGGGCAGATCACGTCGACCACGACCGGACTCGCCTCCCGCAGACCGAGCAGCCAAGCCGCGCTCCGATGTGAGGTCACGGTGCCGGGCCCGCATGCCAGCACCGCGGTGCGGAGGCGCGCACGCGGTGCCACGCCGCCGTGGCCCAAGACGAAGACGGTCCTCAGGACCGGTCGGATGCGTCCCGTCCTCACCCATCGGGAGATCGCCTCGTCGGTCAGGCCCGCGTCCCGTAGCTGCGCGGTCGTCACCAACCCTTCCTGCATCGCCGCTACCGGGCCCAGCCGGCGCGTTGCGGTGTTCGAAACTTCGGCCATATCGAAGTAAGGAACACCGCAGGAGATCTCTCCCCCCTTGGGGGGCGGATCGGGCGTGGGGAAGTCGCTGGTTCCGTCGCTTTGGGAAGATGCGCGGCCATGGACGTCGGCAGCTATGAGGGGCCGCAGCGGCGGTTGTTCGCGCTTCGGGGGGCGGTGCAGGCCGAGGAGAACTCGCGGGAGGCGATCCTGGCGGCGACCGAGGAGCTGATGCGGACGATGATCGAGCGGAACTCGCTCGCGGCCGAGGACATGGTCAGCTGCATCTTCACGACCACAGCCGACCTGGATGCGGAGTTCCCCGCGGTAGCGGCGCGTCAGCTTGGGCTGGACACGGTGCCGCTGCTGTGCACGCGGGAGATCCCGGTGCCGGGCTCGATGGAGCGGGTGATCCGGGTG
>JBPYFM010000170.1:0-17985 GCA_051986435.1 Solirubrobacterales bacterium | reverse complement strand
CCGAGGCGCCGGCAGCTCCCCGAGCGGCCGGCCGGCGTCGCCGCCCGCCCCCGGGGCGCCAGCCGACCGCCGCAGGCCCCCGAGGCCCCGGCCGGCTCCCCGGCGCAGACCCCCCGAGGCCCCGGCCGGCTCCCCGGCGCAGACCCCCCCAGGCGCCGGCTTCTCGCGCAGCAGCCGCCCCCGGGCGACAGCTCCCCAGGCGCAGGCGCAGGCCCCCGAGGCGCCGGCTTCCCGGCCCCCAGGCGCCAGCTTCCCCACCGCCGCGGATAAAGATCCCCACCCCCGGACTGAAATTGGCGCGCCATTTGGCTCTGCGACGGAGTCTCACGCGGACGCCGCGGATCTTTAACCCGCCTTGATGTGCCGACCGTCCCGGCTTGCGATAATGAGCGACGTCGTGGATCCGTCGCGGAAGCGCAAGATACGTCTGGGCGTCGCCCTCTCAGTGGCGGTCCTTCTTGGCGTAGCGCTCATCTACGTCAGCTTCAACGCTTCGGACCAGACCAAGGAACCGTCGCAGATCCTCAGCGCCGCGCCCGGCCAGAAGTTCGAGATGAATGCCAAAGTGGTGCCGAAATCGGTGCGGCACGATGGCGAAACGCTCAAGTTCGAAGTCGAGGACCGCAACGGCGGCGGCGCGATGCCGGTCAGCTACCAGGGGGTCGTTCCCGATCCGTTCCGCGGGGGCCGCGAGATCGTCCTCACCGGCGCGATGGAAAACGGCACCTTCGTCGGCGAACCGGAATCGCTGATCACCAAGTGCCCGTCCAAGTTCACGACGAACGCCAGCGAAACCGCCGGCACCGGCAGCGGGTCTTCCGGCAGCAATGGCTAGCGTCGGCGGCGTCCTACTGGCGCTCGCCTTTTTCGTCGCCGCCGCCTCTGCGATAACGGCAGTCGTCTGGCGCCACGACGACGGCCGCGTCGTCCTCGCCCGCCGCGGCGTCTACACCGTCTTCGGCCTGCTCCTGGCCTGCATCGTGATCATCGAGATCGCGATGGCGACGAACGAATTCCACCTCAATATCGTCGCCGAACACTCATCGATCGAGACGCCGATGTTCTACAAGCTGGCGGCGATGTGGTCGAGTCAGGAAGGCTCGCTGCTGCTGTGGGCGTTCGTCCTCTCGGCCGCCGCCTCGCTCGCCCTGTACTCGACCCGTCACAAGCTGCGCGAGATCGTCCCCTGGGCAAACGGCGTGATGATGGGGATCGGCGCCTTCTTCATCGGGCTGATGCTGTTCGCGCCGAACGTCAACCCGTTCCACACGATCCCGACGCCGAAAGACGGGATCGGGCTGAACCCGCTGCTCCAGCACCCGAGCATGATGATCCACCCCCCGATGCTCTACTCGGGGTACGTCGCCTGGACCGTCCCCTTCGCCTTCGCGATCGGTGCCCTGATCACCCGCCGCGTCGACTCCGAATGGATCCGCGCGACCCGCCGCTTCGCCCTCATCGCCTGGACCTTCCTCGGCTTCGGCCTGCTGCTCGGCGCTCGCTGGTCCTATTCGGAGCTCGGCTGGGGCGGTTACTGGGCCTGGGACCCGGTCGAGAACGCGGCGCTGATGCCGTGGCTGCTCGGCACCGCGTTCCTGCACTCGATCATGGTGCAGGAGAAGCGCAGCATGTTGAAAGTGTGGAACGCGACCTTGATCGTCGCCACCTTCTCGATGTGCCTGCTCGGCACGTTCCTGGTGCGCTCCGGCGTCCTCCAGTCGATCCACGCGTTCGGCGACGACACGGTCGGGCCCTACCTGCTGGTGCTGATCGGCATCGTCGTCATCGGCTCGACCTGCCTGATCGTCTCGCGCCTGGACGACCTGCGCTCCGACCAGAAGCGGATCGACTCGCTCTTGTCACGGGAATCGATCTTCCTCATCAACAATCTGTTGCTGGTCGGGATGGTCGTGGTGATCGCCTGGGGGACCTTCTTCCCGCTGATCTCCGAACTCTTCACCGGCAACAAGAGCTCGCTCGCCGCACCCTGGTTCGACCAGTACACGACGCCACTGGCGATCCTCCTGGTGCTGTTCACCGGCATCGGGCCGCTACTGGCCTGGCGGCGCGTGACCTTGGCGTCGGCGAAACGCGTCTTCCGCATCCCGGTCGCGGTCGCGCTGGCGACCCTCGTCGTGCTCTGGGCTTTCACCGACGCCGCCCACAAGCCCTGGCCGCTGGCGCTCTTCACCTTCGCCGCCTTCGCTATCGCCGGCGTCCTGCAGGAGTTCTACAACGGCGCCCACGCGCGGCAGAAGACCTCCGGCGGCTCGTTCGCCGGGGCGCTGGTGGCGGTCACCGCCCGCAACCGGCGGCGGTACGGCGGCTACATCGCCCACATCGGCGTCGCCGTCCTGCTGATCGGCGTGGCCGCCTCCTCGAGCTTCCAGACCAACGAGAACGTCTCGATGAAACCCGGCGAAACGCGGGTCGTCGACGGTCGCGAATTCACCTACAAGCGGCCCTACGTGCAGGTCGACAGCGAGAAGTACACCTTCGGCGCCGAAGTCGAAGTCAAGGAAGACGGCAAGTTCCTCACGATGCTGCGCACGAGCCGTCGCTTCTTCCGCCCGACCGGCGCGGCGGCGACCGGCGGCCTCGCCGACTACTTCAGCGGCGAGGCGACCACCGAGGTCGGCCTGAAGACCGGGCCGGTGCGTGACATCTGGGTCACGGTCGCCCCCAACGTGCAGGCGGTCCAGCACCAGCTCGCGGTCGCCGAAAAAGGCCTCAAAACCTGCATCGAAGCGGGACCGGGGACGCCGTCACAGTGCAAAGACCTCTCGGCGCTGATGCGCGCCGCGGCGGCGGAACCGAAACTGCAGCCGAAAGCCCTGGAACAGATCGAAAACCTGCAGCTGCTCTCCGCCGAACGGATCGCCCGCGGCTACATCAACGAGCCGAACGCCGCGACCTTCAAGGTGATCATCAATCCGCTCGTGCTGTGGATGTGGATCGGCGGGATCATCGGGCTGATCGGCGCCCTGATCGCCGTCTGGCCAGCCCGCAGCCGCCGCAAAGGCGCGATGGTCCGCACCGAGGCCGACGCGCTCAAGGAAGCCAAATACCGCGAAATTCGCGACGCCGAACTCGACCACGCCTCCGGCAAGCTCTCCGACGAGGACTACGCGATCCTCGACGCCGAGCTGCGCAAGGAAGCGGTGGAGATCCTCGACACGGTCGGCGTCGGGGCCGGATCAGGCGAGCAGCTCCGCCCGGGCCGCGCCGGCCTGCCGAGCGACTGGGTCGCCGGCAACGGGAACGGGCACGGCGGCGGCGATGCGGCGACCGCCACGGTCGAGAACGGCAACGGCCACGCGAACGGCGCCACCAACGGCAACGGCAACGGCCACGCGAACGGATCCGGTAACGGGAACGGCGCCTCTCACGAGCCCGCTGAGCGCGACTAACCGCTCAGACCCTCTACACTCATCCCCGTGTACACGATCCTCGGCGTCATCCAGGTCATCATCGCGGCGGTCCTCGTCTTCCTCATCCTGCTCCACTCGGGGAAAGACGCGGGGCTCTCCGGTGCATTCGGCATCGGCGGCGGTGGCAGCCAGATCGGCGGCGGCTCGATGGTCGAGCGGAACCTCGACCGCGCCACCGTCTTCTTCGCGATCCTGTTCGTCGTGAACACGATCGTGCTGTTGAAGATCTAGCCGAGCGATGCCGTTCACGATCAGGAACCTCAAGGAGGATCCTGAGGACCTCGGGTCCAACTTCGACGGCCCGCCCGGGCTGGAGTTCCGCGCCGCCACGAAACTCCTCGGCCTCGAGCGCTCGGGCCTGACCTACCAGCGCGTCCCGCCCGACTACCGCTTTCCGTACGGCCACACGCATAAGAGGCAGGAGGAGGTCTACGTCGTCGTCGGCGGGGGAGGGCGGATGGCGGTCGACGACGAGGTCGTCGAGCTGAAGCGGTGGGACGCGGTGCGCGTCCCACCGGGCTCCTGGCGCGGCTACGAGGCTGGGCCGGATGGCCTCGAGCTCCTTGTCATCGGCGCGCCGAATCTCGGCGATAGCCCACGCGACGACGTCGAAGGTCGTCGCGACTGGTGGCCTGACGCCTGACCGCTCCACGGCCGGCGCCTGCCTGATCCACCCGCCGACCACCAGCTGATCCTCGCCCGCCAGCACGTCCGGCCCCCCCGCCCAGCTGCGCCGATCGCCGGCCAGCTGCGCCCGCCCCGCCCAGCTGCGCCCGCCCCGCCCGGCTGCGCCCGCCCCGCCCGGCTGCGCCGATCGCCCGCCACTCCGCGGTCAATTCTCCGTGTCCTGTAACGCCTGTTGACAAAACTGGTACATTTGTAAACCACGCAGACTTCGATCGCACGTTTGACAAGGAGGAGAACGTGGAGGCGCACGCTGAGCACGCGCATCACCATCACCACGACGACGTCGAGGTGAACCCGGCTGCCTGGAGCGACGGCAAGCGCTATGCCTGGCTGCTCGGCATCCTGGTTCCGTTGGCTCCGTTCCTCGCCTGGGGCGCCGTGGAAGCGACCGGTTTCGGCGGGTTCTGGTTCCTCGGTCCGGTCCTCGTCTTCGTCGTCTTCCCGCTGCTGGACCTGGCGATCGGGATGGACGCGACGAATCCGCCCGACTCGGTCCTCAAGTGGCTCGAGCAGGACCACTACTACCGCTGGTGCACCTACCTCTTCATCCCGATCCAGTACGCCGGGCTGATCTTCGCCGCCTGGAAGTGGGGGGACGGCGCGCTCTCCGTCGTCGAATCGATCGGCCTCGCCCTGACCATGGGCGTCGTCGGCGGGATCGGCATCAACACCGCCCACGAGCTCGGGCACAAGCGCGACGACATCGAGAAGTGGCTCAGCCGCGTCGCCCTCGCGCAGACCGGCTACGGGCACTTCTTCATCGAGCACAACCGCGGCCACCACGTTCGCGTGGCGACGCCGGAGGACCCGGCGAGCTCGCGGCTGGGGGAGAGCTTCTGGGAATTCCTGCCGCGCACCGTGTCGGGCAGCCTCACCTCCGCCTGGCACCTCGAGGCCGCCCGCCTCGACCGCCTAGGCAAGTCGCACTGGACCCTGCGCAACGACATCCTCGGCGCCTGGGCGATGACCGTCGTCCTCTTCGCCGCGCTCGCCGTCGCCTTCGGCCCGATCGTCCTCCCGTACCTGGTCCTGCAGGCGATCATCGGCTTCTCGCTGCTGGAGGTCGTCAACTACCTCGAGCACTACGGCCTCCTGCGGGAGAAGAAGGAGGACGGCCGCTACCAGCGCTGCCTGCCGCGGCACAGCTGGAACTCGAACAACGTCGCCTCGAACGTGCTGCTCTACCACCTGCAGCGCCACTCGGACCACCACGCCAACCCGACCCGGCGCTACCAGGCGCTCCGCCACGTCGACGAGGCGCCGCAGCTGCCGACCGGGTACGCGGGGATGATCGTCCTCGCCTGGTTCCCGCCGATCTGGCGACGGGTGATGGACCCGCGCCTGCTCGACCACTTCGGAGGCGACGTGACCAAGGCGAACATCCAGCCGCGCAAACGGGAGAAGATCCTCCGGCGCTACGGCGGCGGGGCGAGCGGCGGCGGGGCGAGCGGCGGCCGCGCCGCGGCGGCGGGGGCGGCAGCGTGAGGCGCGCCTGCGTCCCGGGGGCAGCATCGTGAGGCGCGCCTGCGTCCCGGGGGCAGCAGCGTGAGCACCTTCCGCTGCCCCGGCTGCGGCTACGTCTACGACGAGTCCCAGGGCCACCCGCACGAGGGCTTCCCGCCCGGCACGCCCTGGGCCGACGTCCCCGACGACTGGGCCTGCCCCGACTGCGGCGTCCGCGACAAGGTCGACTTCGAGCCGGTGGAGGGAGGCGCCTGACCGCCTCCGCTGCGACGATAGGGACCATCGCCAGCCGCACTCCCTATCCCGAGGCCGCCCGCGCGCTGCTCCGGCAGACGCTCTTCGACGCTGCCCGCCACCACCTGGAAAGCCGGCCCTGGGCGGAGGTGACGATGGGCGACATCGCCGCCGAGGCCGGGGTCAGTCGCCAGACCCTCTACAAGGAGTTCGGCAACAAAAGCGAGTTCGCGGTCGCGCTGACGATCCACGAGGGGGAACGCTTCCTCGCCGCGGTGGAGGACGCCGTCCGCGCCCACACCGACAACCCTCGCGCCGCGATCCGCGCCGCGCTCGAGCTCTTCCTCCGCACCGCCGGCGAGGACCCGCTGATCCGCACCCTGCTGAGCGACGACGGCTCCGGCGGCATGCTCCCGTTCGTCACCACGCAGGGGATGCCGGTGGTCGTCTGGGCGACGACGCGCCTATCGGCGGTGATCGAGGAAGGCTGGCCGCAGGCGCCGCGCGGCGACGTGAGGCTGCTCGCCGAGTCGCTCGTCCGCCTGGCGATCTCCTACATCACCAACCCCTCCGAGACGCCCGACTCGACCGCCGCCTCGGTCGCCGACCTGCTCGGCCCCTTCATCGACCGCGCCCTCGGCACGGCTTGATCGCGGTCCTCGCCGACACCCATATGCCGAAGGGCGGGCGGGTGCTGCCGGCGCGCTGCGCCCGGCTGCTGCGCGGGGCGGAGGGGGCGCTCCACGCGGGTGACTTCTTCGGCGCCGCGACGCTGCGGGAGATCGAGGTGCTCTGTCCGGGTCCGGTGCACGCCGTGCGTGGCAACGTCGACGAAGCCGAGCTCCAGCGCCTGCTGCCGGAGACGCTGGAAGTCGACCTCGCGGGCGTCCGCGTCGCGATGGTCCACGACCCCGGGCCGTCGAAGGGGAGGCTGGGACGGCTGCGCCGCCGCTTCCCCGACGCCGACGCGGTGGTCTTCGGCCACAGCCACCTGCCGCTCCACGAAGAGGAGGACGGCTTCCAGATCTTCAACCCGGGAGCCCGACCGAGCGCCGCCGGGCACCGCGGCGCTCGATGGGCCTCCTGCGGATCGACGAGGGCCGCGCGGTCTTCGAGCACGTCTGGCTCTGAGCGCGGGGCTCAGTCGCTCGCGGGCGTGAAGAGCTCGGCGAGCGTCGCGATCATCGCCTCGCGATCGGGCTCCTCGGGGCGGCCGAGGGCGTCGATGATCAGCCCGTCGGTGGCGCTCACCAGCGCCACGGCGCTCATGCGGAGATCGGCGCCGGGGGGGAGGATGGGCGGGTCCATCGCCGCGATCTGGGTGGCGACCAGGTCCGCGTAGGTGCCGAGCACATCGCGCCGGCGCTGCTCCAGCTCGGGGCTGACGCCCACCATCTCGAAGTAGTTGACGCGGGCGGCGCGCTCGTCGGCCAGGGTGCCGTCGATGAACGTCCGCAGCGCGACGGTCATCCGCCCGCGGGGGTCGGGCGGCGCCGCGGCGATCGCCGCGAGCACGGCCTCGCGGACCTCCTCCACGTGGCGGTCGTAGACCGCCCGCAGCAGCGCCTCGCGAGAGTCGACCTCGGCGTAGAAATAGCGCGGGTTCAGCCGCGCCTCCGCGCACAGCGCCTCGATCGTCGTCGCGGCGTAGCCGCGCGTCCCGAACAGCTCGAGCCCCGCGTCGAGCAGGCGCCGCCGCCGCTCCTCGCGGCGCTCGGCGGCGGTCATACCGCCATAACGGCGACCGTCCTCGGTTCCGGTCTTGGCCACGCTGCGACGCTAACAAACTGGTAAGAGGCCTTGACAGATCCCGCCCCGCCCGGCCATACTCCTGCATCTGGCAAGGGCGATTATCAGATTGGCGAGGGAGGCCGATCAGGCGTGTTCGACCTGATCCTCTACGCGATCCCGTTCTTCGTCGCGACCCTGGCGGTCGAGTGGCTGCAGTTCCACCACGACACCGAGGAGCGCCGCGCCGAGCTGGTCGGCTACGGGAGGAACGACACGATGACCAGCCTCGCGATGGGCCTCGGCAACGTCGTCACCAACACCGCCTGGAAGGTCGTGGTCGTCGCCGCCTACGCAGGCATCTACGAGCTGACCCCGCTGCGGATCCCGTCCGACGCGTGGTGGGCCTGGGTCGCCCTCTTCCTCGCCGACGAGATCGCCTACTACTGGTACCACCGCCTCAGCCACACGGTGCGGATCTTCTGGGCGAGCCACGTCGTCCACCACTCCTCGCGGCACTACAACCTCTCCACGGCGCTCCGTCAGCCCTGGACGCCGATGACCTACTTCATCTTCTGGCTCCCGCTCGCCGCGGTCGGTTTCCCGCCCTGGATGATCCTGCTCGAGCAGTCGATCAGCCTCACCTTCCAGTTCTTCATCCACACCGAGCGGGTCAAGCGCCTCCCGAGCCCGATCGAGTTCCTCTTCAACACCCCGTCCCACCATCGCGGCCACCACGGCTCCAATGACATCTACCTCGACAAGAACTACGGCGGCATCCTGATCGTCTGGGACCGCCTCTTCGGCACCTTCCAACCGGAGACCGAGCGCGTCGTCTATGGCCTGACGAAGAACCTCGAGACCTTCAACCCGGTCGAGGTCGCGACCCACGAGTGGAAAGCGATGCTCCATGACGTCCGCGACGCCCGCCGCTGGCGCGATCGCTTCGGCTACATGTTCCGCGGGCCGGGATGGCGGGCGGAAGAGGGGGGCTGAGGCGGGGCGGGGCGGGTCCGGGGCGCGACGGGGCTCCGGAAGCAGGCGCCCGGGGAACGGACGCGGCCCGGGAAGCTGGCGCCCGGGGGGCCGAGGGGACGGGGCCTCGCAGGCCGGCGCCCGGGGAAGGGACGCGGGCCGCTTCGAGCTGGCGCCCGGGGGCGGGGAAGGGACGGCCAAGGGACGGCCGAGGGACGGCCGAGGGACGGCAAAGGGACCCGGCCCTCTCGGCCACGGCCCGGGCAGGCTGTGGCCGTGGCCGAGAGGGCCGGGTCTCAGGGGAGTGTGGAGGGACCCTCGCGGGAGGGTGACGGGGGCGTCACGGGAGAGCGACGGGAGTCCCACGGATCCGTCACCGATCCGTGACCGAGGTGGGACCTCGTCACGAAGACCGTGAGAACGTCACGCTTCCTCCCGTGTTCGTCAATGGTCAAGGATCTCCGTGTGGAGTTTTGGTCGCTGAGCGACCAAAAGTCGACGCGCGTCCTGAGGACCTCTCTTTCCCGGCCCGGAAAGAGGAGAAAGGGTCCGGGAAGCGTGACGTTCCCGGCATCTTCGTCACGATCGATCCAATGTGTGGAATCTCTCGCCCGTGACGATCACGTAAGTCCGAATTCGCGACGTCCCTGTGACGGAACCCTCCCGCACCCCCTCACGTCCTGGGCGCCTCATGGGGGTCACAGCCTGCCAGGACCCCCATGAGGCGCCCAGGACAGCCGCCAGCGCCCCGAGGTGGTGTGGACGGCCGGGGCCGAAGTAATGCGGACGCCCGGCCCGCAGTGACCCGCCGCCCGCGCCCCAGGCCGAAAAATCCCTAAAGGTTCCGCGGAGGCTGCCGATCAGAGGGACGACATAACCATGGGGTGACACGGATGTCGCCCCGGGACCATCCAACAACGATCCAAGGAGAGCGATCGGAATGTCCCTTCGTATTCAGACCAACATCGAAGCCTTCAATGCGCACCGGAACCTGGTGTCGACGAGCGAAGGCATCGGCAAAGCGATGGAACGCCTGTCCTCGGGCTACCGCATCAACCGTGCCGCGGACGACGCCGCCGGCCTGGCGATCAGCGAAAGGCTGAAAGCTCAGGTCAAAGGCATCGGCCAGGCGCAGCGGAACGTCCAGGACGCCGTCTCCGTCGTGCAGACCGCGGAAGGTGCCCTCAACGAGGTCCACTCGATGCTGCAGCGCACTCGGGAACTCGCCGTCCAGTTCAAGAACGGCTCGCTCTCGGAATCCGACCGGACCTCGATCCAGTCGGAGATCAACCAGCTGGCCAGCGAGGTGGCGCAGATCGGCGAAGACACCGAATTCAACGGCATCAAGCTGCTTGAAAAAGCGGCCACGATCACGTTCCAGGTCGGTGCGAACGACGGCGAGCAGATCAGCGTCTCGACGATCAGCCTCGGCGAAGCGGTGAAAGCCGAAGCGTTCAAACTCGAAGCCACCGGCACGGAAGACATCAAACAGATCGATGCCGCGATCGAAGCGGTCTCGAGCCAGCGCGCCGAATTCGGTGCGGTGCAGAACCGCCTCGAACACACGCTCAACAACCTGGCCGTCTACCAGGAAAACCTGAGCGCCTCGGAAAGCCGGATCCGCGACGTGGACATGGCCTCCGAAATGGTCGAATTCACGAAGCTGCAGATCCTGCAGCAGGCCGGCACCTCGATGCTGGCGCAGGCCCAGCAGTCCGGGTCCGCGGTCCTGAAGCTCCTCGGCTAAGGGGACCAAGGGTACGAGGCGGGCGGTCGGCCGGGGAGCCGGTCGCCCGCCTCGACGTCCCGTCCACACACGCATCTGCATCTGTATGAGGGCCCATATCCAGAATTGGGTAACTATCCCGATCCGGTTAAAGGGTTGCTGACCGGGGTCGATCAAATGAGAGATGACCCTCGAATCGACGCTCGCCCGGATCTCGGCGATCGAAGCGGCGCTGACCCCGACGCAGCCGACGACCGGCGGCGTCGGCGCCCCCGCCTCGACCGGATCGACGACCACGTCCACCGCCTCTTCGCAGGCTTCCCCCGCCGCCTTCTCGCAGCTGCTCGACCAGGCCTCCGGCAGCTCCACGCTGCTGCCCGGCGCCTCGCCGCTCGGCGCCGGCCCGACCGGCTCCCTGCTCGCCACCGGCGGCTCGAGCCCCGCGGCGCTGAACGCGGTCGCCGTCGCCCGCACCCAGGTGGGCCAGGCCGAGTTCCCGCCCGGCTCCAACGAATCGCCGCGGATCGCCGAATACCGCAGCGCCGTGCAGGGCGCGGTCGTCGGTCCCTGGTGCGCCGACTTCGCCTCCTGGTGCGCCGCCCAGGCGGGCATCCCGCTGGGCGAAAACGGCGAAGGCTTCCAGTCGGTCGGCGCGATCTGGGAATGGGCCGAGCGCAGCGGCCGTGCGATCCCGGCGAGCGAAGGCTCGCCCGCGCCCGGCGACCTGATCGTCTGGGGCTCCGACCACGTCGGGATCGTCGAAGCGGTCGACCCAGACGGCACGATCCACACGATCGAGGGGAACTCTTCAGACGAAGTCGCCCAGCGCAGCTACGGCCCGGGCGAAAGCGGCGCGACCGGATACGTCCGCCTCGGATGAGCTTCCTCACCTCCAGGGACACCGCCGCGCCGTCGGCGGCCATGGGGCTCGGCGCGCCGAGCGCCTCCCGCGCGCGATCGCCCCTCCCGCTCAGCCTGCCGCTCGTCGCCGTCTACTCGGAACGGGCGATCTCGCGCGCCGGCCTCGCCGCCCTGCTGCGCTCGCAGATGATCGACGTGCTCCTCCCCGAAGAGGAAGAGCGCGAACCGGTCGGCGCCCACCCCGACGTGATCCTGCTGGCGGGCTTCGCCCCCGACCGCTGCCTCGTCGACAGCGTCTCCAAGCGCCATGGCGCCCCGACGATGCTGATGGCCGACGGCGCGCTCGCCGCCGACTCGCTCGCCGACCTCGGCGTCCACGGCGCGGTCTGCCGCGAGTGCCCGCCGGAGCGCCTCATCACCGGCCTCCACACCGTGGTCGCCGGCGGCACCTTCTTCGAGTGCCACACCCACCCCTCGGCCCCCACCCCGTCGGACTCGCTGCTCTCGCCGCGCGAGCGCCGCGTCACCGCCGAGCTGGCCCGCGGCGCCGGGGTCGAGGAGATCGCCGCAACGCTCTGCATCAGCCCCCACACCGCCCGTACCCACGTGCGGAACGTGCGTCGCAAACTCGGCGCCCGGACCTCGGCCGAGGCGGTGGCGCGGGCCCTCACGCTGGGTCTGGTGGCGCTGCCGGCGCGCTGAAGTCGCCGCGCGCCGCCGCTTCGTTCTCCTCCTTGACCCGGTCCCAGAGCTCCTCGCGGTAGATCCGCTGCGAGCGCGGCGCGGTGATCCCGAGCCGGACCGAGCCGCCGCTGACCTCGAGGATCTCGACCACGATCTCGTCGCCGATCAGGATGCGCTCGCCCTGGCGGCGACTGATCGTCAGCATCGGACCAGTCTAGTGCCGCGCCCGGGGGCCCCGCCGAGTGCGCATCCCGGGACGCCTACGGAGGGACGACACGCTTCCGTGACCCGATCCGCGACCACCGCGTAAGCGCGTCGACTTTCGGGTGCACAGCACCCATAACTCGACGCGCGTCGAATCCGCCGTCACGGAACCCGCACGGATCCGTGGAGAAGGACACGTAAGGCGCGCGAGTTGACCCTTCCGCACGGCGTCCGCCGCCTATCGGGCGCCCGGATCGCAACCTGTAGTCCTTTGTCGCCCACAGGGTGACAAAGGACTACAGGTTGGCTGCGGCGGCGTCTCCCGCAACTCCCTCCGACCTGGGCGGCTGATCGGCGACCTCAGCCGGCCCGGGTCGCCGATCAGCCGCCCCGGGCACCAGCTTCCCCGCCGCCCCGAGCCGGAGACTCGATCCCCTACGCCGCGACCGACCGCTGGCCGCCGGAGAGGAGCGGCTCGCGCAGGGGGGCCCAGGAGGCCTCGTTCATGACTTGGTGGCCGACGCCGGCCGCGATCAGGATCGGGGCCAGCAGGTTGGCGCTGATCCGCCCCGGGTCCTCGTCGGCGCGGACGACGACGAGCACCTGGGCGGCGGCGGGGTCGGTGACGCCGATCCGCTCGGCCTCGTCGTCGGAGAGGACGACCTCGTAGTCGGCGAAGAACGTGAAGGGGTCGGTGACCGGCAGCGCCAGGTCGGGATCGGAGGTCTCCTGCAGCCACCTGAAGGCGCCGCTCTCCTCGCGCTCGAGCAGCGCGAAGCGGCGGCCGCCGACGCCGATCATCCCCTCCGGGAAGTCGATCAGCGCCTCGTCGGGAACGTCGAGCTCCCCGAACCGCGTGCTTTTCACGATCTCAGCCAAGTTCTCTCCAGCGATCCGTCGCCACTACCTTAGGAAATCCATCAGCGACGGCTGGATCAGCTTGGCGCCGGCGCGCAACGCGGTTTCGTAGGCGGTCTGTTCGGAGGAGTAGTTGACCAGCGCTTCCGCGGTGTCGACGTTGTAGACCGCGGAGAGCTGTTTGAGGCTCGCTTCCTGCAGCTGTTCGAGCCGCGTCCCTGCCGTCTCCAGGCGATTGGTCGTGGCGCCGACGACGGCGCGCACCCGCGTCAGTTCGTCGAGGTTGGCGCTCAGCCGTTCGAGGTCGGTGCCGCGCAGCGCTGCCGAGTTCGCGGCGGTCCCGCCGCGCAGGTCGGCGGCGATGTCGCGCAGGACGTCGAGCAGCTTGTTGTCGCCGGCGGCGGCGCCGTTGCCGAGGATCGTCTGGATGTTGACGTTGACGCCGACCGACACGCCTTGGCCGATCACCCGCTGGATCGTCCCTTCGTCGCCCTGGTAGGTATCGCCGGCGCCGGGTTCGTAGGGGCGCGTTTCGGTGGCCGTACCGGAGAAGATGTAGCGCGCGTCGTAGGTCACGCTCGCTTCCTGCTTGACCGCTTCGGTCAGCGCTTCGATCTCCGCCGCGACCCCTTCGCGGGCGACCTGGCCGTTGGAGTCGTTGCCGCCCTGGACGAGGAGTTCGCGGGCGCGCTGCACGCTGTCGCTGATCCGCGAGAGCGCCGTTTCGGTCGCCGTCACCCAGCCGATCCCGTCGTCGACGTTCGACTTGTACTGCTTGAAGCCTTCGAGCTCGCCGGTCAGCTGCAGCGTGCGGCCGGTGCCGAACGGGTCGTCGGACGGGCGCGTGATCCGGTGGCCGGAGGAGATTTCGCGCTGCAGCTGGGTGAGGCGCGCTTTCGAGGAGCTGAGGTCCTGGAGGACGGTGCGCCGCGTCATCCCCTCGGTGATCCGCATCGTCATCGCG
The DNA here is from genome assembly GCA_051986435.1 of Solirubrobacterales bacterium. Lineage (GTDB taxonomy): Bacteria > Actinomycetota > Thermoleophilia > Solirubrobacterales > 70-9 > VAYN01. Next base: position 4,169 of record JBPYFM010000170.1, on the reverse strand, counting down.
CGTCCCTCCCCTTCGGCACCGTCAGAGCCCGACCCGGCCGGTGCGGTTGATCAACACGTCGAGCGCTTCGTCGAGCGCGGTCATCGCCCGCGCCGAAGCTTCGTAGCCGCGCTGGAAGCGCTGCAGGTTCGTCATTTCTTCGTCGAGGGAGACGCCGGAGGTCGATTCCCGCCGTTCGGAGACCGCGTTCAGCAGCGCCTGCGAGTTGGTTTCGCCGTTGCGCGCTTCGTTCAGTTCGGTGCCGACGCGGGTGACGAAGGCGGCGTAGCTGCGGTCGACGGCGCCGCCCCGCAGCCCCCCGATCCCGGTCGCGATGTCGTTGCCGCCCGCCGAGCCGTCGCTCGCCGTCTGCACTTCGGCGGCGTTGACCGCGACGGTCAGGGACGCCGCGGCTTTGCCCGCTTCGTAGGTGAAGAAGGCGGGCCCGCCGCCTTTGGTGTGGATCGCGTTGACGGCGCTCGCCAGCCCTTCGGCAAAGCCGTTCAGTTCGGCGCGGAAGGAGGCGATGGTCCCGCCCGGTTCGACCAGTTCGATCAGCGTGCCGAGCTTCCCTTTCGGTTCGGTGAGCGCCTGCGGCCAGTTGACTTCGGTGCCGGTGACGAGCGGTTCGGCGGCGTCGCCGAAGGCGACTTCGATCGTCCCGTCGGGGGCTTCGGTGACCGCCACCTGGCCGAGCGCCGAGAGTTCGTCGAGCAACAGATCGCGGTGGTCGAGGAGGTCGTTCGGTTCGGCGCCCTGGCTGACCGAGCTGCGGATCGCCCCGTTCAGCAGCGCGATTTCTTTCGCCTTCTGTTCCACTTCGCCGCCTTTGCCGGTGATCGAGGCGTATTCGCCTTCGGCGACCTGGGCGGCGTAGGTCAGCTGCTGATCCAGTTCGGCGAGGCTCGTCCCGAGCGCCTTGCCGGCTTCGATCACCGCCTGGCGGGCGGCGGTGTCTTCGGGGTCGTTGGCGAGCCCTTCCCAATCCGACCAGAAGGTCTGCAGCTCCTTCGAGAGCCCGGTTTCGCCCGGCTCGGCGAGCGCCCCTTCGATCGTTTCCAGCCCCCGGACGCGGGCGGCGAGGCCGCCGAGGCGCATCGACTGGGCACGGTACTGCAGGTCGAGGAAGCGGTCGCGGGCGCGGGTGACGCCGGTGACGTCGACGCCGGTCCCGAGTTCGGCCTTGCCGTTCCCGGCGGTCGAGCCGGTGGTGATCTGCAGCGCGCGGCCGGCGCTGGTCGTCACTTCCTGGCGCGAGTAGCCGACCGTGTTCGCGTTGGCGATGTTGTGGCCGCTGATGTCGAGGGCCTCCTGCTGGGCGATCAGCCCGCGCAGCGCCGTCTGCAGGCCCATAAAGGTCGAGACGCCCATGCTTAGGCCTCCACGTCCATCAGCCGACGGCCGCCGGGCTGGGATTCTTCGCCGCTGATCCGCAGCAGGTGGTCGAGGAAGGTCAGCTCCTGGCGCATCAGGGCACGGTTGATGCCGTGCTCGCGGGCGATCTCGGCGAGCAGGCCGCGCAGTTCGGCGGAGCGCGCGAGGAGGCGCTCCTGCTCGGCCGGCGGGGCGAGCCCGGCGAGGCCCGGCAGTCCGACTTCGACCGGCTGCACCCCGAGGCGCTCGGCGGCGCGGCGGATCAGTTCGGTGCGTTCGTGCTCGAGCGACTCGCGCGCCGCCATCTCGACCTGGATGTCGGAGAGGCGCGCGAGGACCGCCTCGACGTCGCGTTCGCGGATCGCCGCGCCCTGGCGCAGGACGAGGTCGAGGAGCCGCTGCGCGGAGGCGATCTGCAGCTCCAGGTGGCGGGCGACCGCGGCGGGCAGGATCTGGTCCTGGACCAGCATCTCGGCGCTCACTTCCCGACCCCCTCGAAGCTCGAGTACATGTCGGCGGCGAGGCCGAGCCCGCCTGCGCCGACCACCGCTTCGGCGACCGTTTCGGGGAGGCTCGTGGCGGTCGGCATCGCGGTGAAGGCGTTGCCTTCCTCGCCGCCGCCGAACCCTTCTTGTTCGCCGCCCGCGCCCGCCGGCGATTCCGGCAGCGCCTCGGCGAGCATCTGCTTCAGCAGCATCGATTCGAACGAGAGCGCGGCGCGGAAGCCCTGCACCGCGTCGGCGCCTTCGTCGCGGATCGCCTTCGGGACCGCCGCCCCCGCCACCGCCGCCGAGAGTCCCGTCGCCGCCCCCGTCATCGGATCAGCCCGTTGGCGACGGCGAGGACTTCGTCCTGGGTGGTCACGGCTTTGCCCGCCAGCTCGTAGCCCTGCTGGGCTTCGGTCATCGCGGTCATCACGCTCGCCATGTCGACGTTGGAGGCCTCCAGGGCGCCCTGCTGGACGCGGGCGCCCCGCGCCGCCCGGACAGGGCCGCTCGCGGCGGTCGGCAGGTAGCCGTTTTCGCCGTCGGCCTGCAGGCCGTTCGGGTTCGTGACTTCGACCAGCGGGATCTGGCCGAGCTTCCGTTTGCCCGCGGAGACGGTGCCGTCGGGCGCGATCGAGACGTTTTTCGGGTCGACGCCCTTGGGGATCCGCACCGGCGGCTCGAGCGCCTGTCCGTTCGCCGTGCGCAGCTGCCCGTCGGGGCCGACCTGCAGGTTGCCGTCGCGGGTCAGCGCGACGCCGCCCCCGGCCGCCCGGACCTGGATGAAGCCGGGCCCGGTGAGGGCGATGTCGAGCGGCCGTTCGGTCGGTTCGAGGGAGCCGGGTTCGAAGTTCTCGCCGAACACTTCGGCCGCGGCGCCCGCGCCGGTCGCCGTCCCGGCCGCCCCACCCCGCCCGGGCGACTGGTAGAGCAGGTCGCGGAAACCGACCCGCTGGCTCTTGTAGCCGGTCGTCGAGACGTTGGCGATGTCGTTGGAGAGAGCGTCCATCCAAGCCTGCTGGGCTTCCATCCCGGCGGCCGCCGTGCTCAGCGCGGTGTTCATCAGGTGATCGCCCCCACCTCGCCCGCCGACTCGCCGAGCGTTTCGTTGATCGTCTGGATCGATTTCTGGTCGGCTTCCAGCGAGCGGAACGAGGAGATCAGCTTCACCATCGTCTGCGACGGGTTCACCGCCGATTCCTCCAGGAACCCGGCCCGCACCTTGCCCGTCGCCTGGCCGGTCGCGTTGCCGGTGTAGAGGTTGTCGCCCTGCTTCTGGGCGCCCGCGACCTGGAAGACGCCGAGGTCGCCCGGCGCCACCGTTCCGTTGCCCCGCAGCCGGACCGGGGCCCCGTTCGCGCCGAGCACCGGCTCGCCGAGCTGGTCGGTGAGGTTCCCTTCCGCGTCGGTCGAGAACTGCCCGTTGCGCGTATAGCGCACCCCGGCCGCGGTCCGCACGGCGAAGAACCCTTCGCCTTCGATCGCGAAGTCGAGAGATTCGCCGGTTTCATGGATTCCCGCCGGCGCCAGATCGGTCGACGTTTCCGCGATCTGCACCCCGAGGCTCAGCCGCCCCACCGACGTCCCCTTCGCGGTGTTCCGCAACAACAGTTCCCCGAACCCCGCCTGCGTCGCCCGATCCGCCTTGTAACCAGGCGTGTTGACGTTCGCCAGCTCGTTCGAGATCTGTTCCTGCCGCACCATCTCGGCGAGCATCCCGGAGGCGGCGATGTAGAGACCACTGTCCATCCAGCCGAGGTATTCGACCGCGGGGCGACGGACTTGAGGCGAGTCGGGGGGCGGTCGTCCGAGGTAGGTCCTGGGCGCCTCATGGGGGTCCTGGCAGGCTGTGACCCCCATGAGGCGCCCAGGACGTGAGGCATTCGTGGGGGAGGCGGCGAGCGTTCGTCACGATGTCCACGGGTCCGCCACGAACTACGGGATCTCGTCGCGGTCTCCCGAGGATCGGTCCCCGGCGAGGGCCGCCACGGCGAGCCTGTGGAGCTTTACCGCCTCATTGGGACGGTAAGGCTCCACGGGCGCCTGTGGCGCCTAACTCGCGCATGGAGCGAGTTAGGCGCCACGGCAGAGGCCCGGGTGGTGGGAAGCCATGACGAAGACGGGAGGAAGCGTGGAGTTCCCGCGCTCTTCGTGACGCGGCCTGAGATCGGTGACGCTTCCGTGAGCCTCCCGTGCGCCTCCCGTCCCACTCCCCCCGCACTCCCGTGACGCCTCCGTCCCGCCTGCCTCCCCCCGCACACCCGGCCCTCTCGGCCACGGCCACAGCCTGCCCGGGCCGTGGCCGAGAGGGCCGCGTCCCTCGGCCGTCCC
>JBPYFM010000169.1:0-11818 GCA_051986435.1 Solirubrobacterales bacterium | reverse complement strand
ACCGCAGCCTCGTCCACTGGATCCGCCGCCTCGTCTTCCGCGGCGCCTGGCTCGACCAGCGGGTCAAGGAGGGCGAGCTCGACGTCGTCTTCGACGAGCGCACCCAGACCTTCGGCTACGTCCAGCCCGACCGCAGCTCCGAGCTCATCGAGCTCTCCAAGGAGCCGAGCTGGCGGAGAATCGCCTACCGTCGGTAAGCGCCGCGCTCGCGTGGTTGGAACTCCGCGCATGGCGCAGGTTTCCAACCGCGGAGATTTCTGACCGTTCGAACTACCCGCGCTCCAGGGCGACGACCACCGTCAAGGACCCCTTGCCGCTCGCCTTCGCGGCGCGGCCCGCGTCGAAGAGCTCCTTCGCGCCGTCGGTGTCGCCGAAGGACTCGGCGAAGCGGGTAAGGGAGTCGACCAGGAGGATCACGTCTTCGCCGTCGGCGGCGCGGCGCTGGGCCGCGGCGAGGGCGTCGTTGGCATGGCGGGCCTGACCGGCGGAGACTAGCTCGGCCTGGGGCGCCTCGCGCTTCCAGTCGGCCAGCTCCTCTGGGCTCGGGTCGATCAGCAGGGCGACCGGGTCGGGGCCGTCGGAGGCGCCGGCGAGGTCGGCGGCGACGCCGCGCAGCAGCTCGGTGGCCGCCTCGCGACTGTCGGCGAGCAGCACCGCCTGGCGGCCCGACTCGGACGGCAGCAGGAGGTCCTGGAGCGTGACCCCCTCCCGGCGGCGGCCGAAGCGGCGGCGTCGACGGCGGCGGCGCGGGCGCGATCCCTCCTCCTCGTCCTCCTCGCGCGGCGACGGTGCCGGGGCGCGCTCGGGGATGCTCGATTCCGGCAGCTTCTCCTCTTCTTCCTCGACGTCGGCGCGCTCCTCGCGTTCGCGCCCGCTCGACGAGGAGCGACGGCGCCGGCGGCGCGGCCGCTCGCGACCCTCCTCGGCGCCGGCGTCGCGCGACGCGGAGCGACCCTGGTCGCCGGCGCCGTCGCTCAGCCGCTCGATCAGCTCGGCCCGGGTGAGCATCCGGAAGCGCTCGATACCTGCCGCGGCGGCAAGCTGGTGGAGGTCTGCAAGATGTTTGGATTCGAGCTCGGTCTTGGTCATCGGGAGCCGACTTTAGTCAACGCGCTCGGCCGAGGACCCGGCGGCCGGCGCGGCGGTCGCACCGCTGCTCCCCAGATCCTTCGCCGGGTCGACCCCTTCGGTGGCCGCGACGTCCTCCCAGGCGTCGATCTCCGCCTCGACGCGCGCCTCCGTCCAGCCCAGCTCGCCGCCCATCGCCGCGGCGATCGGGCGCCGCGCCTCGGGATCGCGCAGCGCGGGCGCCGCGAGGATCCCCAGCCGGGTGCGCCGCAGCAGCACGTCGGCGAGCGAGCGGGCCTGCTCGGCGCGCGCCGCCAGCACCACCTCGGCCAGGAGGTCGGGAAGGCCGGGGACGATCGGCGCCGCCAGCTCGGGCCGCTCCCGTGCCAGGTCGAGCACCCGCCGTGCGGCGTGGCCATAACGGAAGGAGAGCTGGGAGAGCGCCTCCTCCCCCACCTCGTCGGGTGCGTCGAGGTCGGCCGGGCGCGCCTCCATCCCGAGCGGGATCTCGGCCGTGTGGCACGGCGCCCTGCGTCCTTCGCGCTCGACCAGCCGGTCGACCGTCAGCTTCGCCATCCGCCGGTAGGTCGTGAGCTTTCCGCCGGTGATCGTCAACATTCCCGACGACGTCTCGTAGAGCTCCTCCTTGCGCGAGATGTCGACCGACTTGCGCGGGTCGCCGCTCGAGATCAGCGGGCGCACCCCGGCGTAGGCGCCGGTCAGGTCGCCCGCCCCGAGCTCGGTGCCGAAGAACGCGTTCGCCGCGTCGAGGAGGTACTCGACTTCGGCCTCGGCCGGGCGGGGGTGGCGGGTGTCGCCGTCGAAGTCGTTGTCGGTGGTGCCGATCAGCGTCCGCCCGTACCAGGGCAGCGCGAAGATCATCCGCCCCTCGCCCGCGGGGACGATGCAGGCGGCGTTGCCCATCGGCAGGTCGGCGGCGTCGAGCACCAGGTGGGTGCCGCGGCTCGGCGCGATCCGCGGGACGTCCTCCTCGTCGATCACCTCGGGGCGGATCGTGTCGGCCCAGACGCCGGTCGCGTTGACGACGTGGTCGGCGGTGACCTCGATCCGCGCGCCCGACTCCGCCTCGACGAAGGCGGCCCCGGCGGCGCGCCCCGCCCCGCCTGTCACCTCGACCACCTCGGCGCCGTTCAGCATCACCGCGCCGTAGCGTTCGGCCTCGCCGAGCACGGTCAGCACCAGCCGCACGTCGTCGGTCTGGCAGTCATAGAAGAGGTAGGCGTCGTGAGGGTCGCGCGGGGCGAGCGCCGGGACCAGCTCCAGCACCTCGTCGTGGTCGATCGTCCGGTGGCGGTCCGGGGACCAGTAGAAGTCCTCACCGTCGGCGTGGGACGAGCGCATCTCGCGACGGTTGCGACCGACCCGCGTCGTCGCCATCACGTCGTACATGTTGAGCCCGATGCCGACCCTGCGGTCGCGCTTCTCCTCGCCGAGGGCGGCGACCAGGAACGGGGTCGGGTAGACCAGGTGCGGCGCCAGCTGGACCAGGAGCTGGCGCTCCAGCAGCGCCTCGCGCACGAGACCGAGGTCGAAGTTCTGCAGGTAGCGGAGGCCGCCGTGGACCATCTTCGAGGAACGGCTCGAGGTGCCGACCGCATAGTCGTCGCGCTCCAGCAGGGCGACCGAGTAGCCGCGCGAGGCGGCGTCGAGCGCGACCCCGGCGCCGGTGACCCCGCCGCCGATCACCACCACCTCGAAGTGGGCGCCCGCGATCGCCTCGATCGCCGCGGCGCGCGTCAGCACCGCCCCGCTCCCGCGCGCGCATCGACCCGATTGACCCTGCCGAGGTCCATGGCGTGAGGGTACTCGCCGCTGCGGTGTTCCTTTCTTCGACATACCCGAAGAAAGGAACACCGCAAGGGCGAGCTCAGGCGGGCGGCGGCGGTGGCGGCCCGGCGGTCGCGTATGCAGGCGGCGGGACGGCGGGCTGCGGCGGAGCCACCGGCGCCGGGGATGGCGACGGAGCGGCGGGCGATCCTGCGTTGATCGGCGCGGCGTTGATCGCGGAGGGATCGGGCGGCGGTGGCGACGCGGGCGCGTTCGGCGGCGCCGGAGCACCGGGCACGGTGGGAGCGCCGGGGGGTGCCGAAGCGGCCGGCCATGCCGGGACCGCGGGCGTGCCCGGGTTCGGCGGCGGACCGCCGGGAGCGCCACCACCCGGTGGGCCCGGGCCGCCCGGCGGCCGCCGACCCTTCGGGTGCGTCGCCCTCCACCTCTTATATGGACCGAAGCCGACCGCGAAGAGGATGCCGCCGACCACCAGGCCGGCGATGATCGAGCCGAGGACGGAGCCGTTGGAGCCGGAGTCCGGATCGGATTCCTTGGCCGGCGTGCCGGTGGCGAACGATTCCCCGCCCGCCGGTTCGATCGGCGAGGTGTCTTCGGGGAGCGCACCTTCGTCGACCCCCGGGATTTCGGCCGGCGACACCGCCCCCGGGGCCGTCCCGACGCCGCCGGGCCCGCCGCGCTTCCCGTTCTTGCCGCCGTGGTGGGCATCGGAGCCCGATTCGACGCTAGGCGGCGTCGACGGGAATTCGGGCGTCGGCGTCGGCACGGGCGTCACGCCGCCTGCTTCAGGGAGTGGCGCCGGGAGCGGTTCCGGCGCGGGCGTCGGGGGCGGCGCGGGCTTCGGCACCTTCGGCTTCGGCGCCCGCGGCACGGCCGCAAGCGGCAGGTGCTCCTTCGCCGCGGCCACGATGACCGAGGAGGTGACCCAGACCGGCGTCTGGTCGCTCTTCGACGAGTAGCGGTAGTGGCCGTCGGAGGCCTGGTTGTCTTCGAGGTATTCGAGCGCCGACTTGCCGCCGCGTTTGAACTGGGCCGGGTTGGCGCCCGCGGCGAGAAGGCCCTCGACCGCCCACGCGGTCGACTGCGTGTTGAGCGCGCCGTTGCCGTCGATCCGATAGCCGCCGCCGGGCTGCTGGACCTGGCGCAGGTAGCCGACCGCGCCCTTCGCCGCCTGCGAGGAAGGCGTCAGCACCTGCAGCACCGCGCCGGTCCCGTCGGCGTTGCTCGGGGTGCCCGCGACGTCGCCCCAGCCGCCATCTTCGTTCTGCACTTCGCGCAGCCACGCGACCGAGGCGGCGACGTTGGCGATCCCCGCCGAGCGCAGCGCCAGGACCGCGTAGGCGGTCGAGTTCGGCCAGCCCTCATACGAGCCATCCTTGCGGCGCTTGGCGAGAAGGGCGGCGACGAGGTTGCGGCCGCCGAATTCGCGTGGTTCGACGCCGGCGCCCTCGAGGGCGAGGATCGTGCGGGCGAGGTCGCCGGGGCTCTGGATTTCGGCGAGCGCGCCCTGGAGGAAATCGACCGGCGAGTTGCCGTCGGTGGTGACGTCTTGCGGGTTGATGCCGACGGCCTCGAGGCCGAGCATCGCCCAGCCGGTCATCGCCTGGGCCGAGGCGGCGCCGGGCTTTTCGCCCCACCCGCCGTCGGAGTTCTGGACGTCTTCGAGCCACGCGGCGGCGGCCTGCGGGCCGCGGGCCGGGGCGGCGCCGGCGCGGGTCGAGGCGAAGGCGCCGAGCAGGAGGACGGCGACGAGGATCGCCGCGACGCCGCCGGTGCCGGCGATCCTCCCGCGTGGAGGCGCGAGGCCGGGCGTTCCGGCAGGCGGCGTCGAATCGGTCGGCATCCCCGCCCCGATTTCCCCCCGTCGCCATTCGAAACGTTCACGGAATCGAATCAACATACGGATCATCGCCGGTCCGGCGGCAAGCGCAAGGACCACGTTGCCTGCCGCATGAGCTACTTCAAACGGGATCGCCCGGCCCTCGAGCAGCCAGAAGCGCTCCCAGGAGAGGCCACCGCCGCCGTAGGTGGCCATCAGCGAGAAGTTGAGGATCGCGCCGTAGCCGATCGCGGCGAGGCCGCAGACCGCGGCGAGCGCCAGACGTCCCACGTTGCGGGTGCCGAGCGCAAGCGCCGCGCCGAGGATGCCGCAGAGCCCCCAGGCGGCCATCTGCCAAGGCGTCCAGGGGCCCTGCCCGAACCAGAAATTGGAGATCAGGGCCGAGAACGCGCCGACCGCGAAGCCCGCTGCCGGGCCGAGCGCGTAGCCCGCGAAGATGACGATGTCCGTCGTCGGCTTGACGTTGGGGAAGGCGGCGAAGGCGACGCGGCCGGCGATGCCGAGGGCGGCCAGCGCGGCGACGAGAGCGACGACCTGGGCCGGCGGACGCGAGCGCTCGTACCAGCCGAAGCCCGCGAGGAGGACCGCGGCGAGGATCAGGAAGCTGACGAGCTGCCAGCTCATCCGCCGCCTCCCTCGCCGCCGGGTCGCGCAAGGAGGGCGGCGCCCTGCTCGGGGGTGACGACGCCGGGGGCGTCGAGGACGCGGGCGACCTCGGTGGCGAAGTACCAGCCGCCGGAGAGGATGTCGGCGCTAGGGCCGTCGGCGATCACGACGCCATCGCCGAGGAGGACGACGCGCTCGGCGAACTCGGCGGCGAACTCGACGTCGTGGGTGGCGATGACGACCGCGGCGCCGTGCGCGGCGAGGCCGTCGACCAGGGCCATGAGGTCGTCCTTGCGGCCCCGGTCCATGCCGCGGGTCGGCTCGTCGAGGGCGACGAGGCCGGGCACGCCGTCGCCGTCGAGGCGACCGGCGAGGGCGATCGCGAGGGCGAGGCGCTGGCGCTCGCCGCCGGAGAGGTCGCGGGGGTCGGCGTCGATCGCGTGCTCCATGCCGACCGCGCGCAGGGCGGCGAGGCCGGGCTCGCCGGGGAGCTCGTCGCCGACGCGCTCGCGGACGAGGAAGTCGCTCGGGTTCTGGGTGAGGAGCGCCATGCGATCGGCGGTGACCCGGCCCGCGACCGGGTCGATCAGGGTGGCGGCGGCGCGCAGCATGGTGCTCTTGCCGGCGCCGTTGCGGCCCATCAGCGCGACCCGCTCGCCGGGGGCGACGGTGAGGTCGACGCCGCGGAGGACGTCGCGGGGGCCCTCGCCGCTGTCGAGCTCGACCCAGAGGCCGGCGGCGGAAAGAGCGCCGACGTTGCGGCCTCTGCGGCGCGGGGAGAGGCGGGACGGGGGGGAAAATTCCCCGCCGGAGCCCTTCCCCGGGTGGGGGACGGCGGTGGCTGCCCTCAGGGTGTCCGAGACGCCCTCCCCCAGCGTCCGGCGCGCGTCGCGCACCCCGACCGGCAGCGGCTCGACCCCGGCCAGCGAGAAGAGCCGGGCGGCCGGAGTCGTCAGCGTCGGGTCCACCTCCCGCGCCCAGCCGAGGAACTCGCGCGGCGCGCCGTCGAAGCCGATCCGACCGCCCTCGACCGCGACCACCCGGTCGGCCGCCGCGAGGCATCGCTCGAGCCGGTGTTCCGCCAGCACGACCGCCACCCCCCACTCCTCGTTCAGCCGCCGCAGCAACCAGATCAGCTCGTCGCCGGAGACCGGGTCGAGCTGCGAGGTCGGCTCGTCGAGCAGCACCAGCCGCGGCCGCGTCACCAGCGCCGCCGCCAACGCCACCCGCTGCAGCTCGCCGCCGGACAAGGTGTCGACCGCGCGCCCGAGCAGATGCGGGATCGCCAGCGCCAGCGCCACCTCCTCGACCGCCCGCGCCCGGTCGCCGGGCCCGTCGCCGCGCATCTCCAGGGGCAGCTCGATCTCCGCCGCGACCGTGGTCGAGACGACCTGCGTCTCCGGATCCTGGGCGACGTAGCCCACCGCGACCGCCAACTCCCCCGGCCCGGCGGCGATCGCGTCGAGCCCGGCCACCTCGACCCGCCCCTCGACTTCCCCGCCGTGGAAGTGCGGCACCAGCCCGCAAGCGGCGCGCAGCAGGGTCGACTTGCCCGAGGCCGAGCGCCCCGCCAACAGCACGAACTCCCCCGGTGCGACCTCGAGCGAGACGTCGACCAGCGCCGGCCCGGCGGCCCGCGGATAGGCGTAGGTGAGGCGCTCGACCACGAGGGCGGGCGCGACGCCGCGGCGGATCGCGAGCTCAGACACGGCCGAAGCCTCCGCCCTGGGACGGGGTCACGCCGGGGACGCGCGGCACCCCCGAGCGCGGCACCCCGACCGACCGGGGCACCGCCCGCCGACCCCCGCGCCGCCACGGCGCCAACCCGCTCGCCAGCACCACCGCGCAGACGCCGAGCGTCGCGCCGCCGAGGCCCACGTGGATCGTCGGATAGGCGTGGAAGTCGTCGGCACCCGCGACCTTGCCGACGATCGCCGCCGCCGGCACGGCCGCTGCGACCGCGTAGAAGCGGGCGTCATAGCGGCTCGGTTCGCGCCGCCGCGAGCCGCGCGGGCCGCCGAGGCTGTAGCCGCGGAGCTCAAGCGTCGCCGCGACGTCGACGGAGCGGTCGAGCGACCCGGCCAGGAGGCGCCGCGCCAGCGCCCCCCGCCCCACCGCCGCCGCGCCCGGCCCGCGCAGGCGCGCCGCGTCGCGCAGCCTCCCCGCGTCGGCCGCCGCCACCGGCACCAGTCGCGAGACCAGCGTCGCGGTCAGCGCCGAGCGCGCCGCGATCGGCCGCAGCGCCCGCAAGACCCGGTCGGGGTCGACGCAGGCCGAGTAGACGCCGAAGGCGACCATCGTCACCGCCGCCCGCAGGCCGAGCGAGACGCCTTCGACGATCGCCTCCAGGGTGATGTCGACCTGGCCGAGGATCGGCACCGAGCCGAGCCGCGCCAGCACCGTCTCCCCGCGGTCCACGACCAGCGCGTTGACGACGACGATCAGGAGCGCGAGCCCGAGGCCCATCCGCAGCGCTGCGCGCACCGTCGAGCGCGCCCCGGCCAGCCACCCGGCGAGGCAGGCGGCGAACCCGGCCGCGAGCAGCACCGCCGGGGTCGAATAGAGTAAGGCGACGACGACCAGCGCGCCGAGGTAGGCCACCGCCGCGCCCGGCCGCGCCGACTGCAGCGGCCCGCGGCGAGGGATGTAGGCGAACGGCGACCTCATCAGGAACCCGACGACAGCGGCAGCGGCGTCACCGCACCCGCTTCGCTCTCCACCGCGAAATGGTCGCGCAGATCGGCGGTGTCGAGGGCCGCGGCCGCGGATCGCACGGCGCCGAGCGTGCCGCCGGTGACGACCCAGACCGGCGGCCCTTCGAAGCGCCGCGTCGCCGCGACCAGCCCAGCTTCCGTACCGAAGGCGCGCGCCTTCTTGCCGTTTTCGTCAAGCCCGATCAGTTCCCAGTCGCCGCCCGAAGCCGCGCCGCCGGCGGCGGCCGCGAACTCCGCGTACACGCCGCTTTCCGCCGGCCCGCCTTCGATCACCGCCCCGATCGGGTCGGAGCGGACTTTCGCCCACGGCCCGACCACCACCCGGATCGCCCCCTTCGGCGACCCCGAGGCGATCTTCACGCCTTCGCCTTCGAGCGCCCGGCGCACCGTCGCGCACGCGTCGCCGCCGCCCAGGCATTCGACGACGACCGCCGGAGCGTGCCCTTCCCACCCGGTGGTGAACGGCGCCGGCCAGGAGCCGACCACCGCCGGCGCGTGGGCGCTTGCCGACCAGTCGTGCATGTCCCACCAGATCCGCTCGCCGCCTTCCAGGGAGACCTCGGCGGCGCCGACCGGCGACTCGACCCCGTTCACGTAGAAGAACCAGTCGTAGGGATGGCCGCCGCGTTCGGTTTCTTCGATCCCGTTGATCGACTTCACGTAGCCGCCTCCGTAGCGCGTCTCCAGCTCGTCGACTTCGCCTTCGAGGAAGCGCATCACCGTGTCGGATTCGTTCGCTTCCCCTGACGATTCGGTCACCTTCACTGCGCCGAATTCGCGCGTCACGGCGAGGTCGACCGAACCGACCTTGTCGCCCGGGCCGAGACCGCAGCCGGCGGCCACGAGCGCCGCCCCGAGGAGCAGCGCGATCGCGACCGCCGTGCCGCGGCGCGACATCAGCTACCGGCGGGGCACTCGGAGCCGAGGCACACCGGCTCCTGCGCGGAGGGGATCGCGTCCCCGATCGCGGCGCTCAGCAGCGTCGGTTCGGTCAGCGTCACCATCACCTTGCCGCTCGCGTCGGTCGGCCCGGTCGCACCGGTCACCGTCGCGCCCTTCATCGGCTTGCGCTTGCCCTTTTCGTTGTAGGCGTAGACGTGGACCGCGAACGGCACCCCGGCGCTCGCCTGCTGCGGCGCGATCAGCACCAGCTCTTCCGGATACGGGTAGGACGGGGCGAGGTCCCAGAGGACTTCGTCGCCGGTCTTGATCTTCGCCTTTTCGCCGCCGACCTTGGCGCCCTTGTGATCGATCTTCAGGTACCAGGAGGACTTGCCCTTGGCGACGCTCTTGCCGACGCCGCAGAGGCCGAGGCCGAAGCTGAAGTGATCGGTGAGGGAGAGCGGCGCGAGCTGCTTGATCGTCTTGGCACCATCGGCGAGCAGGCCGAGCGCCGTGTTGCCCTTCAGGGCGACGGCCTTGCCGCTGCCGCCGGTGCCGGCGCCGAGGCAGGTCGCCTTCGGGCTGGTCTTGACCTTGATGTTGGCACTCTTCAGTTGCTGTTCGGCGAGCACCACGTTGCCCTTACCGACCACGCGCAGCGTCGCCGTCGTGGCGGAGGCGCTCGCGGTCACGGCCAGCGCCAGGCAGAGGACCAGCGCGCACGCGGCGGCAGTCCGAGATTTCATCGTTCTTGGCATATGAGCCACCCTTTCCTCGAGGGTCGTCTTGGCTGGCCGGGGACAGGTCTCCTGGCTTCCGGGGTTTGGGCTGGTCGCGCCTTCCCGGGGACGTGAGCGCCCCCAGTGGCCGACGCCCGGCAAGTGGCGTCCGCGACCTCCTCGACCCGGTCACAGTGGCGGGACCACGCCGGATTCGCACCGGACTTCCCTTGACCACCGACCGTATTTGCGCCCCGAGTCTATTAGGCTGACACCGCTCTGGCATCACCTGAGCACTGGGAAGCTCTCGTCCGATGGAGGTGTGAGATGAAGCGCGCGAACCCGTGGCGCCCCTCGCCGGCCCTCGCGATCGCCTGCCTGGCCCTGTTCGTCGCCCTCGGCGGCACGGTGCTGGCGGCGACCAAGATCGACGGCAGGAAGATCAAGGTCAAATCGCTGCCCGGCAACCGCCTCCAAGTCGGCTCCGTGCCGGGAAACCGCATCGCCGCCCACTCGCTGACGGGCCCCCAGATCCAGGCCGACACCCTCGCCGAGGTGCCGAACGCCACCCACGCCGACTCCGCCGACGCCGCCCGCCGCGCCCAGACCGCGATCGCCGCCGACCATGCCACCGACGCGACCACCATCAACGGCCGCAGCGTGGGATGCGCGCCGGGCCGTAGAGAGTTCGCCGGGGCTTGCTGGGATCTCGCGGCAAGCAGCGCGAAGCTGAACGCGTTCGAAGCCGTGGAAGCGTGCGCCGCGCGCGGTGGGGAACTACCTGACCTCCTTCAGCTCCTCGTATTCGACCGGCAGCCTGGCGCAGTGGTGACGGTCGACGGCGAGTGGACGAGCACCGAGCAAACGATCGGACTCAACTCCTGGGCGCTGACGTTCGTCGAAAACGGCGTACAAATGAACGTCAGCAACCCGGCCACTCCGTATCACTTCCGCTGTGTCACCCCGTTCCTCTCCTGACGCCACTTACTAACCTGCGGCGATGTCCGGCCGCGCCGTCGTCGTCATTCGGATCGTTGTCGGACTGGCGCTCCTCGCCCTCTTCGTCGCCGGGACCGCTTCGGCGCAGCCCACCCCGCGCCAGGTCGAACGGTTCTGGACGCCGGAGCGGATGGCGGCGGCGCGGCCACTGGAGCTGACCGTCGGCGACGATGGTCGGGCCCACGCCCACTTCGGTCCGCGTCCCCGCACCGCGCGGGCCAGCTACTCGGTGGTCGGTTCGCCGGAAGTCCCGCCCTACGGCTGGAACGGCCGGCTATACGTGCGGCAGGCCGGCCAGGAAGGCTTCTGCTCGGCTACCACGATCGACTCGCCGAGCCGCCGCCTCGTCCTCACCGCCGGGCACTGCGTCAACAGCGGGCCGAAGAACGGCAAGCCTGGGGTCTGGTCGACCTACCTCGAGTTCGTCCCTGGCCTCAACGTCGGCGTGGCGCCGTTCGGCACCTTCGTCCTCTCGGGCCGACCTCGCGCCCTGCCCGCCTGGACCAGGGAAGGCAACCCCGACTTCGACCTCGGCGCCTTCCTCACCGAACCGAACGCCGCAGGCGCCGCGCTCGCCGACGCGGTCGGCGGCGGGGCCACGATCGTCACCGACCGTGGCCGCCACCAGCGCTACGAAACCTTCGGCTATCCCGGCGGCACCGAACGGATGCGCACCTGCGTCTCCGGCTTCGCCGGCGAAGACCCGATCACCACCACCCTCCCCGGCCCGAGCACGATCGCGGTCCGCTGTGACTGGCGGCCCGGAGCGAGCGGCGGCGGCTGGACGATCGACGGAGGTCAAGAGATCGACGGCCTCACCAGCTACATCACCGAAGGACACGGCGAACGCCTCACGTACGGGCCGTATTTCTCGTCCCGCACGGTGAGCCGGCTGGTCGCGGGGCTGTAGGGGCGGGGGGCCGGCGCGCGGGGCTGTGCGCGGGGGAAGCCGGCGCCTCGGGGGTCTGCGCCGGGACGCAGCCGGCGCCTCGGGGGCCGGCGGCGCCGGGCTGTCGCCCCGGACCGCCGGCCGGCGCCTCGGGCGCCTGCGCCGGGGAAGCTGTCGCCCGGGGCGGCTGATCGGGGGTCCTGGCAGGCTGTGACCCCCGATCAGCCGCCCGGGTCGGGAGGTGGTGCGGGGAGAGGCCGAGGGTTCGTCACGCTTCCGTGGGCTTCTCCAC
>JBPYFM010000168.1:0-18651 GCA_051986435.1 Solirubrobacterales bacterium | reverse complement strand
TCACGATCACGTGAGTCCGACCGCCTCACGTCCCTGTACCGGCTCTCCCCCGCACCCCTCACGTCCTGGGCGCCTCATGGGGGTCACAGCCTGCCAGGACCCCCATGAGGCGCCCAGGACAGCCGCCAGCGCTCCGAAGTGGTGTGGATGGCCGGGCGCGGAGTGCTGCGGACGGCCCGGCCCGAAATGGGTGCGGAGCGGCCGCCCGGCCGAAGCGGTGCAGACGGCCCGGCCCGCAGTGGTGCCGGCCCGCCCCGAAGCGGTGTGGACGGCCGGCGCCGAAGTGGGTGCAGAGTGGACGCCGACCCGCAGCGGTGCGGACGGCCCGCCCCGCAGCGGCGCGGACGGCCCGCCCCGAAGTGGGTGCGGAGCGGACGCCGGGCCGAAGCGGTGCAGACGCCCGGGGCCGCAGTGGTGCGGACCGCCCGCGGAAGTGATGCGGACGGGCCGAAGTGGTGTGGACGACGGAAGCTCCAGGCGACGCCGACCTGGCGTTCGGCTCTACCGGACGAGCTGCGCCCACGTTGCGAGCATGCTGCGCGACGGGCCGGCGGCCGAGGAAGTGAGGGCGGCGGCGGTCGAGCGCGCTCTCGGCCGACGCCGCACAGGGCATAGGGTGGTGCGATGGCCTCGGAGGATCGGAAACCCGTCACGCCGCGGCCCGCCGCCTCGGTCGTGCTGATGCGGCGCGGCGGCAAGCACGGGCAGCGGGCGCTCGAGGTGCTGCTGCTGCAGCGCAGCCCTGCGGCGGCGTTCTTCCCCGGCGCCTGGGTGTTCCCCGGCGGCGCCTGCGAGCCGGAGGACGGCGAGGGCCCGGACGGCTACCGCGCCTGCGCGATCCGCGAGCTCCGCGAGGAGGCCGGGATCGAGCTGCCCGCCGAGGAGGAGCTCATCCCGTTCAGCCGCTGGATCACCCCAGAGGCCATCCCGCGCCGCTTCGACGCCTGGTTCTTCATGGCCCTCGCCCCCGCCCACATGCCCCCCAAGATCGACGGCGGCGAGATCGTCGACGCACGCTGGTTCCGGCCCGCGGCGGCGCTCGCGGGGGCCGACGACGGGGAGATCGGCCTCGCCTTCCCGACCCGCATCCAGCTCGGCTGGCTCGCCGAACACGCGACGTCGGCCGACGCGATGACCGCCTACCGCGGCCGCTCGGTCGAGCCGCTGATCCCGCAGGTCGTCGGCGAGGGCGAGGAGACCCGGATCGTCCTCCCCGGCATCGCCGACTCGCGGAACCTCAAGAACCTGGTCGCTGAGTTCCGCCGGGACTGACCGCGTCGGGGAACGGCGCCAGCCCCGCGTGCCACGGGCCGGGCGGGTAGGTGTGGATGCCGCTCTCCTCCATCTCCGCCTGGATCCGCCGGAAGAGCTGCCCGGCGTTTTTCAGCGCCAGTTTCAGTTCTTCCTCGGATCGTTCCCGAAGCCGCCACATGAACCACAGCTGGCGGTCGTTGACGCCGAAGTCGATCTCCCCGGTCATCGTCGTCGCCCAGGCGAGGAAGCCGGGGCCGAAGAGCTCGCGCAGGGCGATCGGGTCGAAGTCTTTCGGCACCGTCGTCCAGAAGCGCCTGTTGAAGTCGAGCGACTCGAATTCGACCTTGCGCGAGAAGCGCTGCTGGACGTGCTCGGTGCCCTCGATCGACTCGACGTTGAAGGCGGGCACGACCTGCGCCAGGTCGGGCATGTGGGCCTTGGCGAGGATCGCCGTCGGCAGCACCGCCTTGTCGAAGAAGCCGCCCATCTCCCGTTCGTCGGCGTCACAGGAGGCGCCCCAGAATCCTTCGACGAGCTGCCCGGTCAGCCGGTTGACACCACCGACGCAGAGCGCCACCGGCCCGTCTTTCGGGTTGATCCCGCCGACCGGCTCGTAGGTGACTTCGTGGCGCTCGCCGTAGCCGCGCACCAGGTCCGCCCAGTCCTGCGCTTCCTGCTTGGCGCCCATCCGCTGATCCTAGGTGGCGAGAGTTCTCGCTGCGGCCACCATCGGCGCTAAGGTTCCCCTCAACTCAGTCGAACCCTCGAGGGAGACTCAATGGTCATCGTCATCATCGTCGTCGTAGTTCTGATCCTGCTCGCGGCCTTCTATTACGTCGCGAAGCGCAACGGCATCATCTCCGCCCGCAACCGCGTCGACGAGTCCTGGAGTGGCATCGACGTCCAGCTCAAACGCCGGCACGACCTCGTCCCCAACCTGGTCGAGACCGTCAAAGGCTACGCCACCCACGAGCAGCAGGTGTTCGAGAAAGTGACCCAGGCGCGCGCCGAGTCGATGTCGGCGAAGAGCGTGCAGGACACCGCCAGCGCGGAGACCAAACTGACCGGGGCGCTGACCGACCTGCGCGCGGTCGCCGAGCAGTACCCGAACCTGAAAGCGACGGAAAACTTCCAGCAGCTGAGCCGCAACCTTTCCGAGCTGGAGGACGAGATCCAGGCCGCCCGCCGGATCTACAACTCCAACGTGCAGTCCTACAACACCGACATCCAGCAGTTCCCCGGCTCGATCATCGCCAACCAGGGCGGCTTCACCGCCCGCCAGTACTTCGAAATCGAAGACAAATCGGACCGCGAACCGGTCGCGGTCAGCTTCGACAAATAGGAGCAGCGCCCCCATGACGACCGAGACCAAAGAAGCCACGATGTGGATCTGCGAGAGCTGTGGCTTCATCTACGACCCCGCGATCGGCGACCCCGACGGAGGCATCCCGCCGGGCACGGCCTTCGAGGACATCCCCGACAGCTGGTTCTGCCCGGTCTGCGGCGCGAGGACGAGCGACTTCCGGCCTTTGGAGCCCGGCGAGGCCTGAGGGCGGCTGGGCGTCGGGGCGGCACCCGGTGCCGCGGAGCCGGCGCCTCGGGGCGCAAACTGGCGCCGGGAAGCTGGCGCCCGGGGCGGTGGGAAGCTGGCGCCTCGGGCGCCTGCGCCGCGAGAAGCTGGCGCACGGGCGGAAGCTGTCGCCTCGGGGCGCCTGCGGCGGGGGAAGCTGACGCCTCGGGCGCCGGCGCCGGGGAAGCTGCCGCCTCTTGCCCTGCGCCGGGGGAAGCTGTCGCCCGGGGCGGCTGATCGGGGGTCCTGGCAGGCTGTGACCCCCGATCAGCCGCCCGGGTCGGGAGGGAGTGCGGGAGATGCCGAGGGTTCGTCACGCCTCCGTGGGCTTCTCCACGGAGGCGTGAGGGTTCCGTGACGTTTCCCGACCGCCACGGCCAACCCATAGACCTTTGTCACCCTGTGGGTGACAAAGGTCTATGGGTTGGGGGCCGGAGGTCGGATCGCCGACGGAAGGCGCACGGAGGGGTGGCCTCGTGCGCCTTCGGTGTCCTTCTCCGTGGTTCCGTGCGGGTTCCTCGACGCCCTCCCGCGCCCTGGATCGGGTGACGGAGGCGTGTCGTCGCTCCGTCGTCCCTCCCCGCGGGCGCCCCGTGGTGCCGCGGATGCCTGGCCGACCACAGCCGCCCCGGGTCGGACAGGCATCCGCGGCGCCCGGCGGCGCCTCGTCCCCCGGATGCCCCTGAGCCGGCGCCGAATTTCCCCCTCCCGGCGGCCGAACGTCTAGGGTTTGGCCGGTGAGCCAGTTTGACGTGGACTGGGTGGTCGTCGGGAGCGGGTTCGGGGGATCGGTCTCGGCGCTGCGGCTTGCCGAGAAGGGCTATTCCGTGGCGGTGCTGGAGTGCGGGAAGCGCTTCCGGGACGAGGACTTCCCGAAGTCGACCTGGGACCTGAAGCGGTATTTCTGGGCGCCGCGGATCGGGCTCAAGGGGATCTTCCGGCTGACGCAGTTCCGTGATGTGGCCGTGGTGAGCGGCTGCGGCGTCGGCGGCGGCAGCCTCGGCTACGCGAACACGCTCTACGTCCCGCCCACCGAGTTCTTCCAGGATCGGCAGTGGGCCGATCTCGAGGATTGGGGGCGGACGCTCGCGCCGCACTACGCCGAGGCCCAGCGGATGCTCGGCGTCAACCAGGTCCGCCAGGACGACCCGGCCGACCAGCTCTTGCGCGAGCTCGGCGAGCACCTCGGCGTCGGCGACACCTACCAGAAGACCCCGGTGGGGGTCTACCAGGACAACCCCGGCCAGACGGTCCCCGACCCCTTCTTCGGTGGCGAGGGGCCCGACCGCACGGGCTGCATCGCCTGCGGCCGCTGCATGGTCGGCTGCCCCCACGGCGCCAAGAACACGCTGGTGAAGAACTACCTCTGGCTGGCGGAGCGGCGCGGCGTGCGGATCGAGGCGGAACGGACGGTGACCGACGTGCGGCCGCTCGGCGCGCCCGACGGCGCCGACGGCTACGCGATCACCAGCGAGCGCTCCGGCGTCATCCCCGGCCGCGGCCGGCGCACGATCAAGGCCCGGGGGGTCGTCTTCGCCGCCGGCCCGCTCGGCACCAACAAGCTGATGCAGCGCTGCCGGCTCGGCGGCAGCCTTCCGCGGATCTCCGCCCGCCTCGGCGAGCTCGTCCGCACCAACAGCGAGATGATCCTCGCGGTCACCGTCCCCGAGGACTACCCCGACGACCTCACCAGACGGGTCGCGATCAGCTCCTCGATCTACCCCGACGCCCACACCCACATCGAGACCGTCACCTACGGTCACGACGGCGACTCGATGTCGACCCTCTACACGCTCCTCGTCGGCGACGGGACCAAAGTGACGCGGCCGCTGAAGCTGCTCGGGCAGATCGTCCGCCACCCCGGCAAGTTCGCGAAGATCATGTGGCCGAAGGGCTGGTCGAGCCGCACGATCATCGTGCTGGTCATGCAGACGCTCGACAACGCGATCGCCCTGCGGCCGAAGGTGAAGCGCAACGGCGACGTGCGGCTGCGCACCGAACAAGATCCGGACAAGCCCAACCCGACCTTCATCCCGGTCGCCAACGAGGCGGCCGAATGGCTGGCCGAGCGCACCGGCGGCATCGCCCAGTCGAGCATGTCGGAGGCGCTCTTCAACGTGCCGAACACCGCCCACATCCTCGGCGGCGCGGTGATCGGGCACTCACCCGAGGACGGCGTCGTCGACTCCCGCCAGCGCGTCTTCGGCTACCAGAACCTGCTGGTCTGCGACGGGTCCGCGGTGCCGGCGAACGTCGGCGTGAACCCGTCGCTGACCATCACCGCCCTGGCCGAGCACGCGATGAGCCACGTGCCCGCCCAGGGCGAAGGCGACGCTCAGGCCGCCGCGTACAGCTCGTTGACGTAGTCCCAGTTGACGACGTTCCAGAAGGCGTCGAGGTATTCGGGACGTTTGTTCTGGTACTTCAGGTAGTAGGCGTGCTCCCACACGTCGACGCCGAGCAGCGGCGAGGAGCCGTCGGAGATCGGCGAGTCCTGGTTCGGCGTCGAGACGACCGCGAGGCCCGAGGAGTCCTTGACCAGCCAGGCCCAGCCGGAGCCGAAGCGGTTCGCGCCCGCTTCTTTGAACTGGGCTTTGAAGTCGTCGAAGGAGCCGAAGGTGTCGCTGATCGCGGCCGCGATGTCGCCGGTCGGCTCGCCGCCCGCGTTCGGGGCCATCATCTTCCAGAACAGCGAGTGGTTGTAGTGGCCGCCGGCGTTGTTGCGGACCGCGGTCTGCTTGTCGCCGGGAAGGCTGGAGAGGTTGGTGAGCACGTCCTCGACCGACCGGTCGGCCCACTCGGTGCCCTCCAGCGCCGCGTTGGCTTTGTCGACGTAGGTCTGGTGGTGTTTGTCGTGATGCAGGTGCATCGTGGTCTCGTCGATGTACGGTTCGAGCGCGTCGTACGCGTACGGCAGATCAGGTACCTCGAAAGCCATCAGGTCTCCCTTCGTGCGATATCTGGGGTCCCTGGCAGCCTATCCAGCGCGGGCCCTCGCGAAACGCGCGGCCGGCGCCGCGGTCCCCATCGGGGGACTGGCGCCTATTCGGGATCGACGGCGGCGGGCACGGCTTCCGGATTGCCGCCCGTCCATTCGACGAAGCGGTACCAGGAGGGCTTGGCTTCGTAGTGCCGGGTGAGGAGGCCGGCCGAGCCGCAGAAGATGCAGGTTCCGCCTTCGTCGGTCCAGGTGAACCACCAGACGCCTTCGACTTTCCAGCGGATCCGGTTGTTGGAGAGCATTTCGAGGGCCTTGTAGAGCTGGTTCGCCTGCCCCTGGGGGCCGCGCTGCCAGCGGGTCGGGCCGCTCTGGGAGCCCCAACCGAGCTCGGTGACGTAGATCGGCGTCCTCGAATCGCCGAAATTCCGCATGATGCGGCGGAAGTTGTTCAGCTCCGGCCCCATCGCCTTCGCGTCGGCCACGTAGGGGTGCAGCGCGACACCGTCGAAGTAGGGCTTCACGTGGCCCGCCTGGTAGACGCGCTTCAGGTAGTCCCCCGAGGCGACGTTCGGCGGGATCTGCAGCGGCCGGCCGAAGAGCCCGCCGATCAGCACCTTCGATTCGGGGTCGACGGCGTGCAGGGTGCGGCCGGAGATGCGGATCAGCTTCGCGTATTCCGCCGGATCGAGGGGCGCGGCGGCCTGGGTGACGATGTTCTCCTCGTTCCAGATCTCCCAGTGGGTGATCGGCAGGTAGTCGAGCCTCGTGTGGTCGTCCCAGAATTCGCCTTCCGGCCCGTAGCGCCTTGCCGCTTCGCGGAGGAACCTCTGCCAGGCCCAGCGCTGCCAGGAGGTCTTGACCGGCAGCTGGAGCACTTCGGAGGCGACCCATTCCGGCGAGCCCCAGACGAACGGCATCACCCGGATGTCGTCTTCGGCCGCCAGTTCGACCTCCTTGTCGAAGAGCGACCAGTCGGGCTTCACCACCAACGGGCTCTTCGACTCGACCCCGACCCAGAACATCGGCAGCCGCACGTTGTCGACCCCCGCTTCCCGCATCAGTTCGAAGTCCCGGTGCCCGAGCGCGTTCTGCGGCGAGATTCCCACGAACCCCGGCGGCAGATAGGCGCCCGCCGCCGCGGGCAGCGCGCAGAGCGCCGCCACCGCGACCACCATCAGGAGCCAGAACCGCCGCATCGTCATCGTCATCAAACCCGCCGCCCGGCAAAGTAGCGGGAAAGTCGGGTACCCACGCCGCGCCCCGCCCCCGCGCTCTGCCACAATCCGCTCCTCTCGGGGCGTGGCGCAGCCTGGTAGCGCGCACCGTTCGGGTCGGTGAGGTCCCCGGTTCAAATCCGGGCGCCCCGATGAGCCGCAGGCCGCCTCGCCGGGCGGTTTGCGGCATTCCCCACCATTCCGTAGCTCCGACAGGGCTCCAATTTTTGCGGCCGGCCGGCGTTCTTTCTCCGCCTTTTGGGCCTGTGCAAGGGATCCGCAGCGACCGAACGCCCGCGCGACCGTCTCGCTCCCCTGGCAGTCCTCCCCACCGTCCACGGCGAGCCGGGCGAGCCGTCGACCCACCGACGGCAGGCGGACGCGGAGCCGGCGCGGCTGCGCCTGCGGACGCCGGCGCCGATCGCGAACGCCGGCCGCAACGCGGGCGCGGAGCGGGATCGGCGGCGGCGCTGGGTGGGATCGGCGGCGGCGCTGGGTGGGACCGACCAGGCGCCTGGGACCACTCTCGCCGCGTCGCCGGCCGCCGCGAGCGCTTCCCCCTTCCGACCGAACCTCCCACTTCCCGGCGCGCCGTACGACCTCGTCGTCGGCGACCTCTACCCTGGCGACCCTGGGCGGCCGGGCCTGGGAGCCAAAAAAAACGGCGGGGCGGCGGCCACTCGGACCGCCACCCCGCCGCGGAGCAACTTGCCCCGCTACCGGCTCAGCCGGTGACCGGGGTCGGCTTCAGCGGGGCCGGCACCACGTTCACGGTGGCCTTCGCCTTCACCGTCTTCACGCCCTTGGCGCTTGCCGTGGCGTGGTTGGTCAGGTTCCCGCGAGCCCCGGGGAGGGCTCGGGCGAGGACCCTGATCGTCCTCGACGCGCCGGCGCCGATGGTCTTGATCCGCCAGCAGACCCGACCCTTCTTGATTGATGCCTTGGGGGTCGAGCCGGCGAACGCCAGGCCGCCCGGGAACGAGTCGCAGACGCGAACGTCGTGGATGGCGACGGTCGTCGGGTTGCTCGCCACCAGGCTGTACCTCACCCCACCGCCCGCGTAAACCTTCCGGGGGGAAGCCGTCTTCCGCAGCAACAGCTTCGGCGCGACCTTGGTGACGGCGGCGTCGAGGTTGTTGTCCGGGTTGGTGTCCCGGCTGCTGCTGGTGACGCTGGCCGCGTCCTTCTCGGAGCCGGCCTGCTTGGCCTTGGCGACGACCTTGATCACGACCGTCTTGCCCTTCGCGAGGCTCCCGAGGGAGCAGGTGAGGGGCCGGCCGACCTTGCACGAGCCCTGGCCCGGCTTCGCCGAGATCACCTTCGTCGGCAGGGTGGACGTGTCGGTGACGTTGACGTTGGCCGCCGTGTCGGGGCCGTCGTTGGTCACCTTCAGGGTGTAGGTCAGCTTCTGCCCCGGATAGGCGGCGGCTACGTTGACCGTCTTCACGATCTTCACGTCCGAGACCGGCTGCGCCGGGGCCGGAGGTGCAGGCGTCGTCTGCGGCGGCGCCGGCGGGCCCGCGGGCGGGTTGGTCACGGTGATCGTCGCTTCGTCGGTGTTGTTATTCGGGTTGGGATCGGGCTGGTCGCCGGTCACCTTGGCGGCGTTCTTCAGCGAGCCGCCCGCGCCGGCCGCGACGTTCGCGGTCACGAGGACCTGGGCGCTGCCCCCGGCGGGGAGAGAGCCGAGGTTGCAGGTGCCGGTCGCCATGGCGCAACTGCCCTGGCTGCCTTTCAGCGCGGCCAGGGTGAGGCCGTTCGGCAGCGCGTCGGAAACCGTGACGCCGGTGGCGTCGCTCGGCCCGTTGTTGGTCACGACCAGCGTGTACATCACCTGGCCGCCGGCAACGATCGAGGGCACCGAGGGCGTCTTGGTGATCTGCAGATCGGTTTTCGGACCGATCGGCGTTTCGGTGGTCGCCGTGTTGTTGCCCGGGTTGGGGTCTTCGGTTTTGCTCGTCGCATCGGCCGTGTTGACGATGCGCTGCGTGACCGAGCCGCCGATCTTGGTGACGATTTTGAACGTCTTCGTTGCGCCCGGCGCGAGGGTTCCGGCCGAGCAGGTGACCGTCCCGGAGGCAAAGGTGCAGCCTTCGCTGGAGACGTACGACAGCCCGGACGGCAGCTTGTCGGTCGCCGCGGCGTCGACCGCCGGGTCGGGTCCGTTGTTCGTGATCGTCAGCGTGTAGGTCTCGTTCTCGCCCGGGACCGCGACCGCCGGGGACGCCGTCTTCGTGATCGAGAGATCAGCGAGCGCGCGCGGCGGCGTGACCACCGTGGCCGTGTTGTTGCCGGGGACGGGATCTTCCTCGTTGCCGGTGACGGTGGCCGTGTTGGTGATCGATCCGGTCGCCGGGTTCGGCGCGTTGCCGGTCAGGGTGATCGTCGCCGTGGCGCCGGCGGCGAGCGGGCTGCCGACGCAGTTCAGCACTCCGGCTTCGATGCGGCAGCCGACCGTGGTGGTCTTGGGGTTGGACAGCGCGCTCGGCAGCTTGTCTTCGACCACGTAGCCGGAGGAGTCGCCGGGGCCGTTGTTCTTCACCGTGATCGTGTAGGTGATCTGGCCGCCGGGGGCGACCGAGGCGGGGTCGGAGATCTTGGTCAGCGCAAGGTCGGTCGGCAGACCGGCGATCGCCGTGCCGTCGTTGGTGCTGTTGGCGGGGCCGGGCTGGTGGGACACCAGCTTGAAGGTTGGCGTCGCCGAGGCCGGATTGGCGATCGAGATCTGGACGATGGTGCCGCTGCCGTTGTTCGAGAGGCCGATGTTGCCGTTGCCGTAGGTCCAGGCCGCGCCCGCCACGACTTCTTTGAAGCCCGTGATCAGTTCGGCCGGGACCGGGATGTTCGTGACCGTCCCGGTGGTCGGGTCGATCCGCTGCATCACCGGCGGGCGAAGGAAGTTGGACAGGCCCCAGAGGAAGCCGCCTGCGGCGGCGAGGTCCGAGGTTTCCAGTTTGGCCGAGAGGGCGATGTTGCTGGTGGCGCCGGTGGCCGGGTCATAGGCCTCCAGCGTCTGCGACGCCGCGCCGCCTTCGGAGTTGCCGAAGTAGACACTTTCGGTGCCGGGATCCCAGACCCCGTTGTTGGCGGGGCCCACGGGCGCGCCGGACTGCACGCCGGTGCCGGTGATCCCACCGTTCGCGTCGATCTGGATGATTTCGCGGGTCGGGATCTCGACGCCGTAGATGTAGCCGTCGAGAGGATCGAAGGCGATCGCGTTGTATTCGGTCGTCGCCGTGCCCAGGTTGTGGAAGACCAGTTCGCCGTTCGACTGGACCGCTTCCTCCAGCTGGGTCGAGGAACCCTGGGAGACGAAGACTTTCGGCGTCCCCAGGCTGAATGCCGGACCGGCAGCGGACGCTTGGCCGGGCAGGAACGCGAGGGCGGCAACCGCGATCGCGACCAGCAAGGAAAGCGATGCCCAGAGGCGCCTGGCGCCTCTGGGCGGGGGGCTAGAAACCAAACTGCCAAAAGCGGGCATGTGTCAACTCTCTTTGATTCGGCAGTACGCCAACCACCAGCCGCCTACCGAGTTTTGGGGGGAAAAATCCGCGCCAGACTAACAATCTGTCGTGTTTACAACACCCTCGTCAACGCTGTCACGCGTCGCAGAAACACCGTCCAGACCGGTCCGTCGGGGGAGCGCCGCGCCCTTGCCCGACCGCGCATTCCGCAGTAATTAGCGATATACGACGAGGTGTCGCGAGCGCACCCACGTCCCGTCGCCCGCCGTTGACTCCGACGATCGCGCGCCCGAACACAGCCGTATCCACGTCGATCAAATGTCCAGGTCCGCGCGTGTGGTGTGAAAGCGCATCAACGTAGATCGGGACTGGACCCACATGACATGAACCGCGTGGCGCCGTCCGCGTACCAGGGACAAGACTGAGAAGGAGCGATGACCAGCGAAGACGCGTCGATCCGGCCGGTCGCGGGCGGAGTCGAGCACACACCAGGCGCGGCGCCGGCGCCGGCGCCGAGGGCGAGCGCATCTCCCCGGTGACATCTGCGAATGGGGGTCCGGCCGCTGTCGTGTGGTTCACCGGATTGGCCGCGGATAAAGGGAGTGGAAGAGGCGCAGTCCTCCGCAAACCCGCTCCTCATGCGGGCTTGAACCGTTCGCCGCGATGCCGCGGCGCTTCACCGGTCGGCCTGCGGTGTCGTCGATGGCCCCCGCAGGCCGCCGGCCGGGCGGCCTGCGGGGCACAGCATCGGTTCAGGCGGTCTCCCTCACCGCGACCTCATACCGGCCGACGGCCGTGCGGGTGCCCGGGGTCTCGTCGGCGGGCATCGCGGCAAGCGTCGTGTCGGCCAGCGCGTAGTCCTCCTCGTTGTCGAAGAAGAGGACCACGAGCGATTTCTCCGCCTCGGCGTCGTAGAGCATCACGACCTCCGTCGCCGGCACGTCGTCAGGGCGACCTTCGCCCATCCGCCGCTTCATCTCCTCGACGCTCTCCTCGCTCACCCCGTCGAAGGACACCACTCGTGCCAGGGCCATCGCTCAACCTCCCATCACGGCCTGGGCCTCGACCAGTTTCGCCCTCACGGTCTCCCGCCCGGCGCCAAACTCGAGCAACGGCTGCACCTCCCATTCGGAGAACCCGAACAGGGGGAAGCCGGCCATCAACTCGAGGATCTCGTCGTGCGAATCCGCGTTCGTGACGCTGAAGCCGCCACCGCCGAGGTAGCCGTACACGCAATCGAAGGTACCGTCGTTGATCTTGCCTTCCAGCCACTCGAACGCGGCGTCGAAGACCTCGGGCGGCGGGGGCGCCGGACCTGGACGGGCGCTGACGTAGTACTTCATCTCGGACCTCCTCCTCTGGTGATCCCCGCCCGCCTGCGAGTGTCCCCGACGGCGACCCACCAGGTCAAGGGGTATCGGATTCGGTACCTATTCGACCCTTTCGATCGCCGCTTCGACTTCCTTGAGGCTCGGGTTTTCCTGCAGGGTCTCGTTGCCGTTGGGGCCCTCGATGACCATCGCGAGGCCATAACGGATGCCCAGCTTGGAGCCGAGTTCCTGCTGGGCTTCGAGGCTCTTGGTCATCGGGCTGTTCGGTTCCTGGCCCTCTTCGAACGCCTTCTCCCATTCGTTGTCTTCGAGTTCCTCGACCCCGCCCGCGACCGAGTCGAGGAAGTTTTCGCGCAGGCCGGAGCGTCGGTTTTCGGCTTCCGTCACGCCGAAGCGGTCGGCTTCTTCCTGGTTGACGTAGAAGAGGAAGGCGTACTGCCAGCCGTAGCCCTGTTCGGCAGCGGCTTCGGTGCCATAAAAGCCGTACTCGATTTCGTTTTCGCTGTTCGAGTAGTGGCGGTAGAGGAACTTGACCGAGCCCGGGCGGGCGTACTTTTCGGCCAGCTCCGGGATCGTCGCGAGGAAGCCTTCGCGGCAGAAGGAGCTCTGCTCGTCGCCGAAGACCTGGACCGTCACCGGCGCGTCTTCGGAGCCGAGGCGGGCGCCTTCCTGCGGCACGCCGCCGAAGAGTTCCTGAGCTTCGCCGACGCCGTTGATATGGACGGTGTTCTTGTTCGGCTTCTGCGTGGCGATGTTGACGATCGCGTAACCCAACGCCAGCAGCACGCAGGCCCCGATCAGGATCACCCAGCCGCGGCCGCGCCGGGGCAGCGGCTTGTGCAGGACTTCGGGCTCGGGGTCTTTGGTGACGGGGCTCACCACCCCATTATCGCGACCCGCGATCGTCGGCATCTCCCTACGTGCGGGAGTCGCCGTTGACAGGCCCCGGTGATCGGGGTAGACAGGAAGTCCCCTATTTCCTCTCAGACATTGGAGGGTCTTGATGGCCAACCACCTGACGCCGAGCGAGCTCGCCGACCAGTTGCGCATGAATCAGCAGGAGGTGATCGGGAGGTGTGTCCAGATGGGCGTCCCGATCTTCCACGGCCGGATCGACCGAGCCCTCTTCGAATCCTCGCTGCGCATGAGCGACTCCGGCGCCGGGAAACCGAATTTGCGCACCGATACGCCGCACTAATAGACTCCCCCACGATGGACGGGCGGGGGACCCATTCAAAGACGCTGGCGGACCTGTTGGTCCGCTCGGCGGAGCTCTACGGAGCGCACCCGGCGGTGCGGTTCAAGGAAGGCGACGCCTGGGTCGACCGCACCTTCCAGCAGGTGCTGGACATCGTCAAGCCCTTGGCGCTAGGCCTGGTGGCGCTCGGGATCGAGAAAGGCGACCGCGTTTCGATCCTCGGCAATACGCGGCCCGAGTGGACCTACTTCGACTTCGCGGCGCTCTCGATCGGCGCCACCGTGGTGCCGATCTACCAGACGAACTCGCCCGAGGAGTGCGCCTACGTGCTCGAGAACTCCGACGCCAAGGTCGTCGTCGTCGAGAACGACGAGCAGCTGGCGAAGATCCGCGAGGTCCGCGGCGGGCTGCCGCAGCTCGAGCAGGTCGTGATGATGGTCGGCGACGCCGACGACGTGATCTCGATGGAGGCGCTCGCAGCCAAAGCCGGTGAGGTCGACGCGGCGGTCTTCCAGCAGCGGATCGACGCCGTCACCCCGGCCGACATCTGCACCTTCATCTACACCTCCGGCACGACCGGCCCGCCGAAGGGGTGCATCATCAGCCACGGCAACTACCGGTCGATGCTCGACATGGTCAACCAGACGAGCGTGATCGAGGAAGACGACGTCACCTACCTCTACCTGCCGCTGGCCCACTCGTTCGCCCTGCTGATCCAGCTGGGCAGCTTCGACCTCGGCGCGACGCTCGCCTACTGGCAGGGCGACCCGAACAAGATCATGCCGGACCTGGCGGAACTGAAACCAACCTACTTCCCCTCGGTCCCGCGGATCTTCGAGAAGATCTACACCGCCGCCAACAGCGGCATGGAGAAAGAGGGCGGCCTCAAAAAAGCGATCTTCGACTGGTCGATCAAGGTCGGCGAACGGACGCGGGCGGCCGAACGGGCCGGGCGCAAACCGGGCTGGCTGCTGCGGCGCCAATACGCCTTCGCCGACAAGAAAGTGCTCTCCAAAATTCGCGGCCTGTTCGGCGGCAAATTGCGGCTGGCGGTCTCCGGCGCGGCGCCGATCAACCCCGACATCCTGCGCTTCTTCGACGCCGCGGGCGTCCTCGTGGTCGAGGGCTGGGGGATGACCGAGACCTCGACCGCCGCCACCGTGGCCGCCGAGGACGACTTCAAGTTCGGCACGATCGGCAAACCCTTCCCGGGCTGCGAGGTGCGGATCGCCGACGACGGCGAGATCCTCGTCAAGGGCCCGAACGTCTTCCAGGGCTACCACAAGAACCCCGAGGCGACGGCTGAGACGATCGTCGACGGCTGGCTCCACACCGGCGACATCGGCGAGATCGACTCGGAAGGCTTCATCAAGATCACCGGCCGCAAAAAGGACATCATCATCACGGCGGGCGGCAAGAACATCACCCCGGCCAACCTCGAGGCCGAGATCCGCCAGCACCAGCTGGTCTCCCAGTGCGTCGTGGTCGGCGACCGCCGCCCCTACCTGGTCGCCCTGGTCACCCTCGACCCCGAAGAGGCGGTCGCCTACGCCAAGGAGCACGGACTCCCGGCGGACCCCGCGCAGCTGGCGACCAACCCTGCAATCCGCAAGGTCATCGAAGGCCACGTCGAGGAGATCAACAAGAAATTCGCCCGAGTCGAGCAGGTGAAGAAGGTCGCCATCCTTCCCCGCGACCTGACCCAGGAAGACGGCGAGCTGACGCCGACCCTGAAGGTCAAGCGCGCCGTGGTGACCCAGAAGCACGAGAAGGAGATCGAAGAGCTCTACGCGGCGTAGCCGCCGAGTTGTCCCGAAATTCCGGGACCCAGGTTCGATCGACGGGGGTAATTCTTCACGTCCCGGCGCCTTGGGTCGGCGATGTCCCTCGACACCGGAACCGCGATCCTGATCCTCGGAGCCTTCGTCCTCCCTGGCTTCATCGCCCTGATCCTCCGCGAGCGCCTCTACCTGGTCCGCGGCGAGGACGCCCCCTTCGAGCGCCTCCTCTCAGCGCTCCTCGACAGCGCCGTCATCTACGGCGTCCTGCTGGTCGCCGCGACGATCTCCTCGCGGCCTTCGCGATCCTCCTCCTGCTACCTGGGCTCGTGGCCGTCATCGGCTCCCGGTGGATGGCCTCAAAACGGGTCCGACCATTTGTACTCCGCCTCGCGGTGGGCTCCGATGCACACAACGTGATTTCCGCCTGGAACCCCCTCTTTGACGAACAGGGTCCCTGCCTCATCAGAGCAACGCTCGCCGACGGCAGGATCATCGGCGGCCGCTACGACGAGAACGGTGTGGCCGGTTACAGCGAGGAGGTCCCCGACCTTTACCTGAGCCAACGATGGGACCTCGACGAGCAAGGCTGGTTCGTCGCACCAGCACGCCAGTCCCTCGGGCCCTGGCTCTCCAGCGGCAGCATCGTCTCCCTGGAGTTCTATGACATCCCAGCACCGTCGCCATGGAAAGAGTAATCCTGATAATCAGGGACTAGGATCGAACGATGCCACGGGGTCGTCATCTAGTTAGAAGAACCAGCGCGGGATTCCGCCCGATCGGCACTCTGAAAGAGCCTGTGAAGTCGCCGCCGAAGCCTTCGGACGCCGAACGCTCCGCCCTGCCACCGGCCTACTGGAAAGACCGCCGGGAGAAGCGGGCCTAGCTCGCCTCGCCGCTCTGGCGGAGGAGGACCGAGGTCGTCTGCTCGAGCACGCGGCGCCAGGCGGAGGACTCTTCGGGCTCGGTTTCCTCGGCCGCCTCGACCACGCGGCGGAGGCGGCGCTCGGAGATCTCGAGACCGTGCTTGGCGGCGATCTCGGCATAACGGTCGTAGTCCTGGGCGAGGGTCGCGGTGACCGATTCGAAGCCGTGGCGCGCGATTTCCAGGCGGTGGCCGTAGTCCATGATCGGCGTGCCGAACATCAGCTCGTCGGTCTCCTCCGGCTCCAACAGGAGGATGTCGACGCCAGGGTAGAGCTCCTGCCACTGCTCGACCGCCTGGTGGAGCCGCGCGTGGGCGATCAGGCGGAAGACCTGGTTGCCGATCGCCGGCATCCCCATGTCGGAGACGCGGCGGACGCGGCTGCCGAACATCGTCGGGATCGTCTTCTCGAAGTCGTTGATGTAGGGGACGAGGGGGTTGACGACGACGATGAACTTGGCGCCCGCCTCGACCGCGATGTCGACGTTGGTGGTCGAGCGGATGCCGCCGTCGACCAGCTGGCGCCCCTTCAGGTCGATCGGCTTGTAGACGATCGGCAGCGCGGTCGAGCATTCGACCGCCTTGGAGATCGGCACGTCGCGCCACTCCTCGGTGCCGAAGACGATCCGCTCGCAGGTGTCGAGGTCGGTCGCGGTCAGGTAGAGCTCCGGGTCGATGACGCGGAAGTCGTTGGAGCGACCGCCGTCGGTCAGCACGTCGGCCACGTAGTCGCCGATCCCGCTGCCGTTGTAGAGGCCGGTCGGCAGGTTCTCGGCCAGCGCGACGCCGAAGTCGATCGCCGAGAGGTCCTTGATCCGCAGCAAGGCGCGCGCCGCCTCGACCGTGCGGAAGGGCAGCGCCAGGCCCTTCTTGACGAAGCCCATGTAGTTGGGACTGAGCATCTTCCCCAGCTCGAGGTCGTCGAGGTCGGAGTCGACCCGGCTGTTGATCACCTGCATCATCTCGTCCGGCGTGATCCCGTTCGCCAGCATCGCGGCGACGAAGGAGCCGGCGCTCGTCCCGACGTAGACGTCGAAGTTGTTGACCGTGCTGTTGACCGCCAGCAGGTCGAGCGCCCGCAGCGCGCCGATCTCATACACGCCGCCGGTGAACCCGCCGCCGCCGAGCACCAATGCGGTCTTCGACGGCTTTTTGCGACGTCCCGACTTACGTCGCGGCTTGGACTCGATGTCTACGACTTTCCCCATGCCTGTACCGGAAGTATCCCGGATCACCCCGGCGGTACCCGCATGCAAGTCGCATCACGATCGCGGTTCGGACCGACCAGGCCGCTACCTTCCGTCCCCGCCGTGTTGGTAGGGAGGATGAGAAAGGCGTCGATAGCGGCCCTCGTGGCCTGCCTCGGGCTGCTGCCGGCGCTCACCGGCTCCGCCGCGGCCGCCAACTCCTGCAACCAGATGAAGGCCTGGCTGAAGGCCGGCGGCGGCGCCCAGAGCGGCCTGATGGTCGTCGACACCGAAACCGAAGAAGTGGTCTGCGCGGCGGGCGCCGAAAAGATGCTGCCGCTGGCCTCGAACACGAAGCTCTTCACCACCTCGGCGGCGCTCAGCAAACTCGGCCCGTCGGCGACGATCCCGACCAAGGTCCTGACCGACGGGACCGTCGACGCGAACGGTGTCCTCCACGGCAGCCTCTACCTGCGGGGCGGCGGCGACCCCACCCTCGGCACGCCGGCCTTCTACAACAGCTACCTGGCGGGCCTCGGCACCAACATCTTCGCCCTCGTGCCGCAGCTGAAGCGCGCCGGGATCAAGCAGGTGACCGGGCGCCTCTACGGCGACGCCACGATCTTCGACCGCAAAAGCGGCGTCGCCGACTCGGGCTACGCGACCTCGGTCTACATCGGGCCCCTGTCCGGCCTCGACTTCAACTCCGGCTTCGCCGGGAACACCAGCTCCAGCCACTTCTCCTCCAACCCGGCGAAGCTGGCGACCCAGACCCTCGACAACAGCATGCGCCACTCGGGGATCCGCATCTCGCCGACGATCGCCATCCGCAAGTCCCCCGCCGACGCCAGATCCGTGGCCGTGGTCCGCTCCCCGCCGCTCAGCCAGATCGTCAACACCACCGACGTCTACTCCGACAACTTCTTCGCCGAGATGCTGGAGAAGCTCCTCGGAGCGCGCTTCGGCGGCGCCGGCACGACCGCCGCCGGCACCCACGTGGTCGAGGAATACGCCCGGACCATGGGCTCCGACATCCAGCAGATCGACGGCTCCGGGCTCACCCGCGGCAACCTCGCCTCCCCGGACGACGTGGTGAAGCTCCTCCTCGGCGTCCAGAAGAGCGCGATCGGCGAAGAATTCATCCAGGACCTCGCCCTCTCCGGCAAGGAAGGGACCACCGCCGGGCGGATGAAGGGCACCGCCGCCTACGGCCGCTGCCGCCTCAAGACCGGCACCCTGACCGGCGTCAGCAACCTCTCCGGCTACTGCTTCAACACCAGCGGCAGGGTCATGGCCTTCTCCACCCTGATGGGCAGCGTCGGCAGCACCGAAACGGCGCACTACTACCAGGACAAGATCGCGGGAGCCGTGGCTTCCTACTGAGTGCCCGCGCCGCGCGGGCCTAGCTCCCGGTCCGCGCCGGGCCGTCCGCGCTACTTCCGCGGGCCGTCCACACCACTGCGGGGCGCGGGCGGGTGTCCTGGGCGCCTCATGGGGGTCCTGGCAGGCTGTGACCCCCATGAGGCGCCCAGGACGTGAGGGGTGCGGGGGGAGCCGGTACAGGGACGTGAGGCGGTCGGACTCACGTGAGGAGCCCGTGCGGGAGAAGGCACACCTCCGGCCGACCGGGGCCGTCAGGGGCGGATCGGTGACGAAGGTGCCGGGAACGTCACACGCCCGGGCGCCTTCCGTCCCTTTCCGGGCCCGGATCGAGGGTCCCCCGGGGTGCGGTCGTCCTAACCGACCTATAGCGCCGGTTAGGACGACCGCACCCCCGTGCGTGTTGGAC
>JBPYFM010000167.1:0-6193 GCA_051986435.1 Solirubrobacterales bacterium | reverse complement strand
TCAAGAACGATCAGCCCGCGCTGCTTGAGCTGGTCGGAGACGGCCTGCTTGGAGTCGGCCTCGAGCTCACCCCTCGCCTTGACCCCGGCGAGGTCCATCGCCTTGAAGACGTACGTGCTCATCCGCGACCGTTTCTAGGCGGCCTGCCTGCCGAATGCCACGGATTCGTCGCCGAGCAGGCGTTGCAGCTCCTCGGGCGTCGATGAGCGCGCTTCGGCCAGCTTGCGCGTGATCTTCCCCTGGCGCGTGAGCGTGGCCAGGGCGGAGTCCATCGTCTGCATCCCGGCCGCGGAGCTGGTCTGAAGCACCGAGTAGATCTGGTGGGTCTTGCCCTCGCGGATGAGGTTGCGCACGGCCGGGGTTGGCACCAGCACCTCGGCCGCCACCACGCGCCCGGAGCCATCGGCGGTGGGCAGCAGCTGCTGGGTCATGATGCCCTGGAGCGCGACGGACAGCTGAACGCGGACCTGGCCCTGCTGGTGGGCCGGGAACACGTCGATGATGCGGTCGATCGTCTGCGCGGTGTCCTGCGTGTGCAGCGTGGCGAACACGAGGTGCCCGGTCTCGGCCGCGGTCAGAGCCGTGGAGATCGTCTCCAGGTCGCGCATCTCGCCGACCAGGATCACGTCCGGGTCCTCTCGCAGGGCGGCGCGGAGGCCGAGCGCGAAGCTCTCGGCGTCGGAGCCGATCTCGCGCTGGTTGACGATCGAGCGTTTGTGATGGTGCAGGAACTCGATCGGGTCCTCGATGGTGAGGATGTGGTCCTGGTTCTCCGAGTTGATGACGTCGATCATCGCCGCGAGGGTCGTGCTCTTGCCCGAGCCGGTCGGCCCGGTGACGAGGACGAAACCGCGAGGTTTGGCCGCCAGCTCGCGAAGGACCTGCGGCACACCGAGAGAGTCCAGCGCCGGGATCTCCTGCGGCACGAGACGGAAGGCGGCGCTGACCGCGCCGCGCTGGAAGAAGCAGTTCACGCGGAAGCGGGCGACACCCGGGATCGCGTAGGCGAAGTCGAGCTGCTTGTGGACCTCGAACCGTTTGCGCTGATCGTCGTTGAGGATGCCGTAGACGACCTCACGCGTGTGGGTCCCGGTAAGGACCGGGAACCCGTCCATCGGCTCGATCCGCCCCTTTTCGCGGATCGCAGGCTGGAAGCCCGGCGTCAGGTGCACATCGGACGCCCTCACCGACACCATGTGGGCGAGGACCTCGGAGAAGTCGAAATCCATGGGACCTAGATCGACCGCACGGGGTCGTTCCTCGATACCTGGTTTCGACTATGCGGTGACACGGATGACCTCCTCGAGGCTCGTCAATCCGCCCCGCACCTTGGCGATCCCGTCCTCGCGCAGCGTGAGCATCCCCTCCTCCCGCGCGGCGGCGGCGATCTGCGCCTCGGGCGCGCCGGCGACCGCCATCTGTTTGATCGGCTCGCTCATCGCCATGACCGAGAAGAGTCCGACCCGCCCGCGATAGCCGCTCTGGTTGCAGCGGGCGCAGCCGACCGGTTCGTAGGCCTCGATCCCGCCGCCGATCCGCACATCGACCTCGGCCAGTGCCTCCGGCGGCAGCACCGTACGGCGCTTGCAGTGGCTGCAGAGCCGGCGGGCGAGTCGCTGGGCGACGACGCAGTCGACCGCCGAGGCGATCAGGAAGACCTCGATCCCCATCTCCGTCAGCCTGGTGATGGCGCCCGGAGCGTCGTTGGTGTGGAGGGTCGAGAGCATCATGTGGCCGGTCAGGGCCGCCTCGACGGCGATCCGGGCGGTCTCGCTGTCGCGGATCTCGCCGACCATCACGACGTCGGGGTCCGCGCGCAGCATCGAGCGCAGGCCGGTCGCGAAGTCGAGCCCAGCCTTACGGTTCACGTTGATCTGGTTGATCCCCGTCAGCTGGTACTCGACCGGGTCCTCGATCGTGAGGATGTTCCGCTCGACGGCGTTCAGCTCCTGCAGCGCCGCGTAGAGCGTCGTCGACTTGCCGGAGCCGGTGGGCCCGGTCACCAGCACCGCTCCATAGGCCTGCCGGAACGCCGCGACGAACCGCTCGCGGGCGGAACCGTCCATGCCGAGATCGTCGAGCGAGCGCTGCGCGGTCTCTTTGTCGAGGATGCGGATCGTCACCCCCTCGCCGAGCTGGGTCGGCAGCGTCGTGACCCGCAGATCCACCCGCCGGTCGGCCACGGAGACGCTTACCCGGCCATCTTGTGGCACCCGCTTCTCTGCGATGTTGAGGTCGCTCATGATCTTCACCCGGGAGACCACCGCGTTCACCATCCGCTTCGGCACGTGCGCCGCCTCACGGAGGACGCCATCGACGCGAAAACGCACACGCATACCGTCTTCACCGGACTCGAAATGCACGTCGGAAGCACCCTCCCCGACCGCCTGGCCAAGGATGCTGTAGACGAGTTTGATCACCGGGGCGTCTTCGGCGGTGACCTCGAACGCGCTGACCTCGGCGAGCTCGTCGTCGTCTTCGCCCTCGGTGACCGCCTCGGTGACCGCGCTCTGCAGGGTGTTGAGGCGTCCGATCAGGGCCTCGATGTCCTCGGGCGCGGCGACGGCGATCCGGCAGTCGAGGCCGGTCGCGATCCTGATGTCGTCGACCGCGAGGACGTTGGTCGGGTCGGCCATCGCCACCAGCAGCGCCCGCTTGTCGACAAAGCCGACCGGAAGCGCTTGGTATCGACGGGCGGTGGCGACCGGAATCAGGTTCGCCGCCGCCATGTCGACCTGGTACGCGGACAGGTCGACGTGGTCGAGGCCGTAGCGCTCGGCGACGGCGCGCGAGAGCTGGTCGGCATCGACGGCTCCCTGTTCGTGGAGAAGCTGCTCGGGCGGCCGCCCGGCCGTCCGGGCCTCTTCGATCGCCTGGCGGGCGCGATCGTCGCCGACGAACCCGAGGTCGACCAGGACGTCCGTGACGAATTCGGTGTGTCGGCCTCGCGCTAGCGGCGGCGTCAAGCCGGGAGTGGCGTCGCCCTCCTGCTCGAGCGCGGGAGCGGCCGAGCCACCGGAGTCCGGGACCGGCCGGAGATGGCTCGGATAATCCCGCGGATCCATGTTCACGGGTGGTATTCGATCGTGGGACCCTTGTAGCCGGCGTCGACGACAGCCTGGACGATGCTCTGATCGCTCTGGAATCCGTACGTGACGGACGCCGTCGGAGTCGAGCCGTCCAGACGCTTCGGCGTCATCACGACAAGGGCCGGCACGCGTTCGACGCCGACGCCCTCGCTGATCGCCGCGTACCGCGCGATCTTGCTCGCGGGGACCACGAAGGTGGATACCCCGGACATCCCGTCGAGGCGCGCGCTTGCGTGCTTGACCAGGTCATCGTCGATCCCGCCGTCGTGGACGAAGATCAGCGCCACCGTGCGGTCGTCTCGCCAGGCCTCGAGCACTGGTCGCGGCAGCGGTCGGGACGAGATCACAGATTGACCCAGTGCTTCGACCGGTCCCGGCGAGACCCCGGGCGAAGGCGCGGGCCCTTCTCCGGCCGGCGCCGAGCTTGCGCTCAGCGACCCTTCGGCCCCGCTTTCCTGACTACCCCCACCGCCACCGCCGCCCATGCTCGAGAACAGGAAGATCGCACCGACCACCAAGAGGATGGCGATGACCCCCATCTGTACCAGCGGGTTGCTGTTCAGCTTCTCTCTCATCGGGACTTCTCTTTAGCTCGACAGCGGCTGGCACACGCTTGAGCGGTGGGTCGCGGCGGCCTCGAGGGGGTGATCAACAACTCGCGTTCGGGGCTTCGCCCAGCCTCGGCACCGACGTGCACTCGAAGTAGGCCTGGGGCGTGAAATAGATCGGGGCGCTATTGGTTTTCGAGAATTCTTTTTCTTCGGCTTCGTGCAGCTGCTTTTCCTTGATTTCCAGTTCTTCGGCGCTTTCCACACCGCCTTCTTCAAGCGTCTTGATTTCTTCTTCGAGCTGGACGACGGCTTCCGATTTTTCTCCCGGTTTCGGGTTGAGTTCGGGCGGCACCTGGAATCCGGCGTCCTGTTCGACATGGCCGTTGCCGCTCATGTTGATCTGCTTGCCGGCAATGATTCCCTTCCAGGTCGCGTTGCCGCTGATGTTGATGTAGGTGTCGGGGCCGTAGATGATCAGCTCGTTGGTGACCGAGGCGTTACCGCTGAGGTTGATCTGGCTGGCTCCGGTCGGCGAACCGAGGAAGTAGAAGCCCGGGAGTTCGAACTGGCCGAGGGACGGCTGATAGCCGGTGGCCGAGATGCGGTTGTTGCCGCTGAAGTTCAGTTGATTGCCGTTGTTGCCGCAGTGTTCCGGCGTGTCGAAGAAGAAGCGGACATGCGCACCTTTGGCGATGATCAGCTGCGAGTTACCGCTGAAGCTGATCGAGCAGACCCAGTAGTCCCCGCCCCCGACCGTCAAGGTGGCGTTCGCGGTGAGGTTGATTTCCCGGGTGGTCGGGTTGAAGGGGTAGTTGGTCGACCACTTGTCGCCGGTGAGGGTGTCCGACTGACAGCCGGTGGGACCGCCGCTCTTCGAACAGCTTTCGAGCCGATAGTCGGAGTTGCTCGTCGCGATGTTCAGGGGGATGAAGCTGCTGACCGGCGTCAGTTCCTGATTGCTTTCGCTCACCTGATATCCGCTGCACTGGTGGGCGTTGCCGGATTTCGTCCATTTTTTCCCCACCCCGTGGCGGATGTCGCCGCAGATCGCGGCGTTGCCCGAGGTTTCAAGGTTTCCGTTGGTGCCCACTCCGACCCTGATGTCGGCGTTGCCGCTGAGCGTTATCCCTTCGCGGCCGACGAACCCCTCGAGGTGCGCGCGCGCTGCTTCTTCTTCGCGCAAGGTTTCCAGCTGTTCTTCGATCTCGGTGATTTTCTGCTGGTTTTTTTCTTCCTTGGCCTGGTTCAGTTCTTTTTCCAGGGTTTCGGTTTTTTCATGGATTTCGTTCGACCATGAGGTGTTTTCCTGTTCGTTTTTGAACGCGCCGGAGCGATCGAAGGTCACCTCGATCCGGCGGCTGACTTCGCCGGTGGTTCCAGTCGAGACGACGCAGAGTTCGTACTGTCCGCAGGCGAGGCCGACCGGACTTACCCGGTAGTCGTAGGTCGCGCTGCCCACGGTCCCGTGGACCGACGGGCACCAGGGCTGGCCCGAAACCAGTTCGGCCTGCGTCTTTTCCAGCGTCCCGCCGGACCCGACGGTAAGGCAGGGATTCTTTTCGTTGAGGATGAAGGCGTAGCGATTCTGGCGGGCCCGGGCCACGTTGGCGCCCGCATCGGCGGCGGCGATCGCCCCCTTCGAGGAGCTGTCCCGGGCGGTTCCGTGCTGAACGTCGACCGTGGCCATCACCGCCACGCCGGCAAGCGACATGCCCGCGACCATGGCGAAGAGGGCCACCGGCAGGGCGATCCCGCCCTCGCCGTGCACCAGGCTGGTGATTCGCCGTCTGAGCCCACCGATCGCCATCCCTAGGCACATCGACAGCGACGCGCCCGGCTTGAGAACCGGCGAAGCGCGCTCCTCGTAGTCGGACGCCCGTACTACCGAGAAGCGGGTGCGCTCAGCTGCTCGATCCCGCTCGCCCGCTGCCCGCCGGCCGCGAGCATCAGTTTGAAGTCGTGCGGGTTGGAGGCGTACTCGAGGGCGACCTGCTCGGCCACGCGA
The DNA here is from genome assembly GCA_051986435.1 of Solirubrobacterales bacterium. Classification (GTDB taxonomy): domain Bacteria; phylum Actinomycetota; class Thermoleophilia; order Solirubrobacterales; family 70-9; genus VAYN01. The sequence continues at coordinate 548 of JBPYFM010000167.1, read as the reverse complement.
CCCTCCATCACGTAGGTGAGGAGGGATTGGTCGAAGGTGCGCATGCCGTAGTACTCGCCTTCGCCGATGACCTCGGTGATCTTGCCGGTCTCCTCCGGGTTCATGATCAGGTCCTTCACGCGGCCGGTGACCACGAGGATCTCGGAGGCCGGGACGCGGCCCTCGCCGGTGATGTCGGGCACGAGGCGTTGGGCGATCGCGCCTCTGAGGGTCGCCGCGAGCATCACGCGCGCCTGGTGCTGGAGATGGGGCGGGAAGAAGTCGATGATGCGATTGATCGTCTCGGTGGCGTCCAGGGTGTGGACGGTGGAGAGGACGAGGTGGCCGGTCTCGGCGGCGGAGAGGGCGGTGCGGACGGTCTCCTCGTCGCGCATCTCGCCGATCAGGATCACGTCGGGGTCTTGGCGCAAGACGCGCCGCATCGCTCGGTTGAACGACGCCGTGTCCATCCCCACCTCGCGCTGGTTGATGATCGAGTTGCGGTCTTGGTGCAGGTACTCGATCGGATCCTCGATCGTGACGATGTGGCACGCGCGCGTCTCGTTGAT
>JBPYFM010000166.1:0-7112 GCA_051986435.1 Solirubrobacterales bacterium | reverse complement strand
CTCACGCCTCCGTGGAGAAGCCCACGGAGGCGTGACGAACCCCCGGCGTCTCCCGCACCACCTCCCGACCTGGGCGGCTGATCGGGGGTCACAGCCTGCCAGGACCCCCGATCAGCCGCCCCGGGCGCCAGCTTCCCCCGGCGCAGGCCCCCCGGGCGACAGTTCCTCAAGGCGCCAGCTCCCCAACGCGCCAGCCCCAACGAGGCGCCGGCTCCCAACGCGCCAGCCCCAACGAGGCGCCAGCTCCCCGAACCGCCACAGGCGCGCCAAGCGCCGCCCCGGCCCCCTCCCCTATGTGACCTCGTCACGTTACGCCCATATAAATTTATAGCCCGGTAACGTATGCATCGATGGATGCAGCGGTCAGATCGCGGATGTCGCGGAGCGATCGGGTGGAGCAGACGCTCGAGGTGGCGCATCGGCTGTTCGCCGAGCGCGGTTATGCGGACGTGACGATGGACGAGATCGCGGCGGCGGTCGGGGTGACGAAGCCGCTGCTCTACAACTACTTCGGCAACAAGGAGCGGCTCTACATCGCCTGCATGGAGCAGGCGGGGGATTCGCTGACGCGGACGGTCGGCGAGGCGATCGCCGGGACCGACAGCCCCGGCGACGCGCTCGGGGCGAGCGTGCGGGCGTTCTTCGCCTTCCTCGACTCCGACCGGGCCGCCTGGGCCGTGCTCTTCGACGAGACGCTGCCGGCGAGCGGCGAGGTCGCCGACGCGGTCGCCTCCTACCGCGGGCAGATCCTCGCGCTGGTGTCCGGATCGCTGCTCGCCCAGATGCCCGCGACCCGCCGCGACGCCGCCCGCGTCGAAATCGAGGCCCTCTCCGCCGCCCTCCTCGGCGCCGCCGAGGAGCTCGCCCGCTGGTGGCTGCGCACCGAGGCGATCTCCGCCGGCGAGGCCGCCGAGCTCCTCATCTCCACGGTCGAGCCGGGCATCCGCGCCCGGTCGGCGGCTGCCGGCTCCCCCACTTCCAAACCCGGGAAAGGAACCCCCAAGGCATGACCTCAGAGACCCGCCGGGTTGCCGTCATCGGCGGCAACCGGATCCCCTTCGCGCGCTCCGACACCAAGTACGCGCACGCGACCAACCAGGACATGCTCACCGCCGCGCTCGACGGGCTGATCGACCGCTACGGCCTCGAGGGCGAGACCCTCGGTGAGGTCGCCGGCGGCGCCGTGCTGAAGCACTCCCACGACCGCGATCTCACCCGCGAGAGCGTCCTCTCCACCCGCCTCGCCCCCGAGACGCCCGCCTACGACGTCCAGCAGGCCTGCGGCACCGGTCTCGAGACCGCGATCCTGGTCGCCAACAAGATCGCCCTCGGGCAGATCGACGCGGGCATCGCCTGCGGCGCCGACACCACCTCCGACGCGCCGATCGAGCTGAACGAAGAGCTCCGCGCGACGCTGCTGGACGCCAACCGGCAGCGCTCGACCGCCGACAAGCTGAAGACGCTGGCCCGCTTCCGCCCCGGCCACATCGTCCCCCGCATCCCCCGCAACGAGGAGCCGCGCACCGGCCTCTCGATGGGCGAGCACTGCGCGATCATGGCCAAGGAATGGGAGATCGGCCGCGCCGAGCAGGACGAGCTCGCCGTCACCTCCCACAAGAACCTCGCCGCCGCCTACGAGCGCGGCTTCCAGACCGACCTGATCACGCCCTACCTCGGCCTCGAGCGGGACGGCAACCTCCGTCCCGACTCCAGCATCGAGAAGCTGGCGAAGCTGAAGCCGGTCTTCGGCGGCCCGGAGGGGACGATGACGGCGGCGAACTCGACGCCGCTCTCCGACGGCGCCTCGGCCGTGCTGCTCGCATCGGAGGAGTGGGCAAAAGCTCACGACCTCCCCGTCCTCGCCTACTTCTCAGAGGCCCAGACCGCGGCGATCGACCACGTCCACAAGCGCGAAGGCCTCTTGATGGCGCCCGCCTACGCGATGCCGCGAATGCTCGACCGCGCCGGCCTGACGCTGCAGGACTTCGACTACTACGAGATCCACGAGGCCTTCGCCGCCCAGGTCCTCTGCACGCTGAAGGCCTGGGAGGACGCGGCTTTCTGCAAGGAGAAGCTCGGCCGCGAGGCGCCGCTCGGGGCGATCGACCGGGCCAAGCTGAACGTGAACGGCGGCTCGCTCGCCGCCGCCCACCCGTTCGCGGCGACCGGCGGGCGCATCGTCGCCGGCCTCGCCAAACAGCTGCACGAAGACGGAAGGGGACGCGGCGTGATCTCGATCTGCGCCGCCGGCGGCCAGGGCGTCGTCGCGATCCTCGAGGGCCCGGAAGGAGCCAGCAAATGAGTGATAGGTACTCGCAGATCGTCAACGCGCCGGTCCTCTCGACCGTCGCCCGCCAGGTCGGCCTGCCCCAGCCGGTCGACCTCGACCGCTGGCAGCCCGGCAACCCGGTGGTCGCCGGGCCGGTGCTGAGCGGCGCCGCCCCCGGCGGCCCCGGAGCAATAGAGCGCGCGCTGAAGAAGGTGCTCGACGAGATCGGCGCCGAACGCGCCGGCGCCGAGGGCAAGGCCAAGGCGCTCGTCTTCGACGCCTCCGGCATCGCCGACTCGACCGAGCTGGTCGAGCTGCAGCGCTTCTTCTACCCCGCCGTGCCGCGGCTGCGGCGCAGCGGCCGCGTCGTCGTCCTCGGGACCACCCCGGCGCTCGCCGGCTCCGCCCGCGCCCACACGGCCCAGCGGGCCCTGGAGGGCTTCACCCGCTCGCTCGCCAAGGAGATCGGCGGCAAGGGGGCCACGGCGCAGCTCGTCTACGTCGAGCCGGGCGCCGAGGACCAGCTTGACTCGACCCTGCGCTTCCTGCTCTCGCCGAGATCCGCCTACGTCGACGGCCAGGTGATCCGGGTCGCCAAGGGCGTCGCCCCGGCGCCGGAGATCGACTGGGACCAGCCGCTGGCCGGCAAGACCGCGCTGGTGACCGGCGCCTCGCGCGGGATCGGGGCGGCGATCGCGGCCACCCTCGGCCGTGACGGCGCCAAGGTCGTCGGCCTCGACGTGCCGCAGGCGGAGTCGGACCTGCGCGCCGTGGTCGAGGCGCTCGGCGGCGAAGCCCTGCCCCTCGACATCACCGCCGACGACGCCCCGGACGCGATCGCCTCGCACTTCGCCGAAGGCGGGGTCGACGTCGTCGTCCACAACGCCGGCGTCACCCGCGATCGCACGATCGCGAAGATGCCGGAAGAGCGCTGGGCGCAGCTGATGGAGATCAACCTCTCCTCCGAGGAGCGCATCAACGACGCCCTCCTCGACTCCAAGCGCCTGAACCCGAACGGCCGCATCGTCTGCGTCTCCTCGATGTCGGGGATCGCGGGCAACTCGGGTCAGACGAACTACGCGGCCTCGAAGGCCGGCGTGATCGGGATGGTCGAATCGATGGCGCCGACGCTCGCCAAGAAGAAGGCGACGATCAACGCGGTCGCGCCGGGGTTCATCGAGACCCAGATGACCGCGGCGATGCCGATCGGCCCGCGCGAAGCCGGCCGGCGGCTCTCCTCGCTTTCGCAGGGCGGGCTACCGGTCGACGTCGCCGAGACGATCGCCTGGTTCGCCTCCCCCGCCACCACCGGGGTCAACGGCAACGTGGTCCGCGTCTGCGGCCAGAGCCTGCTGGGGGCGTGAGGCAGTGGCGACCGCGACCAAGACCCGGACGAAGCCCGAGGTGAGGAAGCTGACCGGCGCGCCGTCGATCCTGCCGCTCTACGCGCGGGCGGCAGCGCCGCTGGTGCCGGGCGCCTCGCTGCTGCCGTTCGTCCCGGGCGGCGGCCGCGAGATCCCGGACGTGCGACTGGAGCTCGACGAGATCGTCGCCGACCCCGACGCAGTCGCCGCCTACGCCAAGGTCTGCGGCTTCGCCCTGCGCGACCACCTGCCGCCGACCTACCCGCACGTGCTCGCCTTCCCGCTGCACATGGCGCTGATGTCGGACGGGTCGTTCCCGTTCGGCTCGATCGGCCTCGTCCACGTCGCCAACAAGATCGCCCAGCACCGGCACATCGGCATCGATGAGGCGCTCGACCTCCGCGTGCAGGCGACGAAGCTGAAAGCGCACCCGAAAGGCAAGACCTTCGACCTCGTCACCGAGGTCCGGGTCGGCCGGCAGATCGCCTGGGAGAGCACCACCACGATCCTGCGGCGCGGCAAGGGCGACCCGGGCGCAGCGTCGGGCGAGGCGTTACCGATCGTCGACGACGACGTCCCGGCGAGCGCCGAGTGGCGCCTCGGCGACGACCTCGGCCGCCGCTACGGGACCGTGTCCGGGGACCGCAACCCGATCCACATGCACGCGCTGACCGCGAAGCCGCTCGGCTTCCCGGCGGCGATCGCGCACGGGATGTGGACGAAGGCGCGGGCGCTGGCGGCGCTCGAGCCGCGCCTCCCCGACGCCTTCGCCGTCGACGTCCGCTTCCGCCGGCCGATCCTGCTGCCGGCGAAGGTCGAATTCGCCACTCAGGACCAGCTCTTCACGGTGCGCAAGGGCACCACGAGACATCTGGACGGCCGGATCACCCCGGTCGCCATCAAAACCAGTCCCAAAGGAAAGGCAAATTGAGCACCACGACCACCACCGACAGGGGCGTCGCCGAGCGCGCGATGGGCATCGGCCTGCGCGGGCTGAATTGGCTCGCGGGCTCCGACCTGCTCGATCGCATCCGCATCCGCAAAGGCGTCGAGCGCGCCCTCTTCCAGGGCACCAAACAGGGGTTCCGCACGGCGACGGCGGCGGGGCGCACCTTCAAGGCGGCCCAGTCGCTTGGCAAACCGGCGCGCCAGCCGCGCTCGAAATCGAAGGGCCTCTTCGACGTCACCCCCGACGACGAGCAGGCGATGTTCCAGGAGGCGGGCCGCGCGTTCGCCGAGGAGAAGGTCCGGCCCGCGGCGAAAGAGGCCGACGACGCGCGCAGGACGCCGCCGGAGCTCCTCGCACAGACGACGGAACTGGGCGTCGCGATGCTCGGCGTCCCGGCCGAGCTCGGCGGCGTGATGGAAGAAGGCGCGGCGACGACCGCGGCGCTGATCGGCGAGGCGCTCGCCCACGGGGACATGGGGATCGCCTACGCGGCGCTCGCCCCCGGTGCGGTCGCCACCGCGATCGGGCTCTGGGGCTCGGCCGAGCAGGAGGCGACCTACCTGCCCGCGTTCACCGGCGAGGACGTGCCCGCCGCGGCGCTGGCGATCCTCGAGCCGCGGCCGCTCTTCAACCCGATGCGCCTGGAGACGAAGGCACGGCGCGAGGGCGAGGACTGGGTCCTGGACGGCGCCAAGTCGATGGTCGCCCGGGCGAGCGAGTGCGAGCTCTTCGTCGTCGCCGCCTACGCCGAGGGCATCGGCCCGGCGCTCTTCGTCGTCGAGTCGAAGACCAAAGGGCTCTCGATCGAGGACGAGCCGGCGATGGGGCTCCGCCCCGCCGCCACCGGCAGGCTGATCCTCGAGGGCGCGCGCGTCCCCGCCACCGCGATCCTCGGCGAGGCCAAGCGCTCCGACTACCTCGAGTGCGTCAACCGGGCGCGGATCGCCTGGGCCTCGCTGTCGGTCGGCACCGCGCAGGCGGTCCTCGACTACGTCATCCCCTACGTGAATGACCGGCAGGCCTTCGGCGAACCGATCTCCAACCGCCAGGGCGTCGCCTTCACCGTCTCCGACATCGGCATCGAGTCGAGCGGCATGCGCCTCGCCACCTACCGGGCGGCGGCCCGCGCCGACCAGGGGGCCGACTTCACCCGCGAGGCGGCGATCGCCCGCCGGCTCGCCGCCGAGAAGGGGATGAAGATCGGCTCCGACGGCGTCCAGCTGCTCGGCGGCCACGGCTTCGTCAAGGAGCACCCGGTCGAGCGCTGGTACCGCGACCTCCGTGCTGCGGGCGTGATGGAGGGCGCCCTGCTCGTCTAGCGCCCCGCGCTGAGAGCTGAAAGGAACTCACATGATCAATCTCGAGATACCGAAGAAGTTGAAGCCCCTCGCCAGCCAGGCGAACCAGGTCGCGACCGAGGTCTTCCGACCGATCTCGCGCAAGTACGACGAGGCCGAGCACTCCTATCCCAAGGAGCTCGACATGCTCGCCTCGTTGATCGACGGCATGAACGAGGGCTCCGACATCGGTGGCGCCGGTGCGGCCGGCGTGCGCCGCACTTCAAACGATGACGCCGGAGAAACAAGCAACCGCAACGGCTCCAACCTCTCCACCGTGCTCGGCATCATCGAGCTCTGCTGGGGCGACGTCGGGCTGCTGCTCTCGATGCCACGGCAGGGCCTCGGCAACTCGGCGATCGCCTCGGTGGCGACCGAGGAGCAGCTGGAGAAGTACGGCGGCAAGTGGGCGGCGATGGCGATCACCGAGCCGGAAGCCGGGTCGGACTCCGCCGCGATCCGCGCCACCGCCGAGCTCGACGGCGACGAGTACGTCCTCAACGGTGAGAAGATCTTCGTGACCTCGGGCGACCGCGCCGACCTGATCGTCGTCTGGGCCTCGCTCGACCGCTCGAAGGGAAGGGCGGCGATCAAGTCGTTCATCGTCGAGCGCGACAACCCGGGGCTGAAGCTCGACCGCCTCGAGCACAAGCTCGGGATCAGGGCCTCGGACACGGCCAACTTCATTCTCCAGGACTGCCGAGTGCCGAAAGAGGCGCTGCTCGGAAGCCCCGAGATCGACACCAAACAGGGATTCGGCGGCGTGATGCAGACGTTCGACAACACCCGACCGCTGGTCGGCGCGATGGCCGTCGGCGTCACCCGGGCGGCGCTGGAGGAAACGCACAGGCTGCTGACCGAGGCGGGAGTCGAGATCGAAGACGACGCGCCCGCCCTCTCGCAGTCGGCCGCGGCCGCCCGCTTCCTCGAGATGGAGGCTGACTACGAGGCGGCCCGCCTGCTGACGCTCCAGGCCGCCTGGATGGCCGACAACTCGAAGCCGAACTCGCTCCAGGCCTCGATGGCGAAGGCGAAGGCGGGGCGCACCTGCGTCGACGTCACCCTCGGCTGCGTCGAGCTCTGCGGCAGCGCCGGATACGGCGAGAGCGAATTGCTCGAGAAGTGGTCGCGGGACGCGAAGATCCTCGACCTGTTCGAGGGCACGCAGCAGATCCAGCTGCTGATCGTCGCCC
>JBPYFM010000165.1:0-37022 GCA_051986435.1 Solirubrobacterales bacterium | reverse complement strand
GGGCGCGCAGCTCGAGGTCGCGCTCGTGATCGTCCTCGAAGGCCACCGAGCCGCGGTGGTACTCCCAGCTGTCGGTCTCCACCGCGAGCCGCCGCCCGGGCCAGAAGAAGTCGATCCGGTGTCCGTGCACGCGGCGGTTGACGAGCGGCCGCGGCAACCCGTGTCCGTCGCACAGCCCGAGAAACAGCAGCTCGAGATCCGACCGCGTGCGCTTGGTGGTGGAGAGGTGCGGGACGCGATGCCCGGCGAGCTCCGCCTGGCGTAGGGCGCGGCGGAAGATGTAGTCGTCGACTTCGCGGCGGATGTCGACGATGGTGCGGGCCGGGGTGGTGACGAGGATGCCGTGGCGTCGCGTGACGTCGCGGGACGGGAGCGTGCGCGAGCGATGAATGAGCATCCCCGGACGCCTCTTCCTTCCTCCGTCCCCGCTCACCGTCACATGGATCGGTCCAGGGATCGGCTTCATGAACTCCCACAGCGCCGCGGCACTCGTGTGGCTCAACACCGCCCCGTCCCCGACCGCCAGGACCGCCGCCAGCCATCGTCCCCGCCAACTCAGACTCCGATGACCGACCGCGTAGACGCCACGGTGAAGTCGATGCAGGCGACCGGCACTCACTCGCCGACGGACGGCGTCCTTATCGATGCCGACCTCTGCCAGTTGCCCCGCCGTCACGATCCCGTGCTGGCGCCGCGCGATCATCGCCATCCGTCGGTCGGCTGTGGCGCCTAACTCGCGCATACCGCGACTAAGGCGCCACGGGGTCGATTCTCTCCCCCCTCGCCGCTGAACCAGACGCCACGGATCGCGCACTGTGCGTACGCCGAGGCTTCGCGTAGCCTGCCGCCGTGACGTGAGCGTCGACACGCCTACCTCGTCCCGGACCACCTGGCTCGCCCTCTTCGCGATGGCGATGGCCGTCGTCGTGATCGCCAACGACTTCACCGCGATCAACGTCGCGCTGCCGACGATGGAGCGGGACTTCGACACCGACATCGACACGATCCAGTGGGTGATCAACGCGTACGCGTTGACGTTCGGGGTGTTGATCGTGACCGGCGGGCGGCTCGCCGACACCTTCGGCCGGCGGCGCTGCTTCTTCTGGGGGGCGGGAATCTTCGTCTTCTTCTCGATCCTCGCCGGGGCGGCCCAGACCGAGAGCTGGCTGATCGCGGCGCGGGCGCTGATGGGGATCGGCGGGGCGATGATGTGGCCGGCGATCCTCGGCATGACCTTCGCCCTGCTGCCGGAAGAGAAGGCGGGGCTGGCGGGCGGGATCATCCTCGGCGCGGCGGGGCTCGGCAACGCGATCGGGCCGCTGGTCGGCGGCCTCCTCACCGACCTCGCCTCCTGGCGGGTGATCTTCTTCCTCAACGTGCCGATCGCCGCCTTCGGCGTCCTCGTCACCTACCTGCTGGTGCACGTCGCCGAGCCGCGCAACGACGAGCGGCGGATCGACTACCCGGGGGTGGCGACGCTCTCGCTCGGGTTGGTCGCGCTGCTGATCGGGCTCGACCAGGCCGCCGACTGGGGCTGGGGCGACCCGCGGGTGATCGGCCTGCTGGTGGCCTCGGCCGTCCTCATCGCCGCCTTCGTGCCGATCGAGCGCCGCGCGGGCACCCACGCCCTCGTGCCGAGCGCGCTCGCCTCCAACCGCCGCTTCGCCGCCTCCTTCGTCGCCGTCCCCTTCCTCGGCGCCACCTTCTTCGGGGCGATGCTCTACCTGCCCCAGTTCATGCAGGAACACCTCGGCTACTCGCCGCTCGGGGCGGGGGCCGGGATGCTGCCCTTCCTCGCCACCTTCGCCGTCGTCTCCTTCGTCGCCGGACCGCTCTACGCGCGCCTCGGGGCGAAGACGCTGGCCGTCTTCGGCGCGATCTGCGTCGCCATCGCGCCCCTCCTCTTCTCGATCGTCGTCGGCGAATCCGCCGGCTACGGCGCCCTGGTCCCGGGGATGGTCATCCTCGGCATCGGCGTCGGCTCGTTCACGCCCACCGCGACGACCGCCGGCGTCACCGCCGTCGACAGCTCGGAAACGAGCCTCGCCGGGGGCGTCCTCTACATGGCGCAGGTCGCCGGCGGCTCGATCGGCCTCGGCCTCACGACCGCGGTCTTCGCCACCGCCGCGCCGCCGTTCGTCGACGGCGTCCGCGCCGCCTTCCGCCTCGACGCCGGCCTGGCGCTGGTCGCCGTCGCGGTCGCCGTGCTCTTCATCGGCGGGACGCTCGGCCGCCGCGCCGCCGCCGTCGACACGGCAGGCTGAGGGAGAACCGCGTGGCAGCCGCCGAGGACCCGTCTCCCCGCAGCGACGCGGAGCTGCAGGCGATGCGGGTCGGCGAGCTCGTCCCGCACGACGCGCCGATCACGCTCGTCGACTACGACCCGCGGTGGCCCGCGCTCTTCGAGGTCGAGGCCGGGCGCGTGCGGCGCGTCCTCGGTCCGACCGCGCTGCGGGTGGAGCACGTCGGCTCCACTTCGGTCCCCGGCCTCTGCGCCAAGCCCATCATCGACATGGTCCTCGTCGTGCCCGACTCCGCCGACGAGCGCTCCTATGTCGCGCCGCTCGAGGCCGCCGGCTACACCCTGCGCATCCGCGAGCCCGACTGGTTCGAGCACCGCCTCCTCAAGGGCCCGGACACCGACGTCAACCTCCACGTCTTCGGCGCCGGCGCCTCCGAGATCGACCGGATGCTCCGCTTCCGCGATTGGTTGCGCACGAACGACGGCGACCGCGACACCTACGCCGCCGCCAAGCGCCGCCTCGCCGCACGACGCTGGCGCCACGTCCAGCACTACGCCGACGCCAAGACCTCCGTGATCGAAGCGATCATGGAGCGCGCCGTCGAGGCCACACCCTGACCCCGTCCAACGGAAGGAACCCATGAGACGCCTGCAAGAGAAGCTCACCTATGCGAACGTCATCTCCACCCTCTGCCTGGTCCTCCTCCTCGGCGGCGGCACTGCCTACGCGGCGGCCCAACTGGGGAAGAACAGCGTCGGGACGAAGCAGCTCAAGCCGGCAGCGGTCACGCCGGCGAAACTCAGCAAGGCCGCGAAGGCGACGCTCACCGGCGCGCCCGGTCCGGCGGGGCCGCAAGGCGACACGGGCGCGCCTGGGAAAAAAGGCGAAAAAGGGGCGCGCGGGGAAAAGGGCGACACGGGCGCCAAGGGCGACCGCGGGGAACGGGGCGAACCTGGTCCGCGCGGCACGAGCAACGCGGTGACGAAATTCATCTCCGGCGCCGTCCCCTGGTCCAACCCCTTCGCGACGATCGCCAGCGTGAACCTGGAAGCCGGCTCCTGGGCCGTGACGTCGACCGCGCAGGCGGTCAACTTCGAATCCAGCGCCCAGGGCGCCGAATGTCGTCTCCTCGTCGGCACCACGACCGTCGACGAATCGGGCGAACTCTTCCTCGCCGCCTTCCCTCAACCCGGCGCCAAGCAGCCTGTCGCTCTCACCGGGGCGGCCACCGTCGCCGCGCCGACGACGGCCGAGCTGCAGTGCGAGGCGGTCTTCGCCAACGGCCACGTCGTCAACCCCGCCATCACCGCGATCGAGGTCGACGACGTCAAGACGGAATGAGCAAACCGCAGTCCGTCGGCCTCAGGCGTGAAACGGCTTCTCGAACAGGACCCGCACCATCTCCCCGCTTCCCTCCCTCCCACACTCACGGAAGCCGGTCTCGGCGGGCGCGGCGGGGCGGAGCTTCATCCCCTGACGAGTTCGGACTCCACGGCGGCGATCGTATAGCCGATCTGACATTCTGCCCCGGTGCTGGTGGCGCGCGACGGTGAGCTGGATTGGCTCGAAGCGGAGCTGGCGAGGGCCGACCGGGTCGCCGCCGTCTACGTCCACGGCCCCGCGGGGATCGGCAAGACGGCGCTGCTGCGCGCGGCGTGCGCGCGGGCCGTGGAGGCGTCCGGCCACGACCTGGTGTGGATCGACGGGCGCGACATCGCACCGGTCCCCGACCAGCTCGAGGACGCGCTCGGCTCGCCGGCCGCGGGCGCGCGCCCGCTGGTCGTCCTCGACAGCTTCGAGCACGTCGAGGCGCTCGGCGGCTACCTGCGCCGCGTTCTCGTCCCGGCGCTGCCGGGCGGCGCCGCCGTCCTGATCGCCTCGCGGCGCGCACCTGGCCCCGAGTGGGCGGCGCGCGAGGAGGCCGGCTTCCGGCCGCTGGCGCTCGCGCCGCTCGACCCGGCGGCGTCGAGCGAGGTGCTCAGCCGCCACGGCCTCGCCGCCGACGCCGCGGCGCGGGCGCGCGACTGGGCCCACGGCAATCCGCTGGCGCTGGAGCTCGCCGCCACCGCCGCCCACACCGAGTCGGGGCCGGCCGCGGCGCTCGGCGCGGGGCTCGACGAGGATCTCGTCGCGCGCCTGGTCGCCGAGCGCCTCCAGGGAACCCACCTGGCGACGCTCGCCACCGCCGCGATCGCCCGGGTGACGACGCCCGAACTGCTCGCCGACGCGCTGCTCGGCGCCGACCCGGCGACCGAGTGGGAGTGGCTGCGCGGGCGCGACTTCGTCGAGCCGCGCGGCGTCGGCATCGCCCCCCACGAGCTGGTCCGCGAGGCGATCCGCGCCTGCATGCGGCGCGACCACCCGCTGCTCGAGCGCACGCTGCGGCGCCGCGTCGCCGACCACCTCTACGCGATCGGCACGGGGCCTGCCGGCCCGCTGACGGTGATCGACCTCGCCGAACTCGCCGACAACCCGGCGCTCCACTGGGGCTTCTCCTGGCGGGCGTCCGCGCGCCTGCGCGTCGACGGCCTGCGGCCCGGGGACCTCGAGGCCGCCGACGCCGCGATGGCCGGGCGTCGGCACGCTGCCGTCTGGGAGGGCTCGCGGGCGCTGCTCGAGGCGGCGCCGGACCACGCGACCGTCGCCCGCGACCGCGACGAGCGCCTCTGCGGCCTGACCGTCTCCCTCACCCCCGGGACCGCGCCGCCGCCCGCCGCCGAGGACCCGATCCTCGGCCCGCGGCTCGCCCACGCGCGCCGCCTCGACCGCCACGACACCGTGATCTGGCGCGACATGATCGGCGTCGCCGCGGACCGCGACCCGGACCTCTTCGGCCTGCTCGGGATGGCGGGGCTCCTCGCCGCGACCTCGGGGAGCCCGCGCTACGGCTACCTGCCGATCAACCCGGCGCTGCCGGGCGCGCGCGACTTCGCCGCCGCGGGAGGCGCCGTCCACGTCCCCGAGCTCGACGCCCGCGTCGGCGTCGAGACGATCGAGTGCCACGTCATCGACTGGGGGCCGGGCGGCGTGCTCGCCGCGCTCCACGCCCACGTCTACCGCGAGCTCGGCCTGGCGGCGCCGGCGCGCCCGGCGACCGCGCGTGCCGTCTCGGTGGCGACGGTGCGCGAGGCGTTCCGCGGCCTCGGCGTCCCGGCCGACCTGGCGCGGAGCCCGCTGGCGAGCGGCGAGAGCATCGCGGCGCGCTCCGACTCCGTCCGCGGCGCCCTCACCGACGCGGTCGACAACGCCTTCGGCGAGAGCGCCGGCGACCGGCTGACGCAGACCGTGCTGCGCCGCGGCTACCTCGAACGCAACGCGACCCACGAAGCCGTCGCCGAATCCCTCCACCTCAGCCGCGCCGCCTACTTCCGCCGGCTGCGGCGCGGCTGCGAGCGGGTGGCCGCCTACCTCTCGGCGACCGGCTGAGGCTCAGCCGGCGGCGCCCCAGACGAGCAGGGACTGCGGGTCGTCGGGATCGATCTTGACCGCGACCCTCGCCCCCGGCTCGACGCCCTTCAGCGTCTGCTCGTGCATCGACTGGCTGGTCGCCACCTTGTAGTCGGCGCCGCCGGCCGGATGGACGGTCAGCTCGAAGTCGATCTGGTGGCCGCCGCCGAGCTGCGAGCCGACCTTCTGCATCGAGTCGACGGTGGCGGTCCCGTCGACGCCCGACGCGTTGATCTTCTGGATCTTGTCGCGTTCCTTCATCTGGCCGCCGGGATTGACGGCCTGCTTCGCGGTGCCCTTGACCTTGTCCAGGAATCCCATCGTCCCTCCTCGTGTCGAAGGGCGACCTACGGGGTCGCTTCTTCGATCTGCTTGTTGACTTCTTCGGTGATTTCTTTGGACATTTCCTTGCCTTCTTGGATGCCCTTCTTCGCCTTCGCGTTCGCTTCTGCGACTGCTTCTTCAGCCTGCTTGTCGGCTTCCTTCACCTGCTTGTCGGCGGCGCCGGATTCCTTGTTGGCTTCCTTCAGCGCTTCCTGCGCCTGCTTGGTGGTTTCGTTGACGATCTTTTCGGCCGTTTCGTTGCCCTTTTCGATCTGTTTTTCCACCGAGGTCTGAACGTCGCTGCCGTTGCTCCCGCAGCCGACGAGCACCCCACCCGCGATCAATGCCCCCACCACGAGCGCGGTCAAACTCGCCTTCGCCCGGTACTGACTGAGCCAACGATTCATCTCTTTTTGTTCTCCCCTGCTGGGTTGATGTGGACCGACCTGCGTCGGCGTGCGCGCGCGAACGTAGTCGAGCGGGAGGGCGGCGAGGGCGAAAACGCGACCAAGACGCGACTGTCTTTTGGACGGTTTGGCGGCACTCTTCGTCGCCGCCCCATGCCCAGGCTCCCCTCGATCCCCACACCAGCCCTGCTCGCCGCCGTGCTCGCCCTCGCGGCCGCCACCGCCGTCGCCGCGGCGCCGGCGATGGCGGCGAGCACCTACTACGCCGCGCCGGGCGGCGTCGGCACCGAATGCAGCCAGGCCGCTCCCTGCTCCCTGCCGGCGTCGGTGACCAAGGCCGCGACCGGCGACGCCGTCGTGCTCCTGCCCGGCGCCTATTCGCTTGCGAGCACCCTGCTGATATCGCGGTCGATCAGCCTCGGTGGCGAGAGCGAGACGACCACCACGATCCAGACCGTCGGCGGGGCGAGCATCGAGGTGAACGAAGTCGCGAACGCCACGCTCCACGACTTCCGCGTCGACACCACCCAGACGTTCGAACTCAAGACCGGGACCGCCGAACGGGTCTTCGTCGACTACACGGGAACCGAAGCGGGGCACTCCGCGTGCTCCGTGGATCAGGGTGTCTCGCTGCTCGACAGCGTCTGCTGGGCGCACGGGGGCTCGCCCTCAGCGGGGGCGATCTTCTCCGAGTCCACGGGTTTCGGCGGCGGCAAGACCGTGACGCTCCGGAACGTGACGGCGATCGCCGCCAACGCGGAAGGGGCGGGGATCCTCGGCGAAGTCGAATCGCCGGGGACCGGCTTCACGATCGCCGCCACCAACGTGATCGCCCGCGGAGGCGGCCCGGACGTCTGGATCTACAACGGAGGCGGCGCCACGTCGCACGCGACCGTGGCCCTGATGAACTCCAACTACGCGACGGTGAAAGAACAGAACTCGGGCACGTCCGTCACCGCTCCGGGGACGAACGGCAACCAGACGGCGGCGCCCGCCTTCCTCGCCGCCGCGACCGGCGACTTCGCCGAGGCGCCCGGCTCGCCGACGATCGACGCGGGGGCGACCGAAGCGGCCAACGGCGTCACCGCCCTGGCCGGCGAATCGCGAGTCCTCCCCGGCGCCTGCGGCGGCGCCCCCGCCACCGACATCGGCGCCTACGAGTTCATCGTGACCGGCTGCCCACCACCGCCGCCGACCTCACTGCCGCCCCCGGCCCCTCCCACCCACACCCCGCCCTCCAACAAGGTCACCCACCTCAAGCTGAAGCGCAACGCGAAGAAGGGCACCGGCACGCTGCTGGTCTCGGTGCCGGGCGCCGGCACCCTCCTCCTCACCGGCAAGGGGATCGCCAAGGCCGACGCGCGCTCGACCGCCGCTGCGAGGCTGAAGCTCCCGATCAAGCCGATCGGCCAAGCGAAGCGCCGGCTCGCCCGCACCGGCACCGCCAAGCTCCACCTGCGGCTCACCTTCCTGCCGGTCGGCGGCAGCCTCGGCACGGTGATGAAGTCCGTGAAGCTGACCGAGCGCTGAGCCCCGGCGACGAGCGGGGGAGCACGCGAGATCCCGATCGACCACATCGACCCGAAGATGCCGGCCCAGGCCTACTGATCGGTTCCGTCCCCACCGCCGTCAAGGCGTCACGCCTTCTGCCGGGTGATCGGTCGAGCCCCGGCCTGACCACGCCCAGATTCTCATTGGTGGGGACGGCGGCTGCGAGCGGTCCGAATCGGGACCTTCAGGGCCTTTCGCTCATCCAGAGGGCTTCCCCTGAGAATCCCGCGTCGAGGTGAGTGATCGTGGAGAGATCGCGGGCGTCGTAGATACCGCGGCCACCCCTAGCGCGGGCGATCCGCCGCCTGCGCCTGAGGGGCTTGCTCACGTCGTCGCGCAGCGCCCCGCCGGCGCTCGTCCTCCGCCAGCGAGGCGAGCAGGACGAAGGCGGCGAGTGGTGGGACGGCGCTGAGGGCGTAGGCGAGCGCCCACGAGGTGAGGTGGACGATGCCGCCGAAGGCGACCGGGGTGAGCATGCTGCCCAGGGCGACCATCGAATTCTGGACGCTGATCGCCGTTCCCGCCCGGTCCCGGCCCGCCATCTCCGCGGCGGCGGTGAAGGCCAGGCCGTTCCAGCACATCGCGACGATCCCGGTCACGACCAGCATCGGGAAGAGGACGAGGTCAGGGGCGGAGGTGGCCAGGGCGGTCGCCGCGAGGAGGACGGCGTCGGCGAGGGCGATCGAGCGCAGCAGCGGGATCCGGTGGCCCACCCGGTCGGAGCGTCGACCGACCACCAGGCGGGCGCCGGCACCACCGAGCTGGACTGTCGCCAGGAGGCCCGCCGCGAGACCGGCGCCGACATCGCGGTCTTGGTGGGCAAAGATGACGACGAAGCTGAGGAGGGACGCCTGGCTGGCGATCAGGAGGAAGCTCGCCAGACCGAGCCGCCAGGTGCGGGCGTCGCGCAGCGGTGCGACCGGCGGGGCGTGGCGCACCCGCTGCTCGCCGAGGGGCGGGTCCCGCATCCAGATCGCTGTCGCCACGGCCAAGCAGGCCATCACACCCGCCAGCGCCAGCAGCGCGGCCCGTAACCCGCCGAGGTCGGTCAACTGCGGCAGCAGCAGGGACGCGATCGCGCCACCGAGCGGCAGCGCCATCTGTCGGACCCCGAGGGCGAACCCGCGCTCGTCACGACCGAACCAACCCATGATCGCCCGCCCGCTGGCCCCGATCGCACTGGCGCCGAACATGCCGGCCAGCAGGAAGCAGACCAGCAGCGATCCATAGCTGCGCAGAAAGGCGGCGACGGCCAAGACCGCGGCCGCGGCCGCCAACCCGGAGGTCATCACCGGGCGCTCGCCGATCCGGTCGGTGAGGACGCCCCAGGGTACGAGCGTGATCGTCACCCCCGCCGCCACCGCGGAGAAGACCAGGCCGACGGCGGCGAGACTGAGGTCGAAGTCGGCGGTCAGCGCCGGACCGAGGGCCGGCAGGCCCATCCGGAACATCGAGAAGGCGCCCGCGCCGGACGAGCTGACTCCGAGCACGACCCAGCGGTAGCGCTGCACCGATGATCGAGTCGACCCAGAGCTCCCATCCAAGGGCAAGGCCTCGGCCCGCGCTACGCGATCTCGACCGCGTTCCAGAGCTCGGCGATCTCCCGCACCTCGTTCGCGGCCCGGAAGCTCGCCAGCGCCCGCGGCGGATCGACGACGCCGCCGCGCGCCAGCAGCCGCGCCCACTTTTCGTGCAACGCCGACGGTGACGCCGGGTTGTCGAAGCGGCCGCGCGGACGCTCGCAGCGTCCTTCCGACAGCCCGCCGCCCGGGAGCTCGATCACCGCCGCGGCCTCGCCGTCGCGCAGCGCCCCGTCCCCGCGCAGCTCGACCCGCTCGGCAAGTGCCGCCACCTCGGGATCGGCCAGGAGCCGAGGCGTGAAGGCCTCCTCGTCGACGCGGCCGTGCAGCATCAGGACCGCTGCCTGGTAGGGCAAGGAGAACTTGGCCGCGAGGTCATTGGCAGGCCACGGCGAGTCCATCGAGGTGGTGCGCGGGGTCACCGTGAGGCGCACGGCGCGAACCGCCGCCGGATCGGCGATGCCGCGCGCAAGCGCCGCGCGCAGCGCGTCGAGCGGCGCCAGGCTGAGCCCGCAGACCGCGTCGAGCTTGAACTGGTTGCAGAGGATCTGCGGCCGCTCATCGACGTCCGGGGGCCGCACCGCCGCCAGGTCGACGGTCGACGCCGCCCGCTCGACCGCCGCCTCGAGCGCCAGCGGGTCGGCGGAGTATCCGGCCCGCGCCAGTCGCACCGCCGTGACCGCCAGCCGGGCGCCCTCGCCGGCATAGGCGTTGCGGACTGTCGCCCCCTGATAGCACGCCGCATAGGAGGTGACCGGCATCATCGACGCGGCGATGCCGACGGCCTGGGCGATCTGCTCGGGGGCCAGGCCGGCGACGAGGCCGCCGCCGAGCGCCGCCGCCACCGCTCCGATCGCCCCGTGCGGATGGTGGCCGGGGCGCAGCTCGACCCGTTCCTCGACCTGCGCCGCCAGCTCGTAGCTCGCGATCAGCGCGGTGAGCAGCTGGGACCCGCCGGCGTGGTGCGCTTCACCCAGCGCCAGCGCCACGGGCAGCGCGTGCACCGCCGGGTGCCCGGAAGGCGGGTGCCACTCGTCAACCTCGAGCGTGGTGCCAGCGGTCGCGTTGAGGAAGGCCGCCATCCCCGGCTCGACGCGCGGCAGCCCCGCGGCAAGGACGACGGCGTCCCCATCCCCGACCTCGTCGCCGACCAGCTCGGCGCGCAACGTCGTCGGCTGGGTCTCGGCGGCACCACCGATAATGGCGGCGAGGGTGTCGGCGAGAACGTCGGCCGCCGCCGCCCGCGCCGCGGCGGGCAGCTCCTCGAAGCGCAGCTCGGTGGCGAACCGGGCGAAGCTCGCTGCCAGTCCCTCGGCCACCAGATCAGCGATGGCTTGCGGGCTTGTAGATCGCGACCGCGGCAAGGATCACGGCGCCCTGGACCAGCTCCTGCACGAAGGCGCTCAGGCCGAGCGCCCCCAACAGGTTGAGCAGGAAGCTCAGGAGCAGAGCCCCGGCGATCGCCCCGACCAGATAGCCGCGTCCACCGAAGAGGCTGACGCCGCCCAGCGCGACGGCGGTGATCGAGGCGAATTCGAGGTTGTGGCCGATCGTGCCGGTGCCGACCTGGGCCTGGGAGAGGGCGAAAAGGCCGGAGAGGGCGGCGAAGAGACCGCAGAGCGCGTAGGCGGCGATCGTCACCCGGCTCACCCTGATCCCCGCCAGCCGGGCGGTCTCGGCATTACCGCCGATCGCGTAGAAGGCCCGCCCGAGGCGTGTCCTGTGCAGCAGCACCCAGGCGAGGAAGACGAGGGCCACGAGGCCGAAGACGGCGATCGGGATGCCGAAGGCTTCGGCGTCATAGATCTCGAAGTACCAGGTCGGCAGGCCGCTGATCGCTTCGGTTGCGATCATCAGCCCGACGCCCTGCAGGATCGCGAACATGCCGAGCGTGACGATGAACGGCGTCGCCCGGCCGGCGACGATGACGCTGCCGTTGATCAGCCCGACCAGGACTCCGCAGGCAAGCGCGATCGGGATCGCGAACGGCGCGACCTCGGGGTGATCGACCAACACCGTGGCGGCGATCAGCGCCGCCACCTGGGAGTTGGCGCCGACCGACATGTCGATGCCGCCGGCGATCACGACGATGCTCTGGCCGATGGCGGCGATCGCCACGATCACCGCCTGACGGATGTAGACACCCACCTGGTGGGCGTCGGCGGAGGTGCCGCCGACGATCATCGTGGCGACGAGCACCGCCAAGGCGAGCGCGCCGACGATCCCGACCGGGACCGCGTCCTCGTGGCGCCGCAAGATCGGCAGGGCACGGGCGATCACGAGGCCTCCCCGGTCGCGAGGGCGAGGATCGACTCGTCGCCGAAGCCCTCGTCGGAGCTCAGCTCGGCGACGATCTCGCCGTCGCGCATGACCAGGATCCGATCCGACATGCCCATCAGCTCGGGCATCTCCGAGCTGACCATGACGATGCCCATCCCGGCCTCGGTCAGCTCCCGCATCAGCCGGTAGATCTCACCCTTGGTGGCGAGGTCGATCCCGCGGGTCGGCTCGTCGACGAGCAGGACGCGCGGCGAGGTCGCCAGCCAACGGGCGAGGAGCACCTTCTGCTGATTGCCGCCGCTGAGGCGACCGACCAGGGTGCCCTGGCCCTCCGCCTTGACGTTCAACCGCTCGAAGAGCCGCGCGACCAGCGCCCGCTCGGCGCCGCCGTCGATCAGACCGGCGCGGGCGACTTCGGCGAGGCTCGAGAGGCTGACGTTGAAGCCCACCGACTTCGGCAGGAAAAGCCCCTGCAGCTTGCGGTCCTCGGGGACCAGCGCAAGCCCGGCCCGGATCGCCGCGCGCGGCTGGGGGTCGACGTTCGCGCCACAGCACTCGATCGTGCCGCCGGCCAGCTGCTCAAGACCCATGATCGACCGCAGCAGGCGCGTCCGACCACTGCCGACCATGCCGCCGAGGCCGAGGATTTCCCCCGCCCGCACGCTCAGGTCAAGGTCGCGCAGTGCGCCGTTGCGGGTGCGGAGGCCGCGGACGACAAGCGCCGGCTCGCCGAGCTCGGCCGTCCGCTCGGGGAACTGCTCCTGCACCGGCTTGCCCGCCATCAGCCGGATCAGTTCCTGGCGCGGCAGCTCGTCCGTCGGCCGGCAGTCGACCGTGGCGCCATCGCGGAGGATCGTCACCCGGTCGGCGATCTCGTAGACCTCCTCGGTGCGGTGGGAGATGTAGACGATCCCCGTCCCGGCATCGCGCAGGCGCCGGACCGCGTCGAGCAGCTGGTCGAGGCTGGCGCCGCCGAGCACCGCCGAGGGCTCGTCCATGAGGAGGACCCTGGCTCGCGCGGCGAGGGCCTTCGCGATCTCGACCAGCTGCTGACCGGCCACCGAGAGCGTCCGCACCGGACGGCGCGGATCGATGTCGGAGCCGAGCCGGCCGAGCAGCTCGACCGCCTGCGCGCGCATCGTCGACCGCCGGATCAGCCCGCGACCGTCGACCGGCAGGCGCCCAAGGAAGATGTTCTCGGCCACCGAGAGGTCGGACAGCAGGTGGAACTCCTGATGGATCGCGGTGACGCCGAGGCGCGCGGCGGAGACCGGCGTCAACCTGGCGTAGGTCTCGGGACCGGCATCGTCGCGGACTTCGATCTCCCCCTGGTCGGGGGAGATCGCGCCGGTGATCACCTTGATCAGCGTCGACTTGCCGGCGCCGTTCGCTCCGACGAGCGCGTGAACCTCGCCCGGACGGATCTCCAGGGACACCCCCGCAAGCGCCTCGGTTGCCCCGAAGCGCTTGCGGATGTCCCGGACCGCGAGCACCGGCGGTGTCGACGTCACTGCCATTTACCGAACCCGACTCGCTACCGGCCCAGGCCGGCGCCCTTGTAGACCGAGGCGGGGGCGATCGGCGGCCCGACGAATTCGTCGGAGAATTCGGGGTAGTAGTGCTTTTTCGCTTCACTGTCGTCGTAGATTTCCGAGTCCGGGGTGACCACCTCGGCGTCGATGAAGCGGGGTACCGATTTGCCCTTCAGCAGATCCACGGCGGTGTCGA
Organism: Solirubrobacterales bacterium; assembly: GCA_051986435.1. Classification (GTDB taxonomy): domain Bacteria; phylum Actinomycetota; class Thermoleophilia; order Solirubrobacterales; family 70-9; genus VAYN01. Next base: position 23,462 of record JBPYFM010000165.1, on the reverse strand, counting down.
TGCAACTCGCGGACATCGACGCGGGCGCCGGGGCGGCGACGAATTCGACTTCGTTTTCTTCGGCCAGGCGGACGAACCCGTTGAGGTCGTTGGAAACCGCGAAGGCCGGCATTTCGGCACCGCGCTCTTCGAACGCCTGGAGCGCGCCGATCGCCGCCTCGGAGCCGGCGGTGTACACACCGTCGATCGTCGGGTTGGAGGCCAGCAGGGCCTCCATGTCGGTCTTACCTTTGGCGATCGAGTATTCCGACATCGTCGTGTCGGTGATGTGCACTTCGGGGAATTCCGCAGCGAAGGTCTTCTTCGCGGCTTCCTGGTAGATGATCGTGTGCTGGTAGGTGGGGAGCCCGCCCATGAAGACGACGTTGCCCTTTTCACCCATCATCGTCGCCAGGCGGCGGGCCAGCTCGACGCCGGTCGACCAGTAGTTGACCGCCACCTGGGTGGCGAACGAGTTCGAATCGGGCAGGCCGTTGCTGCAGAGCACGACCGGGATCCCCGCTTCCATCGCCTTCGTCGCCGGTCCGACCAAGCCGTCGCCGGCCGGGTGGACGATGATCGCGTCAGGCTTGCGGGAGATCGCGTCTTCCATCTGCGTCGTCTGGGTCTGGACGTTGCCTTCGGAATCGGCGACGGTGAAGTCAGATACTTCGGGGTTTTCCTTCGCCGCCCATTCGGCAGTCACCTCGTAGGTCTTGCCCCAACCGTTGCTCGGCCCCTGATCAAGGAGTGCGAGCGTGTATGGCCCGGGCCTCTTGTACTTGCCGGCAGGCACTTTTTCCGCGGCCAGAGCTTCGATCTGCTGTGCGTATTCGGGTGGCTGGAGTTCGCCGCTTCCACTGGCGGCCGTCGTGCTTTCACCTTCCGTGTCGGCGGTAGTTTCGGCGCCGGTACTTTCACCCCCCGCGGAGCTGCTGCCGCTTCCCCCGCCACATCCGGCTACAACCAGGACCGCGAGCAGCGCCATCAACCCGACCAGCCAGCGGGCCTTGCCGCCACCAGCGTCGGGGTTAGAAACACCGTGGAGCCTCTTCATTCGTGTACCAACCTTTCCCATGTAACCCTGGGCTTCACCCGCGGCGTAGCCCCATTAGTGTGATTGCGGCGATCAGGACTCCGCCCTGGACGATCCACTGCAACTCGATCGGTAGACCGAGGACGAGGATGATGTTGGCCAGCATCGTGAGCAGGAACGCGCCGGCCATCGGCCCGATCACGTTCCCCTCACCACCGCTGAGCGCAACGCCACCGATCACCGCAGCCGCGATCGAGTTCAGGTTGAGGTTCTGACCGACGCCGGTGCTCTGGTCGACGTAGCCGACGTAGCCGGTCAACAACAGGCCCGCGAGGGCCGCGAACACCGCGCAGATGACGTACGCGCTGGCGGTGATCAGCCCGGTATGGACGCCGGCCATCCGCGCCGCTTCCGGATTGGTGCCGGTCGCGTAGAGGCGGCGCCCGTAGGAGGTGCGGCACAACACCAAGGCGACGACGAGGGTCAGGGCCACCCAGATCAGGCCGGCGATCGGAATTCCCGACAGCGTCCCGCGACCGAGCGTGCTGACGAAGCCCGGCACGGTGCCGCTGGCCTGGCCGTTGGTGATCGTGAAGCGGGCTCCCTCGATCGTGATCAGCATCCCCAGCGTGGCGACGAACGGGGGCACCCCACGGACCACGACGAACCAGGAGTTGAGGACACCGACGAGGACTCCGGTGCCGAGGCCGATCAGGATGGCTGCCACCGGGCTGGTGTCAGCGACCATCACCGCGGCCATCGCCATCACCCCGGCGACGGCGCCGACCGAGAGGTCGAACCCGCGCACCATCAGGACGAGCGTCTGGCCGGTGGTGATGATGCCGAGCACGGCGCTCTGCTCGATCACCGTCTTCAGGTTGAACGAGTTGTAGAAGTCCGGAACCGCGAACAGGCAGAAGACCAGCAGCGCGGCGACGGTCACCGCGGCCGCGTGGGCCGCCGAGGCCTGCAGGAGACGCCGCGGCAATGCCGGCAGGGCGGTCATCGGCCGAGTCGCTTCGGTGGGCGTCCTGTGTGCACGGGGAACCGCAACGGGAACAGACCTCAACTCTTAGGGTGGACTGAAGGTCTAGAGCTTAATCGATCTGTTCAAGGGGTGTCAAGCGAGGCCCGATGCCTTTCGCGTACCGATCAGGCTGCGAAGGCGGCCGCGAGCGCGTCGCCCTCGAGCCCGGCGTCAAGTGCCAGCATCAGCAGGATGCGGGCCTTCCAAGGTGGCAGGTAGCCGGCCGCGATCAGCCCACGCGAGCGCAGTCGCCGCGACGCGACGACCGGGCCGCTCGGGACCCGCGTCGCCTGCACCACGGGCACCCCCTGCCGGCACGCCCGGGCGATTGCCGCCGCTTCACCGCGGCTCCCCTCGCCGGCGCCGAAGCCGGCGAGCACGAGCCCCCGGGCGCCGGCCGCCACCGCGGCATCGATCAGCGCGCCGTCCTGGCCGGCGACCGCGAGCAGCACGTCGACCCGCGGCAACCGGGCGCCCCCGTCGGGATCGAACGCGGGGCTCGCCGCGCGCTCGAGCCGGCGGTGCAGCCGGACGACGCCGGCCGCGTCGATCGTCCCCAGCGGCCCCCGGTCGAGGCTGCGGAAAGCGTCGGTGCGGCTGGTCGAGGTCTTGCTGACATCGGCCGCGGCGTGCACGGTGTCGTCGAGGACCACCAGGACCCCCTGGCCGGCGCCCGCCGCGAGCGCGGCGCGGGCGGCGTTGACGAGGTTGAGGTCGCCGTCGGCGCTGAGCGCCGAAGTCGGCCGCATCGCCCCGACCACGACGACCGGCTTGTCCGTCGGCAAGGTCAGGTCGAGGAAGTAGGCGGTCTCCTCGAGGGTCGAGGTCCCGTGCGTGACCAGCACGCCGGCGAAGCCCGGGTCGGCGAGCGCCGGCAGGAGCCGGCGGCGCAGCTCCAGCCAGGAGGAGGGACCGACGTCGGGGCTCTCGAGGGGCATCGCCGGAAGCGGCTCGACCGCCGCGACCGTCTCGATCTCGGGCACCCGCGTGAGCAGATCGGTACCGCTCAACCAGTTGGGCTCGGCGAAATATTCGACCAGGTCGAGACGATCGCCGACGCTCAGGCAGATCGTTCCGCCGGCGGCGAGCAGCGCCAGGCGCGGCAGTGACTGAGAGCGCTCGTCGGCGGTGCCCATGCCGACCGCCTAGGGGACCGCGAGCGAGCCGCCGGGCTTCTCGCCGACGATCTCACCGCGATCGGCGACGAGCTCGCCACGCAGGAAGGTCTTCACCGCGGCGCCGCGCACCTTGCGCCCCTCCCAGATCGAGTAGTCGGTGCGCCCCCGGTAACGGTCGACGCCGAGCTCGATCTCGAGCGTCGGGTCGAAGACGACCAGATCGGCGTCGGCGCCGGGCTGGATCGCCCCCTTGCGCGGGTAGAGCCCGAACACCTTGGCGGCGTTGGTTGAGAGCACCTCGACCAGCCGGCCGATGTCGATGCGGCCGCGATTGACGCCCTCGTCGTGCATCAGCGCCAAGACGTCGGCGACCTGAAGGTTGAGCCCCGCGCGACAGTCCCAGAACTCCGGCTCCTCCTTGAAGGTCGCCGAGTAAGGGATGCTGTCGGTGCCGACGATCGTGATCGTGCCGTCGCGGACGCCCTCCCAGAGGCGCTCGCGGTCGCGATCGAACCGGATCGGAGGCTGGATCTTGGCCTTGCCGCCGAGCCCTTTCTCGTCAAGCTCCGGCGCCGTCGTGCAGAGAAAGCAGCAGAGCGTCTCGGCGATCACATCGAAGCCCGTCCGTTGCAGGGAGGCGACGACGTCGACGGTCTGCGCCGAGCTGACGTGGACCGGGTAGATCGGCACGCCAGCTTCGCCGGCGATCATCGCGTAGGTGTAGATCTGGACTCCCTCCGCCCAACCGGGGCTGGCTTCCGCCCAGGCGACCAGCGTGTCGTCGCGGCCGGCCGCGCGCAGGCGGTCGGCGAGGATGCCGCGCACGTAGGGCTCCTCGGCGTGGATCATCGGGAAGGCTGGGCCGTCGCTGCCGCGCAGCGCCTCGCAGGCGCGCATGAAGAAGTCCGGCGTGCAACCGCGCGGGTCCATGCCGAATGCTTCCGCCTGCTCGCCGATGTAGCCGGGGAAGAACTTGAAGGAGACGCCGGAGCGCCCGACGACGGCCGGGATTTCTTCGACCTGCGACTGACTGTTGACCACCGAGGTGACCCGGAAGTCGCACCACGAGTGCGAGTCGGCGGCGCGGACGGCGCGGTCGTAGAGGCCGACCAGCGAGTCGCTGCCGATCACCGTCGTGGTGGACACGGTGGTGATGCCGCCGATCAGGCAGTCGCGGGTATCGTGGCGGAAGTCCTCGACCATCGCGTCATCACCGAGCTGGTCGCCGCCGCCGAAGTGGATGTGGGGATCAATCAGGCCCGGCAGCAGCAGGGCACCCTCGCAGTCGACCTGTCGCCGGCCGCGGCGCAGCTCGTCTTCGGACGCGACCAGGACGATCCTGCCGTCGTCGACCGCGATGCCGCCGTGTCGCACCCCGTCAGGCGTGACAACCTGAGCGTTGCGGAGGACGAGGTCGTGCACCGGATCAACTCTTTTTCTTGGCCCTGGTCGGTTTGCGTTTCTTCGCCGCCGCGACGGGAGCATCCATGGCCCAGCGCGGCTCGTCGTCGTCCTGGCGCACGAGGCTCATCTCGTAGCGGAAGAGGTGGCTCGGGTACCGGTTGATCGCCACGTAGGAGACCTTGTCGGACGCCGTCGCGTAGGTGCGGCGGACGAGCAGGAGCGGCGCCCCGACCTGGGTCCCGAGCACCGTCGCGGCCGTGGGGTCGGCGATCGTCGCTTCGATCGACTGGTGGACCTGGGTGAAGCGGATCCCGTGGGCCGCCTCGATCACCTCGATCAGCAGCGGCTGGGCAACCTGCTCGGGGGTCAGGTCGCTCCCCAGGGAAGCGGGCAGATAGCTGATCGCGTAGGACATCGGGCGGTCGTCGCGAAGCCGCACGCGGCGGATCTGCACCGCCTGCTCGTCGGCGGCCAGCTCGAGCAGTCGGCGAACGTCGCTCGGACCACGCGTGTAGTCGATGCCGAGAACGTTGATCGGGAGATCGGCGATCGCCGTGGTGATCTCCTGCAGCGGCACCGACAGCAGGACGCGGTCGGCCGGCTGCGAAACCTCGCCGACGAAGGTGCCGGCCCCCTGACGACGGACAAGGAGGCCCTCGTTCTCGAGCAACGTGAGCGCCTGGCGCACGGTCAGCAGGCTGACCCCGAAGGTCTCGGCGAGATTGGTCTCGGCCGGAATCCGCTCGCCTTCGCTCCAGTCGCCTCCGAAGATGCGGCTGCGTAGAACGTTGGCGATCTGGTGATACAGAGGCAGCGCACTGTCCCGGCTCACGTTGCTTTGAGGCATCACTATTCCCTTAATCCGCTGACGGACCCGATGATAACTCTCGGGCCCGCCACGTCCCCGGCCTCGCGGGCGCCGCGGATGACGGATGCGTACGGCTCGGGTCACGTCGCCAGGGCGGCCGCCTCGACCCCGGCGGCCCGACCGAAGACCGCGCCGAACATCAGGCCGGCGCCGGCGGGGTAGTTGCCGTGGAACAGGCCGCCGGTGATCTCACCACTGGCGAACAGGCCGGGGATCGGCTGCCTCCCCGCGTCGAGGACCCGCGCCCGGTCGTCGATCGCGATGCCGCCGTAGGTGAACGTGATGCCGCAGACGATCGGGTAGGCGACGAAGGGGGGCTCGTCGAGCGGCACCGCCCAGTTCGACTTCACCGGCTCGATGCCGCTGGTCTGGCGGCCGTCGCGCCGAGTCGAGACGAAGGGCTGCTCGATCGCCGCGGCCGCCCGGTTGAACTCGGCGATCGTCGCCGCGAGCCGCGCCGGCGGAACTTCGAGTCCCTGGGCCAGGCCCTCGACCGTGTCGGCTTCGATCGGCGAGCCGGTCTCGTAGCGACCCTCGAGGAGCGAGAGCGTCTTCTGGTCGAAGAGCTGGTAGGCGCGACGCCCCGGCAGCGAGAGCAGCCGCCGCCCGGTTTTCGCGTAGGTGTACATCGCGAGATCCTCGCCCTCGTCGAAGAAGCGTTCGCCGTGCTCGTCCACGCAGATGCCGAACGGATAGGAGAGGCGGTTGGTGCGATCGGTGAGCGCCAGGTCGCCGAACGGCGGGGCCGTGGCGTCGATCGGCGTCGCGTGGGCGCCGGCCATGTCCCCGTCCAGGACCGCGCCGGAGGCGAGCGCCATCTCCATCGTCTCGCCGCTGTTGTGGCGGCTGCCACGGACCCGGGCGTGCTCCCAACCCGGGCCGAGATAGCGGCGACGCAGGTCTGCGCTGGCCTCGAAACCACCGGATGCAAGGACGACCGCACCGGCGCCGAGCGTCCGCTCACCGTCGGGGAGACGCACCACCACGCCGTCGACGCGGCCGTCGCCGTCGCGGCTCAACCCGGTCGCCGGCGCCTCGTAGAAGATCGGAATGCCGCGCGCTTCGGCGGCCGCGAACAGATAGTCGGTCAGGCCGACGCCCTTGCCGCGAACCTGCAGCACCGCGCCGGGGGCCGCCTTGAACCGTTTGTCGGATTTCGTCCACGGCGACTGGCGCGGGTCCCAGGCCACGCCGAGCCCGGTCAACCACTTGACCGTGTCGAGGGATTCGCCGATGACCCGTGCGCTGAGCGCCCGGTCGGCGCGGTCGCTGGTGGTGCGCATCACGTCGCGCTCGTAGTCGGCGGCCGAGTAGGTGCCGACGTCGATGATCTCGGGGTCGAGGTCGGGGGCGACTTCGAGCACTTCGTCCATCCCCGCGTAGGAAAACCGGAACAGGGCGCCGCTGAAGCGGCTGTTGCCGCCCCGCTCCTCCTTGGTGGCCTTCTCCAACACCGCGACCGTGGCGCCGGCCTCGTGGGCGGCGATCGCCGCGCAGATCGCCGCGTTGCCGGCGCCCACCACGACGACCTCGTAACGCTGGTCCATCAGTTGACTTCCTCTCCGCCGCGCAGGTGCGCGGCTAACGCCGTCGCGTCGGCGGCCTCGTCGAGACCGAGGACGGCCTCACGCAGCGCTTCTGCCCCGGCCTCGCCGAGTCGGCGCGACGCCAGCGTCATGAACTTCTCGGTGCGCTCCTCCTCGTTCAGCGGCTTGGCGGCGCTCCCCTTGGCGTTGACGGCGTGGCCCTCGAGCGTGGTCCCGTCGTCGAGCTCGACCGCGATCCGCACCTCGTGCCGATTCGAAGGCCCCGCCGCGTCGATCGCCGGGTCGGCCTCCACCTCGACCTTGCCGGCGAGCTCGATGATCGCCGGGTCGCGCAGGCGGTCCTCGCGGAACTGGTCGACGAACGCATGCCCGTCGAGGACCGCGACGGCGGCGGCGTAGGGAAGGTTCATCTGCGCGGTGGTGACGCTGTCCGGCGCGTACGGCCAGCCGACGTGGTCACGGGTCGCCGTCGAGCCGGTGACCTTGATCCGCTTCACCTGGTCGGCGCGCAGGCCCTGCTCGGCGCGCATCCCACGCAGGACGTCGACGGTCGTGTGCGAGCTGCCGCACGCCGAGTAGAACTTGAAGCCGACGTTGAGCGTCTCCCACCGGGAGCCGAAATCGGCGGAGACCTGCTCGATCTCATAGCTGTCGGCGAAGGCGGCCAGGTACCCCCCGTAGGTCTCCTCGAAGAGCGCCTCGATCCCGGTGAACCCGACCGCCGCGAGCTGCGCGGCGCGCAGCCCACTCTGCGCCGCCTGGCCCGCGTGCAGCCGCTTGACCATGGCGCCGAACTGGGCCGCCATCAGGCCGGCGGCGAGGCTGCCGGCGATGCCGATCGAGTTCTGTGCTCCGTCGACGTCGAGTCCCAGCAGGTTCGCCCCGCCGGCGGATGAGCCGAAGACGCCGAGCACACCGTTGTTGTGCCAGCCGCGATGGACCAGCGGCACGCCCACCGCGAGCCCGACCCGGGTGGACACCTCGAGTCCGACGACGTGGGCGGCGACCATCTCGGCGCCGCTCTGCCCGCCCCTCTCGGCAAGCGCGAAGACCGCCGGGAAGGTGACGCCGCCGGGATGGATGATCGCTTTGGCGTGCAGGTCGTCGAGCTCGTAGGAGTGGGTCAGGGTGCCGTTGACGAGCGCGGCGACATCGGCCGGAGCCTTCCACCCGGCGCCCCAGATGGTGCCGTTGGCATCACCTTCCGGGGCGAGGGCCTCCCGCATCAGCGCCGCGATCGGCAACGTCTGGCCATACAGCGCGCACCCGAGGCAGTCGAGGATGTCGCGCTTGGCGTGCTCCATGACCTCGGAAGGGACGTCCGCCGGCCGCGTCCGGGCGACGAACTCGGCGACGGCGCGAGTGTGCTCGTTGCTGGGCCGGGAGGCATCCCGGGATCGTGTTGCGGTCTGCTCGCTGGCGTGCATCGGTCCTCCGAGTGGTGAAGGTGAATAAGTCCTCTGTAAGTATATAGGACCAAGAGGCCATATGTCCGCGTGACTTTGGCCGCAGCCCACCCTGGGCCGGCGCCGTGCCGGCCGGACCCCTGCCTGCGGCCCTTCCGGGGTCCGCCTCAGTCGTCGTCGCCGGTGAGGAAGGTCTGCTCGAGGGCGTCGTAGCCGGCGTAATCGACCAGCTCGTAGAGCTCGGCCCGGGTGAGCATCCGCTCGACCCACGCCGCCTGCGTCCCGTCGCGGTGCAGGTCGCGATAGAAGTCGCGGACCGCCGCCATCGCCACGCGTAGCGCGGAGACCGGGAAGATCACGGCGGCGTAACCGATTTCCTCGAGCTCGCGGGCGGCGAGCATCGGCCCGCGGCCGAACTCGGTCATGTTGGCGAGCAGGGGCGCGTCGACCTCCGCCGCGTAGGCCTCGAACTCCTCGCGGCTGTCCATCGCCTCCGGGAAGATCATGTCGGCGCCGGCCTCGGCGTAGGCGATCCCCCGTTCGATCGCGGCCTCGAGGCCGAGGGGCGAGCGCGCGTCGGTGCGGGCGATCACCATCAGGTTCGGATCGGTGCGCGCGGCGCGGGCCGCCCGGATCTTGGTCAGCATCTCGTCGATCGGGATGCATTCCTTGCCGGCCAGGTGGCCGCAGCGCTTCGGCGAGATCTGATCCTCGAGGTGGAACCCGGCGACGCCGGCGTGCTCGTATTCGCGCACGGTCCGGTGCACGTTGAGGGCGTTCCCGTTCCCGGTGTCGGCGTCGGCGACGACCGGCAGCGGCGTGGCGGCGGTGAGGAGGCGCACCTGCTGGGCCATCTCGGTCGCGGAGAGCAGGCCGATGTCGGGCACGCCGAAGGCACCGGTGGTCGTCGCCCCGCCGCTGAGATAGACGGCCTCGAAGCCGACCTGGGCGGCGAGCTGGGCGCAGAGCGCGTTCGGCGTTCCGGGGATCGTCGCGATCCGTGGCGCCTCGATCAGCTCGCGCAGGCGGGCCCGTGCGGCGGCGCTCACGATCCCCGCTCCTCGCCCCAGTTCCAGGCGTCGGGTGGAGCGAACCGCTCGGCCCAGGTGGTCGCGATCTCGGTCCGCCCGGCGATCCACACGTCGTCGTGGCCGCGGACGTGGTCGAGGAAGCGGCGCAGCCCCTCCGCCCGGCCGGGCCGCTGCACCCGGCCGTGCAGCCCCACCGACATCAGGCGCGGCGCCTCGGCGCTCTCACGGTAGAGGCAGTCGAAGGCATCGCGCAGGTAGTGGAAGAACTGTTCACCGGTCAGCAGGCCGGCCCTCCAGAAACGGGTGTCGTTGGTGTCGAGCGCGTACGGCACGACCAGCATCGGGCGGCCGGCGACGTCGGCGTAGTAGGGAAGGTCGTCGGCGATTGTGGTCGAGTCGAAGAGCAGCCCGGCCTCGGCAAGCACCTGCCGGGTCGCCGGCGCGGCGGGCGGACGGTTGAACCAGCCGCGGACCCGCTCGCCGGTCAGGTCCTCGATCGTCCGCAGCGCCCGCGAGACATCCTCCCGCAGCTCGACGAGGTCGCGGCCGTAGTGACCCTGCCAGCGGTAGCCGTGGCCGACGAAGTCGTAGCCGTGCTCGACGAAGGCGCGCGTCAGCGGCGGGTTTGACTCCAGCGCCATCGCCGCGGCGAAGACCGTAGCGGTCATCTCGAATTCGTCGAGCAGGCGCATGATCCGCCAGTGGCCGACGCGGCTGCCGTACTCGAACGCGGCCTCCTGCATCAGGTCGCGATCGGCGGGGTCGACCGCGTACTCGGCCTCCGAACGGGCGTCGCGGCGCGCGTCGCCGAGCAGCGGCCCGGCCTCCGAGCCCTCCTCACAGTTGATCGCGAAATTGAGCGCCAAGCGCGCCCCACCGGGCCACCCGACCCGGGGCAGGTCGGCTCCGTAACCGACCAGGTCGCGAGTCGGCTCTTGCGGGTCGCTCATCCGAGTCCCTCCAGGTATCCGACCGCTTCGTCGCAGGTGAGGACCGTGCCGTACTTCATCTGCACGTCGAGCAGGCTCGACATATGGGAGCTCGGAATTCGGTCGAAGACGCAGTCGCCGACGATGCCGACGTTGAAACCGAGCTGGTAGGCGTCGACGGCGCTGGAGCGGATGCAGCCGGAGGTGGTGCCACCGACGAGCAGCACGGTGTCGATGCCGCGGCGCACCAGATAGCTGGCGAGCGCCGTGCCGAAGAAGGCCGAGGCGTAGAGCTTCTCCATCTCGACGTCGCCGGCGGACGGGTCGGGCTCGTAACCGGCGACGATCTTCGCGTTCGGATCACTCTCCGACATGAAGCCTGCGGATCGGACCAAGCCACCGGTCATGGCCCAGCTGGTCTCGACCCCGTCGATCACGACCGACTTGCGACGGACGACCGTGTAGACGAATGGTGCATTCGCGCCCCGCGCCGCCGGAATCAGCTCGGCGGTCCGCTCGAGCGCGCGCCAGGCCGCCTCCCCCGCCCCCGACGGAAAGCGATCGATCTGCTCGAGGATCGGCTTGTCCTCGCCGACGTAGTTGTACTGCAGGTCTACGAGGATCAACGCGGGCCGCTCGCCCAGCTTGTTCTTCTTCCCGTACCCGCCTCGTTCGATCACCTCGCGCTCCACCTCGGAGATCGAATCCCTCCAGAAAGCCAGGTCCATCGCCGCTCCTCCTCAATAGATCGCTAGTCCTCTAGAAGAGTATAAGAGGCACTCTATGACCCAGCCGATGATTCGCAGTCGACGACCGCGGCGAACGACCGGGCGGGGGCTTCGCCTCCCACAGCCGACCTCGGTCAAGGTCCCAGGCAAGGCCTTCGAGGAGCTCGGCCGCATCGGCCCCGACGCTGCTGCCACCCGCCGGATCGTGTCGAGCCGTGGCATGCAGAGACGCCTCCCCAGAAGCCGACCTCGGTGCGGTGGACCCAGGCGCGCACGCCACATCCCCTGGTAGAGGCCCGCGCGCCTCACGGGCGACCGGTGCGATTCGATCGGCCAACTTCCCCAGATGCCCCAAGGTACAGGCGTGAGCCCTGGGCCAGATGGTGCCCTTTCATCGGTCCACTCCCTTCCGCCGATTCGAGCGGCCGGGACCTCCCGTCCCTGCCGCTCCGCTTGCGTCGTCTCGGCGCGAACGTGCAGAGGCGGGATGGCCGATCTCAAGGCTTCGTGGAACGTCTTTTCGACCTCACCGTGCCCCAGGGCTTGCCCCACGGTCTGATTTGCGACCGTTGTCTGCGTCCCCGTATACCCAAACCCGCTTCCCATGCGGGTTTGCGCGAACGCCCCGACCGGATTCGAACCAGTGACCTTCGGCTTCGTAGTTGACCGTCTTTGTGGCCCAAATACGAGGCCTAACGCGCGGGTCGGGAACAACGAGTGCAAACCGATACACCGGGGAATCGACACTAAAATGCGGATGTTGCCGTGACGGGAGCGACGGGACTCGAACCCGCGACCTCCGGCGTGACAGGCAAGTCGGAGGCCCTCGACTGGGACATCCGCCGGAGATTACAGCCACCTTGTCAGTAGATTGCCTGTTGGAAGCGGGCCTGGTTCTTTCGGTTCGCGCTCTGGTAGAGGTCGCTGGTTGATCGCGCGGTCGCCGCCGCGCTTGAGGCCCCGAAACCACCGGCACCGGAGCGCCCGACCCGCCTGTGGCGCGCGCGGCCGCCGATCGCGGCGCCAACATCTGCGCATGCTCTGCGCGATGACCGGACAACCGCACCGGCTCTTCTGGATGCGCTCGGCCTGGTGGTGTTCGGACTGCCGCCAGAAGGTCGAGGGATGTTGTGAGGGCGGCGGTTGCCCGACGGTCGCCGAGGGGCTGCCGGTGGCCGAGGCGGCGCCGTCGATCCGTCCTCGGACGGCAGCGGGCTATGGGTCGCCCGAGGGCGGTCCGACGCCGGTGTGAGGCTCACGCCTGGCCTCGGCGGCCAGGTCGGCTTCCTCCTCGGGGGTCAGGCCGGTCTCCTCGAAGCGGATCTGGGCAGCCAGGGCCTGGCGCTCCGCCGGGCCGAGCTCCTCACCGGCGTCTTACAGAAGCCACTGCTGGCGACGGCGCGAGACAAGATCGATCTGGCCGGCGATCCTGCCTTGACGTTCGGCTCGCAGAAGGCGCCGGTTGATCACCTCGGTGGTGCGGGAGAGCCGCTGGAGGCGTTGCAGGAGCAAGGCGAGGATCTCGTCCTCGACGTTGCCGTCCTTCAACTGCGCGAGGCGCAGGCCGTCGAGGATCGGGTTGTCGGGCGTGCCCTCGAGCGAGGCGGAGATCTGCTCCTCTAGCTCTCGGCGTGCCGCACCGGCACTGCTCAGGTCGGTGTGGTCGAAGAAGATCACCCGGGACTGGCTGATGTCGAAGGGGAGATCGGTCCCCACCTCGGCGATCAGCACCACGGGAAGCTGGGCGCCGTGGCGGACCGAGAGCTCGTAATAGACGTTCGGGTTGGCCCCGGTCAGATCGGCGACCGCCGCCTTTGCATTCAGGCAGTGTTTAACCGCCTGGGCAGTGATCTGCCCAGGCTCACCCACGTCGTCGGCCCGAACGACGGTGAGCTCCCCCGCCGCCGAGGCGGCATGTCTCAGAATCCAGTCACGGATGCCGTCCGAGCGCCTGCGGATCTCGGAGCCCTCCTCGCCGATCGGTCCGATGAAGAAGCACTCGCTGTCGAAGTCCACGGTCATCGGCGGCGACCATACCGTGCAGGTACCTCAAGCGACGAGACGGTCGGGAGCAGACCGCAGACCTCGAGGAGACGTAGAAACACAACGACCCCGGCATCGATGCCCGGGGTCGTCGGTCATTGGCGAGTGTCCCGCCGTGTCGTCCGTGCATACTGAGGAGGAAGGAGGCGAGGCCGAGCCGGGCAACGCTCAAGACCTGGTCGGACCGTCCGCCCTCAGAATCGCGGTTCAGAACCAACCAGGTGGATGTCGAATCGGATCCCGACCTCGCCGACGAACTCCTCGAGGCTGACAGTGGGAAACCGTTCGGGGCGCTCGCCAGATCCCGTGATCAGTGGGGCATAAAGGATCCCGAGGCGGCCCTCCCGGAAATAGAGGCCGATCGCCGCGACGCCAGCCTCGAGCGGGGTGAGCAGAGACATGGTGAAGGTGCCTCTCTCGGTCGAGCTCAGCGATGCGTCGGAAGGCAACCGCATCCCGAAAGACGCCACGAAGTTGCTGAAGCGGTGGTATCCGAAGAGGCCGTCCGCAGCGCGCGGCCCGACAGTGACGCTCGCCTCCCCCACCGTGGGATAGGAACGTTCTGGAGACCACGGGCCGGGATCGGCGAGCACGAGATCCTGCATCGCGTCGTTCATCGCCACGGCGATGTCGAGATCGGCCTTGTGGAGTGGATCGAGTCCCGCCGACGGAGCCAGGAGATGGTCCCCGTGGAAGAGCGCCTGGTAGCGGCCGAATGCCTGAGGATCCCCGAGCCAGGCAGTCTCGGCCTGCTCGGCGCCGCCGTCCTTGATCGCGATCAGCCTGCGAGGTCGCAGGGCGGCGACGAGGAAATCGACCTCGGGATCCTCGAGGTGGACTTCCAGGAGATGATCGACGGCATCGGCCGGTGAAGCCTTCTCGCGATGCAGGCGCCGGATCGCCGCGAGCGCGGTCGCCTGGCGTCCCGCGTAGGCGATGCAGAGCTCGGGATCCAGGAGGACCAGCTTGAGCGCCGCATCGAAGAAGCCCGCCTCACGCGACGCCCCAGGATCGATGATCCGCATGTCCGAGGTCAGCCAGATTCCTCGCGGGGTGACCCTGGCGGCGATCAAGGTCATCGCCGCGACGCCCAAGAGAGCGACCTGTCGCCGGGCATGTGAGCGAGGTCGACGGTACGCAACCCGTAAGCCGCCGGCGGCTAGGACTTCAACGCGTAGCCGCTGCCGCTCTTGACGATCAATTTGTCTCTCGTGCCTTGGCGATCAGGACGCTCACCTGCGTAGGGCGGATACCGATCGCCGAGGCGAGCTCGAAGGGACGGGCTCCGGGTCCGCCCCGATCGCCGCGAGGAGTTCGTCGCGGCGCTGTCCGCGGCGGGCGCGTTTGCCTGCTTTGCGACGGGAAGGTTTGCGGCGGCCATTCTGCGAGATCGACGTGAACGCGGAACGGGCATTCGCCTTGCGGCGGCGTGGACGATGGTCGTCGACGCCGCGGAGATGCGAGAGGGCGCGCTCGAGTTGGCGTGCCTCGGCCTCGAGATCAGCGAGGCGGGACTCGATCATCTGGCGGGCGTCGTCGATGGTGTCTGGCACGTTCGCTCCCTCGGTAGATGGCGAGGCGGACTCTACGAAGGGTGGCGGACTCCGAGGCGGTGGGCTTCCGGGCGTCAGCCAGGAGTCGGCCCCTTGATCACACCCGACCCAAGTCGACAGGTGATCGCGCGTCTCTGCGAGCGGTCTAGCGTGCTCGACCACCCGCGGGCGTGAAACACGCCGTCGACGGGCGCGACTTCCTGGCTCTTAACGTATACCTTCTGCATCACCGCACGGGTCTGCGCGCAGCTGGTGCGGTGCTCGATGATCGCCGGGCCGCTTGGGGTCGATGGTCGGCGCCATCTCCTGTGGATCTCTCTCTCTGATTTCTACGGCCGCCGAGTTGCGCCTCGACCGCGACGTCGTAGGGATCGTCAGGAGCACCCTCGAATTTCGGGATCAGAGCCACCGCGTCGATCACATCTCGATCTGAGCGTGCCTCGTCGACGACCGTGGCGGTCGGCAAACGCTCCGTCGCATGGCACGGGCGCTCAACGTCTCCAGAACGCTTTGAGCGTATAGGGTGCCCGTCCCCGGTCCTGCGGGACGGGCAGAGGTTTCGGAACGGGACGATTGGAGGCGTCTTGGAGGAGGCACGAGGCGTCAGTTCGCCGTGGCGGTTCGCGGAGGCCGACGCCAGACAGAGCGCGGAAGGCTGGCCCTTGCGCAAGCGGCTGATGTGGCGGATCGGCGAGCTGACCAGCGCACAGAGCATCGATCTGGCCAAACACGTCGAGCATTTCCCCGAGGTTATGAGCGCCTACACGCTGAACGAGATCAGGCCATTTCTCGTGCCGCATGACGATGAGGGCAAGCTGATCTCGAAGGCGAGCCTCGAGGACGGAGGCAGCATCCGGCTGACGGGTTTCCTCATGGACGCCGGGCAGTTCGTCGGCCAGTTCCGGCGGAGGATCCAGTTCGATCGAGACCTGGCGATGCACGAGTCCCTGATCATCGCGAGGCGGTTCCGCGGCCAAGGCATCGGTGCACGTTTCGTCCATCGTTCCCTCGACCTCTACGACGCGCTCGGCCTCGAACAGGTCGGTCTGAAGGCCAGCCTCACGACCGGCCGGTGGTATTGGGCGCAGATGGGATTCGACTTTGTCGCGCCCGGCGAGGTAGAGCCGATCCGGGCCTGGGCGGAGAAGGTGTGCGGCGCGACCGACGTCAAGGTCGAGGGACTCGACGAAATCTCGGGCGCCCCGCAGTTCGCGAGGTTGGAAGGCTCGCGCCAGATCTCATTCGGCGAGATCGTCGCAGCGCTGCCCGAACATGGCGAGGAGGTCGCGACGGTCGCCGAGGAGAACGGATTCGCACTGGATGACGTGATGGGGATCGGGAAGGCCATCATGCTGACCGGCCCCGACTGGACCGGACGCCTGGATCTGGAGGGTGCGCAGCGGCGAAGCTTCGACGAGGCGCTCCTCGAACGCAGTGCGAGGGCACAGGAGCGTTCGGAAAACAAGCTGCGCGAACTGGAGGCGGCCGCACAGGCCGAGGCGCCAGTGGTCGAGGTCGACGTGGAGAAGGAATAGCCGTTCGACGTGTCGAACGGTGTTTCCCATACGCTGCGCGTTGTTTGACGAGAACGGTGTTTGTACGTTAGAACACTCAAATCCCGCCCGAGGAGGATTCAAGGAGTCGATCATGGACCGTCCGATTGATGTGACCGCCCTGTATGTGGCTTTAGATGCACGGCGGAACCGACAGAAATTGAGCTGGCGCGAGTTGGCCAAGCAGCTCGGCCTCAGTTCTTCGATCTTCACGCGGCTCGCCCAGGGACGAGCGCCGGAGCTGTCCAGCTACCGCAAGATGACCGACTGGCTGGGCGTCGGCATGGACGACTTCACCGAGCGCGACAGGCCCACGATCGAGCAGTCCGAAGACACCGTCGAGGCGATCGCCGCCTACCTGAGGGCCGACAAGGCGCTCAAGCCCGAGAGTGCCCAGGCGATCGAAACGATCGTTCGGGCGGCCTATGAGGAGATGGCCGACCGGAAATGATCCGGACGTTCGCCAACGAATTCGTCCTCGAGTGCGAGGAGATCGCGCTCGAGCGACGCGGCGAACTCGACATCGCCGAGTGGGAGTCGATCGATCCACGGCGGATCGCAAAGGAAATTCTGGCGATCGACGTGGTCGGCGTCGACCACTACCGCGGTCTGTATCCCGACGAGGTAGGCCAGCTGACCGAGCGAGACGCAGTCTCCTTCAACGCGATGACGGTCTTCCACGGCACCCGGTGCCTGATCGTCGTGAATCCGAGTCAGGGCAGCGCCGACGAGGCGCTCTCGGTCGCCCACGAGATCGCCCACATCGAGCTTGAGCACGAACGGCTCGAAGCGCCGCTCTTCGACGAGGACGGCACACGCCGTAGCTGGCGTCCCGGCGAGGAGGCAGAAGCCGAATACCTGGCCCGCGAGATCCTCGTACCCCGTCGCGGGCTGCGGACCGTCCTGACGCAGTTCGGAGGGTCGAGGCGCCAGGCGGCCCGTCACTATGGCGTCTCCCCGGCCCTGATCCGTCAGCGAATGCTCGAGACCGACGCGGGCACGGCCGGTCGGTCGCGGATCGAGCTCCCGACCTCGGGCGCGATCGACATGAGCACCGCGCGCAGCGCCGCCGTGCCGCCGCAGACGCGACCACGCCCCTGACCTGACAGCCGGCAGTTGGCGCCCCGTCGGGCTCCGTCGACTACCTCCCGGTTCCCAGCGTACGCGAGGCGGCACAACCGACGGGGCAGCGTGGGTCGGCACCTAGGCCGATCGGCGTGATGCCACGCTGCTCGTGCAGGGCGAGGCCCCACGCATAGACCGGCGGCGCGGACGGGGTCCCGGCCGACGCCGCGAGGAGGCGGTGACAGAGGAGGAGGCCGGCCAACGCACTGACGAAGGAGATCGTCGGCAACGGCCCCTCCACCTCCTCGTCGGTCGGATGAAGGCACCCGGCGCAGGGCATGCCCGGGCGGTGCTCGGAGGCGATCACGTCGAAATGAGACGTCCCGGCGACACCCAGCCAGTTGGGACCCGTCCGCTGGGCGAACCATCGCGAGGGGATGTGATCGACGCCGACGGCGAGTCGCGGTGCCGGTGGACCGAGCTCGGCGACGGCCGCAGGGTCAAACCGACGCGCGCGGCCTTCGATCTCCAACCGTCCAGTCCGGTAGGCCGCGAGCTCGGCGACCTTGTGGGCGCTGATCGATGCGCGGGTGAAGAGTCCGCACCGATTGAGGTTGGTGATCTCGACGAGATCGTCGTCGAAGACCCGCAGTCGCCCAGCCACCTCCGGCACCCGCAGGAGGACCGCGAAGAGTCCGTTCGTGATCGCGCCGGCGCTGACGACGTCGACATCGCCGAGATCGATCACGGGGCCGAACGCGATCGGCGGCAGCGAAAGGCGGTGTCGACGTGGCGGGCCGAATTGACCGGCGTCACCGAGGTCGATCCCCGCGCCCGCCGCGATGGCGGCGATCGCCGAGCGGGTGCACTCGGCCGCGACCGAGATCGCTGCCAGCGTGGCGCCGAACGGCAACTCCCCCTTGCAGGGGTCGCGCACCTCGGCGCCCACCTCGCAGTCCCAGTCGCCCATGGCGACCCCGATCGACACGACGGCGTCGTCGGCGGGCTCAAGCGGTCCGATCCGGACCTCGATGTCGGGAACCTCGTGGCGGCCGCGTATGAATGGAGCGATCAGGAGACGCGAGCCGGCGAGGAGCGACTCGCGAAGACCGCGGGCCATCGGGAAGGGCGGCTGGAGACTCAACATCTGGGCCTCCTTCATGTCGATGGCAACGCTGGCGCCGATCTGGGAGACGAGGAGCGCCGTCGTCGCGAGGGCCGCCTGCCCCGCCGGCGTGTCGACGGCCCCGGGTGCGACGCGGATCTGCACCTTGCGGAAACGGAGACCCGGCGCGATCTCCTCCTCGGCCAAGGAGCCGAGGAAGTCGAGCCTCAGGAGTCGGGCCGTCCGCGCCAGCGGATCGGAGGCCATCACGCTACCTGGGGCCACATGCCGACCTCGTGGCCGAGGAGGAAGGGCGGCTCGTGCTCGGACCAGCCGCCGTCGACCTCGAGGCGAGCCAGGTAGGTGCGGGCAAGGCCGACCGGACCGCTGGCGAAGTCCGGGATGACGAGGCTGAGAAGTCCCGGAACCGCGACGATCGGGAAGGCGTCGTCGAGGGTGCTGTGGTAGGCGACTCTGCCGTGCGTGTGTACTTGGAGTCGGATCTCGCGACCTTCACGGGCGAGTACAAACGCGGTCCGGTGGAGCCAGCCAGGATCTACCTCGTAGTGGCGGGCCGAGGACGCGTGGATCGGATGGAGGACGCGGTCGAGGACGGCGGGCTCCGCGATCGGCCCGCTCATGTAGCAGACGCACTCGCGCCTGCCTGCCCCGCAGCGGCGCAGGTGGGCGAAGGTCTCCTCGAGGAGACCTTCGCCCACCACCATCTTGCCCTCAGCCACCCTTGACCTGGCTCTGGCGCAGCACCAGCTCGTCGCCAGCCTTGACGCCGGCCTGATGGAGCGTCTCGGCGTCGGGAAGCTCGCGCCCCGCGGCGTCGTAGAGCGACTGCATGTGCGGGTTGCCGACCACCCCGAAGCGCTCGATCGCCTTGGCGAGGAGCGCGGCGACCAGCTCGTCGCGCTCGAAGTGGAACTGCTTGACCTTGCCGTTGTGGACGATCTCCACGTGGTTGGTCTTCTTCTCGGCCGGCGTGGCCTCGACGGGACTCATATTGATTAGCCTCCTGGCTAGGTCCGCGCGGTTGTCCTCGAAGATCACCGCGTGGTCCGGTCTGGAGAGGGGCGGCCTAGGTCGCCCCTCTTCTCTTTCTGGGGCCCAATTCATGCGGGCTGGTGGATGGTAGCAAGATACCTCGGTAGCTTGCAACGTTTCAGGTGCGGTGGTACGGTGGCGCAAGTCCACTAGACCCACAGGAGGCAAAATGGCCAAGAAGGAGGACAAAAAAGCAATGACGCTGCGGCTCTCGAATGAGACCGCCAAGGATCTCGAGGCGACCGCCAAGGTCGACGGGGTCACGGTGTCAGAGGCGGTGCGAGAGGCGATCGAGACGCATATCGAGAGCCGGCGTAACGACACCGAGTTTCGCGATCGACTCCGACGCTCGATCGAGGAAAACAAGGAGCTGTTGGAGCGCCTCGCGCGCTGAGGACCGCATGGCCTGCCGCTACCTCGACCTGATCGACTATCTCTTGATTGCCGAGCAGGTATTGGAGATCCCGGCGGCGGAGCTGAGCAGGCTCGAGCGGCTGGGGCTCGCCGATTCGGCGTTGAACGCCCCGGCCGCCGGCTTCGGTGGCGTCGAGGCATACCCGGACTTCGAGCTGAAGGTGGCCGTGCTCGGTTGGCACCTCATAAAAAATCACCCGCTGCCCGATGGCAACAAGCGGTGTGCTCTCCTGGCGATGATCGAGTTCACGCGCCGCAACGACCGCACCTGGACGCCGGACACGGGGGACCCCGAGGCCGGCGACTCGGTCATCCGCGGGGTCGCCGGCGGGAGTCTCGGGCAGGCGGCGTTGGCCGACTGGGTCCGCCAGCGGATCGGGGAGGCCTAGATGGCGCGTCGCAGACCCGACGAGCGCCAGGAGAGCCTCGTCGACCACGGGGAGGATCTGGGCCAGGAATCGCCACTGGTCTACGTCGGGATGCCTCTCTCCCAAGTTCCGGAGGACCACCGCGAGACGATCGAGCTCCTCGCCTACGCCGTCAACGAGACCATCGTGGAGCAGACCCGAAACGCCGACCGGCCCTGGCCCGTCCGGGTCCATTCACCGGTCAAGCACTCTGCACCCTGGAAGGACGACGGGAGGAGTCCCGAGGAGATCTACGAGCTGAACAGCAACAAGATCTGGCTCGAGGCCGACGCCATGGTCGTGATTGCTGACCACGGCGGAAGCCTCGGCATCGGACAAGAGCTCACCTGGGCGTGTTCAGCACAGTTGCCGATCGTCATTCTCCACCGGGAGGGCACGTCGATCAGCCGCCAACCACAGGGGGCCACGGCGGAGTACGACATCGAACTGAAGGAGTACCGCGATCCCGAGCACATGCGCGACCTGCTCGACGGCTGGCTGGTCTCGCGGCGGGCGCAGATCTGCGACGGACCCCGCAGGCGGATCGGCCGCCGCGCTCACCTGACACACATCTGCACGCTTCTGGCCGAGCGCTGGGAGAACCTCTCCCCGGAGGAGCGTATCCACGCGACCATGGTCTCGCGACTGCACGCCGTCCGCGTCGAGCGGATCCTTTCCGATCCGCTCGTGATGGCGGCGGCGAGTGTGCAAGAGCTGATGGCGCTCGGCTGCGCCGTCGGCATCGATCTTCTCGATCTGAACCGAACTACTCCTCCTCCGGAGCTCGCACCGGGCCAACGCGAAGCACTCGCCGCCGCGGCGACCGAGTTCGGCTGGACGCATGAAGAGACCCTGCGGCTTCACGACGCGGCCCGCCTCGAGCTTGGACGCGGCGGCGTGCGCCGACTTCCGTTGGCAAGTAACAACGACTGGATGGAGCTCTACGAGCGCGATGAGCGCTGAGCGACTAGCCGCCGCCGTCCTGGAAGCCTGCGGGATCGATCCTGCGCCGCCGGTCCCGCTCACGGCCCTGGCCGATGCTCTTGGAGTGGCGGAGATTCGGTCGACCTCGATGGTCGAGGACGGGCGGCTCGAGCAACGGGCCGGGCGGGCGGTGATCTTCCTGCGTGAGGAGACGGGCCGTCAACGCCAGCGCTTCACGCTGGCGCACGAGTTGGGCCACCTCGTCCTGGCGAAGCCCGAACAGGACTTCATCGCGCACCGTCACGAAGTCCTGTTCGACTCTGAAGAGCGCTTCTGCAACCAGTTCGCAGCCGCGCTACTCCTTCCGCGGCACTGGGTCGAGAGCGAGTTCTCCACAGCACCGGTCCACCTCTGGGTCGCCCGCAAGATGGCGAGACGGGCAGAGACCTCTTTGTCTGCGGCGCTGGTCCGACTCCGCGAAGTCCTGGGCTGGAAGGCGTCGATGCTCCACTGGCGTCGGATCGCCGATCAGTGGCGGCTCGTCTCAACTGCGGGGCTTCCTCATGCCGTCCACAACCGGGTCACCAGCACTGCCCAGACCCGCATCATCCTCGACGGCCTGGTCGAGCGGGCCGAAGAACAGCGCGGCAATCTGCCGCTGCAGGTCGCCGGAGCGCTCTGGGAGGTGCCGGTGGAGATTAGGGTCGGGACCCAGAGCGCGACGGCACTCGCCTTCTTCTCCGATCCGCGTGCGAGGGTTGTGACCGGCTCCTGAGCCGTCGGTCAGCGTCAGCGACACGCACGGCCGTCTCGGGCGCGGTCGCGTTCAGATCGATCGCGGTACCATCGCCAGTCGCGAAGGATTCGGTCGCCTGACTGATGCCGATGTAGCCAGTTTTGTAGCCAGCAAGTGCAGGAACGCGGCGGCAACGTACGGAATGTTACGGAGTCGGTCAGCGGGCGTATAAGCAACCAGCCCGCTTGACCAAGCCAAATATTGGCACACGGCGGAAGGAGAAGGAATGCGCCCGACCAGATTCGAACTGGCGACCTTCGGCTTGAAAGAGCGACGCTTCAGCCTTCCAATCGGCCACGACGTCTTCGTCGACGCTGACCACTGTCATGCCAGCGCCCGAGAAGGGAGCTTACGTAGAGCCGCGATTGGTCTTTTGCCGTCGCCCCCGTCGTTAGGGCCTCGCGACACCCATCGTGCTTTCCGCCTGGGATCTGACCCGTCGCTTCGACGACCCGATTCGAGACCGTCAGCGCCTAAATCAATGAGGCATCGAGCACTACGACCTCTACCTGCGCCTCGTGATCGGCCGCGACCTTTGCTGCCAGCGGCTCAAGCGCCTGCCGAGCCTCCTCGGCCGATGCGAATGTCGAGCGTTTCTGACGGTCATCGGACTGATCCCAGTTCTCCGCGTCAAACGAGAAGACGACATAGGCCCCTGCAGTTGATCCCGTGGTGGTCATGTAGTCGTCGGAGAGCTGCGACTCCAGCTTGGTCATCAACTTTGGTTCCCAGCATCCCTTGACCTCGACCAAGACGTGGAGCTTCTCGGCGGAGGGCGAGAGGCAGACGACCTGAATGTCGGCGCTCTTGCCGCGGCCGACTCCACCGCCACTGACTAGGCGCTCACGAGCGACGTCGAAGCTGGATCCCAGCTCGCCTTCCAACCTCGGGGCGAGCCAGTTGCTGAGGTCCCCCTCGGCCTTGGGCGTCGTTGGGGAACGCGTGTTCCACAGCTCCGAGGCAAGCGGTGGCTGTCCCACTCGAAGGGACTCCCCGATCGTAGAGAGAGCCGAACAGACGACCTTGAGCAACTCGGCATCGGTACGGGGAACGATCTGATCCGAACAGACCGCCCGGACGATCGCGGCCGGCCCCGGGGCCGGAGACCTTTCTCTTCGTGCGTCGCGTGCCTTCCTGAGAGCGAAGCGAAACAGTGGGATGTCTTCAGCTAGGTGGAGCGCCTCAATACAGCTGATCGCAGTGTCGGTTCCGCGTTCTCCTAGAGCGTCGAGAAGCCAAGATCGAAATTGGATGAGACTTTCCCTCGGCGATACAGCACCCTCTTTCAACGGAGGATCACTCGAGGGTGGGAGCTGCTGGAAAACCCATCTGAGGAGCGAGGAGAGATCCTCATCCGACATTTCTGCCGCGAAGGAGGTTCTGGCCTGGACCCTGTCCCCGTGTTGACACCCACCTGAGCTGAGATCGCTCGGATGCCGAGGAGGGGCGAAGCCCCGACGAGGCATCCGAGGTGGC
>JBPYFM010000164.1:0-28668 GCA_051986435.1 Solirubrobacterales bacterium | reverse complement strand
CACGTCCCTGTACCGGCTCTCCCCCGCACCCCTCCCGTCCTGGGCGCCTCATGGGGGTCACAGCCTGCCAGGACACCCATGAGGCGCCCAGGACAGCCGCCGGCGCCCCGAAGTGGTGTGGACGGCCCGGCCCGAAGTGGGTGCGGAGCGGACGCCGGGCCGCAGCGGTGCGGACGGCCCGGCGGACAGCGCCGCCCGGGCTCAGCCCGGGCCGATGCCACCGGATTCGCCGCCGGTTTCCGGCGTGCGTTCTTCCGGGGCTTGTTCGATCGCACCGCCGGCGCCTCCCGTTTCGGGGGCAACTTCTTCTTCGGGCACGAATTCTTCTTCCGGCGCGGCTTCTTCTTCCGGGACGAATTCTTCTTCCGGGGCCGGTTCGATGCCGCCGGATTCTTCTTCGGGCGCGACTTCTTCGGCCGTGCCGCCGCCGGATTCGGGGGCGACGGTCGGGGCGTGCGGTTCTTCGCTGCACTCCTTGAAGCCGTAGATCGCGGCCTGCTGGTGGAATTCTTCCACCGCCGGGACCGCTTCCTGGGATGCTTCTTCGAGCAGTTCCAGGTTTTCTTTCTCCGCCGCGGATTTGACTTCGTTCTCGGTCATCGCCAGCTTTTCGGCGGCGCCCATGAATTCGGAGTAGCCCTCGATTTCGCTCGGCTGGCCGAGGCGCTGGAGGCTCTGCACCAGGCCGGTGTAGAGGTTGGCGATCTGGGTGGTCTGGCTGCTCGTTTCCGCCGCCGATTCGGCGACCGAGCCGACCGCGGTGTTCACCTCGGCGCAGATCGCGTCGCCCTGGCTGATGAGCTGGCCCTTGGTCAGTTTCGCCGCTTCTTCCTTCGGCGGCTTCTTCGCCGTGGTCGTCGACGAGCTGCCGCCACCGCCGCAGCCGGAGGCCACGAGGACGAGCGCCAGCATGGCCGGCAGAGCAAGGGCGAGAAACTTCAACCGCATAACAAACCTCGACGCTACCAACGGCGTCGGATCACTGCGCCCCAGGGACTCGAACCCCGACTACCTCGTCCAGAGCGAGGCGTGCTGCCATTACACCAGGGCGCAACGCGAACTCGGAGGATAGACAAGGGGCCGCCCGCCGTGATCCGCGGGCGTCCCGCCGGGCGTTTCGCTGCGTCAACCGAGGCCGGACAGATCGGCGTCGGCGTCGGCGATCTTGGCGGTCGCGCCCGCGACGTCGACGCCTTCGTGGATCATCCGGCGCGCTTCCGCGAGGTCTTCGGAGCGGCCGACGCTGAGACAGCCGGCGACCTTGCCGTCCCTCAGGTACCAGACCGAGAATTCACCGTCGGCGCGGGAGCCGCGCCAGATCTCCTCGTCCCAGTCGGCCGCCGGGCCGACGTACTCCAGGCTCGCCCAGTCGGCGAGGTCGCTGAAGAAGTAGGGGACGACGTCGTAGTCGGCGTCGGCGCCGAGCATGTTCTTCGCCACGTGCATGCCCTGCTGCATCGCCACGTCCCAGTGCTCCACCCGGATCCGCCGGCCGTGGACGACGCTCTCGTAGCTGCAGACGTCGCCCGCCGCGTAGATGCCCGGCGCGGAGGTCTGGAGCTTCGAGTCGCAGAGGATCCCGTCGTCGACCTCGAGCCCGGCACGCTGGGCCAGCATCACGTCCGGTTTCACCCCGGCGCCGACCACGACCAGGTCGCAGTCGAAGCTCTTACCGCTCTCGGTCAGCACCGCGCGCACCCGGCCGTCGCCCTCGAAGGCGCTCACCGCCTCGCCGCCGACGAAGGTGACGCCGTGCTCTTCCAGCCCTTCCTGGAAGAAGCGCCCGGCATCGTCGCCGAAAGTACGCGAGAGCGCCACGTCCTCGAAGGCGACCATCGTGCAGTGCGCGCCGTTCGCCGCCAGCGACGCCGCCACCTCGGCGGCGATGTAGGAGCCGCCGACCAGCACCACGCGCTCCGCCGCCTTGGCGTCCTCGCGGATCGCGTCGGAGTTGCCGAACGCGCGAAGGTAGTGGATGCCCTCGTTCTCGGCGCCCTCGAGCCGCAGGATGTTGACGTTCGCGCCCGTCGCCAGCAGTGCCTTGCCGAAGGCGACCTCCTCCCCACCCTGGAGCTTCGCCGTCCTCGCCTCGGCGTCGATCGACATCGCGTTGCGCCCGGTGAGGAGCTCGACGTCGTTCTCCTCGTACCAGGATGGCTCGTTGACGTAGGCGTCCGCCCGCGACGCGTCCCCCCGCAGGTACTCCTTGGAGAGCGGTGGGCGTTCGTAGGGCGGCTCGGGCTCGCGCCCGGCCAGCAGGATCGACCCCTCCGCCCCCTGCTTGCGCAGCTCCGAGGCGCAGCTGGCGCCGGCCAGGCCGCCGCCGACGAGGAGGAAGTCGACCTCGCGATCAGCCACTGGCGATGCCGCCGTCGCCTTCGGGTCCGAACAGGATCTTCAACTCGTCCTCCTTACCCGGATCGAGGACCGCCAGGACCTCGTCGCCCTCTTCGAGCACGGTGTCGGCGGTCGGCACGAAGCCTTTGCCCGCCCGCAGCACCGAGATCAGCAGGCTGCCTTCGGGCATGTGCAGGTCGCCGACCCGGCGCCCGGTCACCCCGGAGTCCTTGCCGAGCAGCATCTCGATGATCTCCAGCTGCTCCTCCTGCAGGTCGAGCAGGTGCACCAGCCCGTACTCGGGCACCTCATGCTCGAGCAGCCGCAGGATCAGATCGGTCGCCGAGACCGACGGCTTGATCCCGAGCAGGTCGAAGTGCTGGCGGTTCCGCGGGTTGTTGACCCGGGCGATGATCTGGTCGACGAGGTACTTCTCCCGCGCGACCTGGCAGATCAGCATGTTGTCCTCGTCGTCGCCGGTGACCGCGATCACCATGTCGGCGCGCTGGATCCCGGCCCGCTCGAGCACCCAGAGCTCGGAGGCGTCCCCGTAGCTGACGTTGTGCTCGAGCTCCTGCTCGACGGTCATGTAGCGACGGCGGTCGGACTCGATCAGCGTCACCTCGTGGTCCTTCTCCAGCAGCTCGCGCGCCAGGTTCCAACCGACCTTCCCCGCGCCGACGACGATGATGTACACGCGCGCCCCCTACCCGTCCTGCCGCGCCGCGCCCTCACGCACCGCGGTCTCCAGCATGTCGATCGCGACCCGCGTCGGGCAGACCGTCTGCAGGCCCTGCCGCGCGTACCACTCGGCCCGCAGCGGGTCGAGCACGCGGGCGATCACGGTCGGCACCGCGTACCGCCGTTTGGCGATCTGGGAGATGACGATGTTGGTGTTGTCGCCGTCGGTGGAGGCGATGAAGACGTCGGCCTGGTCGATCCCGGCGGCCTCCAGCGCCTCCGCCTCGAGGCCCGCGCCGACCGTGAACTGGCCACCGAGGTCCTCCCAGCTTTTCTCCAGTCCCACCTCGAGGCGGGCGTGGGACTCGGGATCCTCGTCCAGCGCCGAGACGGTGTGCCCCTCGCGGAGCATCGCCCGCGCGACGGAGCTGCCGACGCGGCCACAGCCGACGATCAGGATGAACATGCGGCGCATACTAGAGCGGAGCGGCGGCGACGGGCGCCGTCCCTCTTTCAGGGGACGACGGGCGCGCGGTCGCCGTCCGCGCCGGCGCCGAAGTCGTCGACCACCGCGGCCTCCGGCTCCGGCGGCGCCGTCAGCAGCACCCGACAGGGTGCTTTTTTCAGCACGTACTCGGTCGCCGCGCCGATCTCCGCCGGCTTCGCCGCGCCGATCCCGCCGAACTTGCCGCCGCCGCGGATCTTCGAGGGCGGCTCGCCGCCGATGATGATCGCTTCCGAATTGGCCCGGCGGGCCGCTTCGACGATCCCCGCGCCGGTGCGGCGGGCGCGGATCACCTCGGTCGACACCTCGACGTCCTCGTACTCCTCCCCCACCTCGCGGGCGCGCTCGAGCGCCCGGCGCGCCTGCGCCTCGCGGTCCGGCGGCAGCTCCGCGTCGAGCGGCAGCGTCAGCGGCACCTCGATCACGTAGACGAGCTCCAGGTGCGGGTCGCCGTCCCCTTCGCCGGTCTCGCGCTCGGCGGCGGCGAGCCGGCCCGCGGTGGCGACGATGTCGTCGTCGAGCTTGGTCCCGAAGACCGGCACGAGGAGGTTCGAGAATTCGACCTCGGGGATCTGCTTCGTGAGTGCCGCCTCGCCGACCGAGACGCGCTTGGTCAGCGAAGTCCCCTCGAAGACCTTGCGGTAGACGACGTAGAAGGTGAGCCCGAAGGCCATCCAGCCGATCCCGACCCAGCGCGCGGTCGAGTGGAAGGCGAGGACGCTGAGGAAGGCGCCGCCGCTGGCGAGCGCCGCGATCATCGCCGGGATCGGCAGCTCCGCCGTCCCCCAGGCCATGCCCCAGGGGATGCGGAAGGGGCGCAGCGCGTCCGGCATCTTCACCCGCAGGCGGATGATCGAGAGGTGGGCGATCGTGATCGCCAGCGTCGCGCCGAAGGCGTAGAGGCCGGCGAGGACCTTGATGTTGGTCGGGATCACGAGCCCGAGCGCGATCAGGCCGCAGATCGTGATCGCCACGTAAGGGGTCGCCCGGCGGCGCTCGAGTTTCCCCAGCCAGCTCGGGATCTGGCGATTGATCGCCAGCGTGTAGGTGTGACGGGAGACGCCCAGCATCGAGGTCGTCGCCGCCCAGAAGAGGACCGGCGCGGCGACCAGCGCCACCACCCAGCGCATGAGCTGCGATAGCCAGTGCGGATGGAAGGCGGAGACGACGCCGAGCACCGGGTCCTGGATGTACTGGTGGCCGAGCGCGGTTTCCGGGCCGTGCGGGCCGGAGACGACCGGCACCGCCATCAGTGCGATCGCCGCCATCCCGGCGTACACCAGCGGCACCGCGAGCGCGCCGAGGCTGGCGATCCGCTTCAGGTCCCGGCGGCCGACTTCGATGTCGGGAGCGAGGTCGGAGGCGGCCTCGATCCCGGCGTAGGCGAGCATCGCGATCACCGCCGCGTAGATCAGGTCGCGCAGGCTCGGGTGGCTGAAGAGGTCGATGTGGGCGGTGAGCCGGTCGGGGTGCATGACGACGACCGCCCCGACCACGATCACGGCGAGCTGCAGGGCAAGGTCGGCGAGGGCGACGAAGGCGAGCGTGCGCTGGCGGCCGCGCCCGGTCACGTTCAGCACGTTGAGGATGCAGGCGCCCGCGATCACCGCGGCGGCGACGATGATTTCGACGCCGTGGTCGTCGAAGCCACCCCAGATCGGCACCAGGTAGTGCGGGACGCTGACCGCCGCCAGCGCGATCACGATCAGGTAATCGAGCAGGATCGCCCAGCCGGCGATGAAGGCGATCAGCTCGTTGAAGGCGTGGCGGGCGAAGGCGGAGGAGCCGCCGCGCTCGCGGAACATCGCGCCGCCCTCGACGTAGGAGAGCGTCGTCAGCCCGAAGAGCAGGCCGGCGACGAGGAAGATGATCGGCGTGAGGCCGAGGCCGCGCTCGGCGACCACGCCGAGCGCGAAGTAGATCGAGAAGCCGACCGCCGAGTAGGCGGCGGCGAAGAGCCACGGCACACCGAGGCCGCGGCGCAGTTTGCCCTTGCGGGCGGCGCTGGCTGGGACTTTCATCGAAGCTGCCTGCTCGCGATCCAATAGCGGCCGATGCCGACGGCGAGGAAGAGGATGCCCATCAGGAAGCCGATCGAGGCGGGCCCGCCGCCGTTCGCCAGGGTGACGACGAGGAGCAGCACGCCGATCACGGCGAAGGCCAGCGAGAAGCCCTTGACGGCCCCGTGGTAGGCGCGCTCGCGGTTCACGTCGTCGCCTCGACCAGGGCGCCGGTCGGGACCGGGACCGAGCTCGGCTTGTCGGGCGGTTCGGAGACGACGATCACCCGGCAGGGGCGCTCGCCGAGCACCGTCTGCAGGGTCTTGTCGTACTGCGGCACGCCGTTGCGGTAGCGCAGGCCGATGACGACCGCCGCAGCTTTGATCTCCTCCGCCTCCTCGGACACCGAATAGCCCGCCTGCCCGGGGCGCACGCGGGCGACGTGGCCGGTGACGCGGGCGCCGCCGATCAGCTTCGCCTCCTCGACCCGGCGCTGGGCCTCGGCTTCGGCGTCGGGCAGCTCGGCATCGAGCGGCAGGTCGGTGGGCACGGTCATCATCGAGTGGACGTGGATGCCGCGCCGCCGTTTCGAGGCGAGTTTGACCGCGGTCGCGACCATCTCCGGCGAGAACGATTCGTCGTCCTCGAAGGCCACCAGCACCGACTGGTACTCGACCTCCTCGACCCCCAGCGGCTCCGGCAGCACCACCTTCACCGTGCGCGTCAGCGGCAGCCCCTGGTGGCGGCGGTAGAGGACGTAGACGACGATGCCGGCGATCATCCAGCCGGTGCCGACGAAGAGCGTCGAGGGGTTCAGCGCCATCACCACGATCCACGCGGCGAAGGTGCCGAACCCGCCGAGCACCGCGGTCATCGGGACGTCGAAGCCGAAGGCGCGGACGTTCAGCGGTGGCTTCCAGGTGCGCTCCAGGTCCCCGTGGGTCTTGCGCAGCTTGATCACCGCGATGTGGGCGATCGTGAAGCTGAGCATCGCGCCGAACGAGTACATCGTCGCCAGGAAGTTCGTCTGTCCCGGCAGCATCGTCAGGATCGCGACGCCGGCGAAGATGATGATCGCGATGTAGGGGGTGCGGTACTTCGGGTGGACCTGGCGCAGGCCCTCGGGTAACTGGCGGTGCTGGCCCATCGAGTAGGTGAGCCGGGAGACGCCGATCAGCCCGGCGTTGGTCGCGATCAGCAGGATCACCGCGGCGAGGACGCCGACGTAATAGCGCAGGATTTCGGTCGGGCCCTTGGAGAGGCCGAGGTTCTCGACGATGCCGAGGATCGGATCGTCGGCGAAGCGGGAGCCGAGTTCGGTGTGGTAGCCGGAGGCGGTGTGGACGACCGGCATCGCCGACAGGGCGACGATCGGGATCAGCAGGTAGAGGCCGAGCACCGCGGCGACGACAAGGCCGACGCTGCGGGGGATCGTGCGGGCGGCGTCTTTCGCCTCCTCGGACATGTTGGAGATCGTCTCGATGCCGGTGTAGGCGATCATCCCGACCGCGATCCCGAGCGCGAACTTGCTCCAGGTCGGGGCGACGCCGAGGTGGATGTTGTCGATCAGGATGTGCGGGCTGAGCACGAGGACGACGCCGATCCCGACCAGCACGATCTGGGTGGCGATGTCGGCGACCGCCAGGATCAGGTTCAGTTTCGAGGACTCTTCGGTGCCGCGGATGTTCAGCGCGGCGAGGCCGACGACCAGGGTGGCGCCGCCGATCACGTCGCCGGGGCTGTGCCCGAGCGCGGGCCAGAAGACAGCCAGATAGTGGGGCACGAAGAACGAGGAGATCGCGACCGTGATCGTGTAGTTCAGCATCTGCCCCCAGGCCGCGACGAAGCTGACGAACTCGTTGAAGGCGTGGCGCGCGAAGCTCGAGGACCCGCCCGCTTCCGGGTACATCACGGTCGCCTCCGCATAGGTGGCGGCGGTGGCGGCGAAGATCAGGCCCGAGATGACGAAGGCGATCGGCGTCAGCCCGAGGGCGAACGCGGCGGTGACGCCGAGGGCGTAGTAGATCGACGAGCCGACGTTCCCGTAGGCGGCGGAGAACAGCGCCCCGACGCCGTGGACGCGGCTCAGCGACTCGTCTCTTGGGATCCGCTGGGCCATTCAGGAGTGTGCGTGGATAGGAACTACTCTTCCGAATATACGCGCGTCGTCAGCGCGTTCCGACGGTGCTCGGAGCGGGAAGCTAGCCGCTCAGCCCGCAGCGTGGCCGCGCCGGTGCGGCTGCGGGACCCGGAAGTGGACGATCGCGCCCCGCGAGTCGGCGCCTTCCTGGACCCTCGCCCGGACCTCGAAGCGGTGCGCGCCCGGCGCCAGGCCGCGCAGCTTGACGCGCATGGAAGGCCTCGCCGTCCACCTTGCAGCGGGAGCCGGCGCCTGCGGTCGAATCGGCGAAACGGGTGATCGCGGTCCCGGCGCTGCCCACCGTCGGCGCGCGGACTACGGGCGCAGCAGGCGGGACGCCGCGGGGCCCGCGGGAAGCTGTCGCCTCGCGGGTCCGCGCCGACCGGCCGGCGCCTCGGGGGCCGGCGGGTCGGGGCGGCCGGCACCGCGGGCGCCCGCGGCGGCGGAAGCTGTCGCCCGGGGCGGCTGATCGGGGGTCCTGGCAGGCTGTGACCCCCGATCAGCCGCCCGGGTCGGGAGGTGGTGCGGGAGATGCCGAGGGTTCGTCACGCTTCCGTGGGCTTCTCCACGGATCCGTGAGCGTCCCGTCACCTTCCCCGGCGGCCGGCGCCAACCCTTAGACCTTTGTCACCCACAGGGTGACAAAGGTCTATGGGTTCTCTCCCGAGGCCGGAGCGCCGACGGAAGGCGCACGGAAGCGTGACCTCGTGCGCCTTCGGTGTCCTTCTCCACGGTTCCGTGCGGGTTCCGGGAGGGCCGGTCTCGCCCTGCGTGGATCACCCGTGCCATGGCACGGGTTATCCACGCAGGGCGTATCGCGGCCCGGATCGGGGGACGGAGGCGTGTCGTCGCTCCCTCGTCCTCCCCGCGGGCGGTCCGTGGTGCCGCGGATGCCTGGCCGACCTCAGCCAGCCCGGGTCGGACAGGCATCCGCGGCGCCCGGCGGGGCCCCGAACCCCCAGCTACGCGTGATGCCTGCGGAATTCCGCCCCCCGCTGATCCAGATGCGCCGCCGCGGGGCGCGAGGCGGGTGAACCCGCCGGGGGCGTGCCGGGCGGTGGCGCCGGGCCCCAGCTTTCGCGGCCGTCGGCGGTCTGGATCGGGATCCGGGGACCGGCCATCGCCGGGGTGTCGACGCTGGTGTCCCAGATCGCCTTGACGCGGGCGAGGACCTCGCGGACTTCGCTGCGCTCTCCTTGGTATCCCCAGTCGTGCTGGTCGGCGAGCAGGCCGGTGGCGTGGATCCCGGCTTCTTCGGCCAGGTAGAGGGCGCGGGGCATGTGGAAGCCCTGGGTGACGACGACGGCGTCGTGGACGTCGAAGATCGAGCGGGCGCGCACCATCGTCGCCCAGGTGTCGAAGCCCGCGTGGTCCTCGAAGATGTCTTCGGGGCTCACCCCGTCGCGCACGAGCGCCTTGCGCATGGTGTCGGGCTCGTCGTAGGCCCAGGTGTGGTGGTCGCCGGAGACGAGGATCTTCTGCACCTTGCCCGTATGCCAGAGCAGCGAGGCCTCTTTGACCCGGTCGGCGAGCATCCCGCTCATCCGGCCGTCGGGCATGACCAGGGCCCCCGGGACGATCGCCACTTCGGCGGGCGGCACCTCGGCGACGGTCCCGGTCGCCTCGCCACGCGTGGTCAGCAGGATGTAGGCGTTCGACCCGGCGACCACGAAGCAGATCACCGCGAACAGCCCGGTCGCCCCGCCGACGGTCTTCGGGAACCGCCGCCAAGGCCAGGTCAGCGTCCGCCAAACGCTCAAGAGCCCCTGCTTCATAGGGATCAAGGCTAACAAGGCCGGTCGGCGCCGCCCTGAGCATTCGGTCCGGAACCGCAGCCGACAACCCACGCTCGGACGCCGCTCCACCCGGCCCACGCCCGCCCACCGGCCGAAGGACCCGATCTGGGATAATTCTTGATCAATTTGATCAGGAAGGTCGATTTTAGGGTACCATCCTTCGCGGCCGCCCCGGCACGGCTCGGAAATCCGGACCACAGAAGGTCCATCAGGAAAGGAAATGGAGCCCCATGCAGAAATCGAACACCCGAGCGAAGCTCGCCCGCCGCCTGCGACAGTTTGTGAGCACCGTCCTGGCAAGCGCCGTGGCGGCCCTGGCCCTCGGCGCCTCGGCCGCAGCCGCCGACACCCCCACCTCTCCCCCGCCGGTCACCGTCCTCACCCACGGAAACGTCGGCAAGGGCGACTTCTTCGTCTCCCCGTTCAGCGACCAGTCGACCTACGCCAACGGTCCCGAGATCCTCGACCAGAACGGCAACGTCGTCTGGTTCAAGCCGCTCCCACAGGGACAGGAGGCATCCGACTTCCGCGCCCAGACCTACGAGGGCCGGCCGGTCCTGACCTGGTGGCAGGGCACCGGCCTCGGCGGCCTCGCCAAAGGCGCCGACTACATCTACAACGACCACTACCAGCAGATCGCCACAGTGCAGGCCGGCAACGGCCTCAGCGCCGACGGCCACGAGTTCCTCATCACCCCGTGGAACACCGCGCTGATCCTGGCGTACACGACGGCGCAGGCGGACCTCACCTCGATCGGCGGCCCGGCGAACCAGACCGTGATCGACGGCGTCGTCCAGGAAATCGACATCAAGACCGGCAAGGTCCTGTTCCAGTGGAACGCCGCCGACCACGTTCCGTACAGCCAGAGCGAGCAGCCGCTCCCGGCCTCGCCGAGCTCCCCGTGGGATTGGTTCCACATCAACGCGGTGAAGCTGGACACCGACGGCAACCTGCTGATCGACGCCCGCAACACCTGGACCGCCTACAAGGTCGATCGCCACAGCGGCCAGATCGTCTGGCAGCTCGGCGGGAAAGCCAGTCGGAACAACTTCAACATCCAGGCAGCGCCGGGTCAGATCCTCAACAAAGCAGGCCTGATCACCGCCTGGCAGCACGATTTCGAGGCGCAGGGCAACGGCATCTACACCTTCTTCGACAACGAGTCGGCGGGGGTCGCGAACACCGGGGTCGACGCGACCGCCGAGTTCGGCCACAGCCGCGCCGTCACCGTGAAGGTCGATCCGCGCACCCACACCGCGACGCTGATCGGCTCCTTCGACCAGCCCGAGGGCCTGACCGCGCCCTCGCAGGGCAACAGCCAGCGGACCGCCGACGACAACACCGTCGTCGGCTGGGGCTCACTCCCCTACTTCTCGGAGTTCGCCCCCGACGGCACGCTGCTCTACAACGCCCAGTTCCCGACCGGCGTGAACAGCTACCGCGCTTACCAACTGCCGTGGAACCCGGGCAGCGGCAACGGTCAACGAGGTTGATGGGCCGAAAAGTAGCCCTATAAGGGGGTTTTTCGGCCCATCAACGGAGGGGAGGGGCCTGGCGCCCCTCCCCTCACCGTGCGACTCAGAAGTGGACGATCGGAATGATCAGGATCGCGACGATGTTGGCGACCTTGATCATCGGGTTGATCGCCGGGCCCGCCGTGTCCTTGTAGGGGTCGCCGACGGTGTCGCCGGTCACCGAGGCCGCGTGGGCCTCGGAGCCCTTGCCGCCGTGGGCGCCGTCCTCGATCAGCTTCTTCGCGTTGTCCCAGGCACCGCCGCCGGCGGTCATCGAGATCGCCGCGAAGAGGCCGACCACGATCACGCCGATCAGCAGGCCGCCGAGCGCGTCGACGCTGAGGAGGCCGACGATCACCGGCACGACGATCGGGATCAGGGCGGGCAGGATCATCTCTTTCTGCGCCGCCGCGGTCACGATGGCGACGGTTTTCCCATACTCGGGTTTCTCCGTCCCCTCCATGATCCCCGGGTGCTCGCGGAACTGTTTTCGCACCTCCTCGACCACCTGCCCGCCGGCCCGACCCACCGCCTCGATCGCGAACGCGGCGAAGAGGTAGACCATCATGCCGCCGATGATCAGCCCGATCAGCACGTCAGGGCTGGTCAGGTGGAACAACGAGTTGAGGTTGAAGCCCGCCGGGGCTTCGTCGGCCAATTCGCTGCGGAACGCGGCGAAGAGGACCAGCGCGGCGAGTGCCGCCGAGCCGATCGCGTAACCCTTGGTCACCGCCTTGGTCGTGTTGCCGACCGCGTCGAGCGGGTCGGTGATGTCGCGCACCTCCTCCGGCAGCTCCGCCATCTCGGCGATGCCGCCGGCGTTGTCGGTGATCGGCCCGAAGGCGTCGAGCGCCACGATCAGGCCGCAGAGCGAGAGCTGGGCGACGACCGCGATGCCGATGCCGTAGATCCCCGCTAGCTGGTTCGCCGCGAGGATCGCGAGCGCGATCACCAGCGCCGGCGCCGCCGTCGACTGGAAGCCCTGGGCGAGCCCGGCGATGATGTTCGTCGCGTGCCCGGTCTCCGACGCGTCGGCGATCATCTTGACCGGTCGGAAGCGGGTCGACGTATAGAATTCCGTGATCCCGAAGAGCAGCGCGGTGACGGCCACCCCGATCACGGCGCAGAGCCAGAGTTCGGCCACGCTCACGGAGCTCGCCCCGGCGGAGTGGAAGCCCACCCGCAGCGGTTCGCTCATCATCCAGTCGGTGATCGGGTAGAACGCCGCGATCGACAGCACCCCGGAGATCAGCAGCCCGCGGTACAGCGCGCCCTCGACTTTGTCGGTCGTCGTGCGCACGGTCAGCGCGCCGATGATCGAGGCGATGATCGCGATCCCGCCGAGGACGATCGGGTAGATCGCCACCTCACGGGCGAATTCCGGGTTGAACGTGAGGACGCCGAGGAGCATCACCGCGACCGAGGTGACCGCGTAGGTCTCGAACAGGTCCGCCGCCATCCCGGCACAGTCGCCGACGTTGTCGCCGACGTTGTCGGCGATCACCGCCGGGTTGCGGGGGTCGTCCTCGGGGATCCCCGCCTCGACCTTCCCCACCAGGTCGGCGCCGACGTCGGCCGCCTTGGTGAAGATGCCGCCGCCCAACCGGGCGAAGACGGAGATCAGGGAACCGCCGAAGCCGAGCCCGATCAGGGCGTCGACCGCCTCCTTGTCGCTGGAGCCGGTGATGACGAGGATCCCGTAGTAGCCGGCGACGCCGAGCAGCGCCAGGCCGACGACCAGCAGGCCGGTGACCGAGCCGCCTTTGAAGGCGACGTCGAGCGCCGGCGGCACACCGCCGCGGGCCGCCTCGGCGACGCGTGCGTTGGCGCGGACCGAGACGTTCATCCCGATGAACCCGGTCGCGCCGGACAGCGACGCCCCGATCAGGAAGCCGATCGCGGTCTTGTAGTTCTGCAGTAAGAGCAGCAGGATCGCGATCGGGATCGCGACCGCGCCGATGATCGTGTACTGGCGCGTCAGATATGCCTGCGCCCCTTCCTGCACGGCTCCCGAGATTTCACGCATCCGATCGTTGCCCGGTGATTTGGACAACAGGCGTTGCGTGATCAACAGCCCATAAGCAACCGCGGCCCCAGCACAAACGAGTGCGACGACCACGCCGTATTCCCTAAGAAAGCTGGTCAAGTCACTGCTCCTCCGGTGGTATTTCCCGCGCGGCAGCCTATATGAGCGGTCGGAGCTTTGAGCGTTCGGGAGGCTTTGGGACCAGTGGCCGGCGTCAGCCGGCGACGCGCCCGGGGGCGTAGGTGCGGGCGGTCTCGGCGACCGCGGCCCGGTAGACGTCCTCCAGCGAGGCTCCGGCCTCGAGCTCGAGCCGGGCGCGCTCGGCGCCGTTCGCCTCGGGCAGCGCGAAGTCGATCCCGAGGCCGGTGCGCGCGGGCTCGGTCCAGGCCAGGAGCCGCTCGAATACGGCCCGCGTCTCGACCTCCTCCCCCGCACCGAAGTCGATCATCTTGCCGGCGGCCCCGTGACGGATCGCGCGCCAGAGGTTCTCCTCGATCTCCCGATCGGCGAGCGGCACCCACGCATCGGCACCGCGCTCGTCCAGGTCCAGCGCGGTCTGGGCGACGCAGGCGACGATCATCCCGGCGAGCGCGCTCGCCTCCTCGCCGCGCGTCTGCGCGTCACAGATCCGTACCTCGACCGTGCCGAAGCTGTGATGCGGGCGCACGCTCCACCAGAGCTGCGTCGACTCGATCACCGAGTTCGTCCGCTGCAACAACTCGACGAAGCCCTTGTATGTGTCCCAGTCGACGAACGGCGAGGGCACCCCGCAGCGCGGGAAGGTGCGGGTGAAGATCTCCGAGCGGACCGACGCCAGGCCGGTGTCGCGGCGGTCGAGGAACGGCGAGTTGGCCGACAGCGCCAAGAGCGGCGGCAACAGCTCCCGCAGCCGGTCGCAGACGGCGATCGCCCGGTCCGCGCCGCGCACGCCGACGTGCACGTGCAGGCTCCAGGTGTTGTTGCGCTGGGCGACGTAGCCGAGTTCCTGGCGCAGTCGGCTGTAGTGGGGCGTGTCGATGATCCGCTGGTCGAGGTAGTTCGCCCACGGGTGCGTCCCCATCGAGCCGAGCGCCAGCCCCATCGACTCGACCAGCGCGAAGAGGCGGTCCCGGCGCTCCTGCTGGGCGGCGACGGCCTCGGCGAAGCTCTCCGTCCGTCCCGAGCGGATCTCGATCTCGGAGGCGATCAGCTCCCCCGCCGCCGCCTCGGCCAGCACATCGTCGCGGTCGCACTCCGCCTTGACCTCCTCGTAGCGGTGCGCCAGCTCCAGCGTCTCCGGGTCGAGGATCGCGAACTCCTCCTCGAGGCCGATGGTGAAATCGGTCGATTCCTCGAACCGCTCGCGCGCGCCGTCGAGATCGAGCGTCAAGGCAATTTGGGGCCCTAGGCCAGGTAGAAGTAGAGCGCGTAGAGCAGGTCGACGGCCGGACTCGAGGTGTGCACGGTGACCTCGGGCGGCACCTGGAGCAGCTGCTCGGAGTAGTTGAAGATGATTTTGACGCCCGCCTCGACCAGCCGGTCGGCGACCTCCTGCGCGGCAGCCGCCGGAACTGCGAGCACGCCGACGACGACCTCCTCCTCGGCGATCACCTTGGCCAGGTCCCCGTCCAGCGGCCGCACCGTCACGTCGCCGATCTCCCTACCGATCTTGGATTGATCGACGTCGAACACGGCGACGACCTGGAAGCCGTGGTCGGCGAAGATCGCCGAGGACGCAATCGCCTGGCCGAGGTGCCCGGCGCCGAAGAGGGCGATGTTGTGCTGGCCCGCGGTGCGGAGGATCTTGCGGACCTCCGACACGAGTGAGTCGACGTTGTAACCGACCCCGCGCTTGCCGAACTTGCCGAAGCCGGATAGATCGCGGCGGATCTGCGTCGGGTTGATGTGGGTGTACTCGGAGAGCTCCTGCGAGGAGATCGTCTCGCGGCCCATCTTGCGCGCCTGGGTCAGCACCTGCAGGTAGCGCGAGAGGCGCGCGGCGACCCCGAGCGAGAGGCGCTCGCCTTCAACCGGCAGCCCGGCTGCCTGAATCTCGTCGATCACGTCGGCCATGCCCCCACAGTATCGAGCCTGGAGCGCACACCTGCGTCGTCGTATACAAGCTCGGAGGCGACGATCCCGTCGATCTCGACCACCGGGATCCTCTCCAGGTGGCGGCGCAGCAGGAGGTCGTCGCTCTCGATGTCGATCTCGTGCAGCTCGAAGCGGTATCCCTCGCCGTGCAGGGCGACCAGCCGCTCGATCGCCTGCTCGCACAGATGACACCCGGGGCGCGAGTACACGACGACCTTCGGCGATTCCTCAGCGCTCGTCATGACCCCACATGTTGATGGGCCGAAAAGTGCGCCATATCGTGGTTTTTCGGCCCGTCAACAGGGCGTTCGCCGGTGGCGAAGGCGTCGTAGTCGAGGTAGTGGGGGTACGGGACCGGGGCGGCCCAGCGGGCGGCGGAGCCGATCATCGCGGCGTTGTCGGTGCAGAGGTTGATCGGGACCAGCTTCAGGCGCACGCCCTGGCGCTCGCAGAGCTCGGCGACGGCGGCGCGCAGCGGCCCGTTCGCCGCGACGCCGCCGCCCAGCGCGACCGCGTCCCAGTCGCCCTTCTTCAGCGCCCGCTTGAGCTTGGCGACGAGCTGGTCGACCACCGCTTTCTGGAAGGAGGCGGCGAGGTCGGCACGGCGCTCCCGCACGCCCTCGTCGCCGAGCTCGCGGCAGCGGTACAGCACCGACGTCTTCAACCCCGAGAAGGAGAAGTCGAGGCCCGGGTCGCGCGACATCGCGACCGGCATCTCGAACGCCTCCGGGTCGCCCCCCTCGGCCTCCTTCTGGACCGCGGGCCCGCCCGGGTAGCCGAGGCCGAGCAGGCGCGCGACCTTGTCGAAGGCCTCGCCCGCGGCGTCGTCGAGGGTCTGGCCGAGGATCTCGTGGCCCTCGTGGTCGCGGACCCCCGCCAGCAGCGTGTGGCCGCCGGAGGCGACCAGGCAGAGGAAGGGCGGCTCGAGCGGCTCCGGCTCGAGGAAGTTGGCGGCGACGTGGCCCTGCAGGTGGTCGACGGGGATGAGCGGCAGCCGGCGGGCGGCGGCGATCGCCTTCGCGGTCGAGACCCCGACCAGGAGCGCGCCGATCAATCCCGGCCCGGCGGTCGCGGCGACCGCCTCGACCTCGTCGAGGGTGATCCCTGCCTCGCCCAGCGCCGCCTCGACCACCGGCGCGGCCAGCTCCAGGTGATGACGCGCGGCGACCTCCGGCACGACGCCGCCGAACCCCGCGTGCGCGGCGGCCTGCGAGGAGATGACGTTGGACAGGATCCGCCCGCCGTCGAGCACGGCGGCGCAGGTGTCGTCACAGGAGGTCTCTATGGCAAGGAGTAATGCCGCCCGGGTGCTCTGCTCTCGCTCGTTCGCGCTCATCGTCACCGGAAGTCTCGCTCACTCGCTTCCGCGTCCGCCGCGGGCGCGCTTGCCATCAGTCCAGCCACATGATGAGCGCGTCCTCGCCGTTGTCGTGGTAGTAGCGGGGACGGACGCCGGCGGAGCGGAAGCCGAAATATTCGTACATGCCGATCGCGCGGTGGTTGGAGACGCGGACCTCGAGCGTGAACGGGAGCTGGTCGCGCCCCTCCTCGAAGAGCCGCCGCAGGAGCGCGCCGGCGACGCCGCGGCCGCGGTGGTCGGGTGACACGGCCACGTTCATCAGATGCCACACCTGGTCGTAGCGGGAGCAGACGACATAGCCCGCGAGCTCCTCCCCGCGCGTCGCCGCGAGACAGATCCCGCTCGGCTTGGAGAGCTCGAGCACGAACATCGCCAGCGACCACGGGGTCGGGAAGGAGCGGCGCTCGATCGAGATGACGTTAGGCAGGTCGCTGTAGGCGAGCCGGCGGACCTTGATCTCGTTGCCGGTCCGGCGGTCAGTCTGCTCTCTGGAAAGAATCTCGCTCACGCCAACGCTCCGCGTCTGGAGGTCTGAGGTAGATCGGTTCGAGCGAATCGGAGCCCTTCCCCGCCGCCGCCAGCGCGCAGATGTGGCGTGCCGCGACCCGGTGGACGGGATCGGCGTCGTCCGGGATGCGGATGCCGCCTGCTCCTTCCAACTCGTCACGAAAGCGTACCGCCCCGGAGCCGCCGACCGACGGGGGCGTCACAACTCCGTCAAGCCTCTCCGCCAGCGCCTCCGGCCGCATCACGGCGGGCTCCCAGACCGTCGCGCCGTCGGCGTCATAGAGGGCGACGAAGACCTCGCCGCGGTAGCCGTCGAGGACCGCGAGGCGCTCGCCCGGCGCGCCCGCGGCGCCGATCCCGGCGCCGAGCGCGTCCAGGGTCGGGACGCCCCGGCCCGGCAGCCCGAGGCTGAGGGTCAGCCCCTTCGCGGTCGCGATCCCGACCCGCAGGCCGGTGAACGAGCCGGGGCCGAGCCCGACCGCGACGAGGTCGACGGCCTCCCACCCACCCGCCGCGTCGGCGCAGCGCTCGACCTCGGCCAGGAGCCCGGTGGCGTGCAGGGGCCGCCCGCGCTCGGAGAGCCCAAGGTGTGCCTCGGCGATGACGTCTCCGTCACGCCAGGCGCACGCCGCCGTGTCCGGCGTCGCGGTATCGAAGCCGACGACGACCAGGAGATTCGCCCCCTCGCCGCCTACTTCACGCGGAATACGGAGGTGCCGACCTTCTTGCCCTTGACGAACCAGGTGACCTGGTGGCGGCCCGGGGTCGTCGAGGTGATCTTGTTCACGTAGAGCGTGCCCTGTTCGGCTTCCTGCGGCTTTTCGGTGCAGAGGTGTTCCGTCTTCGGGAACTTCACGCAGACCGTGTATTTGACATCGGCCTTCAGGCTCTTGAAGAAGGCCCCCTTCTTGCTGGCGACCGGGCAGACGGTCGCCGGCTTCGCCTTCCGCGAGAGCCCACAGGCGATGTAGTGCTTGTAGGCGGGCCCGGAGCTGGGCGCCCCTTTGGCCGGGGTCGGGGCCTGCGCCGAGGACGAGGAGACGCCGATCAGCAACCCGGTAGCCATGGCGACCAGTGCCAGCGCCGACAGCATTCCCTTCTTCATCCTCGAACTCCTCCTGTCTCGACTATGCATGCTCTCAGACTTCAGCATTCCTCTCGTAACCCCTTCCGAGGGGCACGGGTGCGGTCCGTCGGAGGGTAACGAGATCGCATCAAGACCGCGGACGGCGCTGTCTGGGCCGGACCGACGACGCTCAGTCGACGATCTCGATCGTGCGGCGCTCCTCGCCCGCGTGCTCGAGGCGTACCTCGAGTGCGGGCCGACCGAGGCGCTCGGCACCGGCGGCGGGCCACTCGACGAAGGCGACGCCGTCGCCGCCGAGGTAGTCGTCGAGGAGGGCCGGGTCCTCGCCCTCCATGTCCTCGAGGCGGTAGAGGTCGAGATGGGAGATCGGCAGGCGGCCGCCGGCATAGCGCCGGCCGATCGTGAAGGTCGGCGAGGTGACCGGTTCGACGACGCCGAGGGCGCGGGCGGCGCCGCGGATGAGGGTCGTCTTCCCCGCCCCGAGATCGCCGGAGACGACGACCACGTCGCCGGGCGCGAGCCGCTCGGCGAGGCGGGCGCCCACGGCTTCGGTCTCCGCCGCCGAGCGCGTTTCCGTTCGCCGGTCGCTCATCCGCCGTCCGGCCCGCCGAAGAAGCCGAGCTGGTCGGCCGGCGGCGGCTCGTCCTCGTCGACGGCGGTCTCGGCGGCGATCTCCGCGGCGCTCGGCATCGGCGCCGGCAACGCTCTCTCCAGCAGTGCCGGGATCGTCGCGAAATCGCCACGCAGCTGTTCCTTGACCGCGGGAGTGCGGAGCGCCGCGGCCGGGTGGAAGAGCGGCAGCAGAAAGACGGTGCGACCGCCGAGCTCGTGCGTCTGCGGCGTGCCCCGGACCCGCGTGATCCCGGTCGGGTTGCCGGTCAGGAGCTTGGTGGCGAAGTTGCCGAGCGTGCAGACGACGCGCGGTTGGATCAGCCGCACCTGCTCGAACAGGTAGGGCTCGCAGGCGGCGATCTCGGTCGGCTGCGGATCGCGGTTGTTCGGCGGCCGCGACTTCAGCACGTTGCAGATGAAGACGTCCTCGCGTGAGAGCCCGATCTCCATCA
The DNA here is from genome assembly GCA_051986435.1 of Solirubrobacterales bacterium. Lineage (GTDB taxonomy): Bacteria > Actinomycetota > Thermoleophilia > Solirubrobacterales > 70-9 > VAYN01. Next base: position 9,578 of record JBPYFM010000164.1, on the reverse strand, counting down.
GCAACTCGTTCAGCAGCTGCCCGGCGCGACCGACGAACGGCAGCCCTTGGCGGTCCTCTTCAGCGCCCGGCGCCTCGCCGACGAACATCAGGTCGGCGTCCGCGTTCCCCGCCCCGAAGACCGCCTTCGTCCGCGTCTCGTGCAGCGGACATTTCGTGCACTTCTGCACCTCTTTGTAGAGCGCGACGAGATCCTCCCGCCGCGCCACCGCGTCCGCACTCACGGCTTCTCCCCCGCTGCCCGTCGCTTGCGCGACTCCGCGATCCGGTCCTGCCGGGCCGCCACTTTCTCCCGCCGCCGCGATTCGTCCGAGCGCACCCGCGCCCCCCGCGGCGTCCGCCCAGGAGGCGACACGGCCGAGATCAGCCGCCGCGTCCGCCCCGCCCCGCACTCCGGGCAGGCGACCGCCTCGGTCCCCGCCGCGACCAGCTCCTCGAAGCCCGCCCCGCACTCCTCGCACTCGTACTCGTAGATCGGCACCGCGACGAAATCTACCCGCGCTCGAAGAGGGCGCAGTGGTCGAGCGACTCGCAGCCGCACCGACCGGCGACCGTCAGCCATCCCCGCATCGCCTCGGCGCGTGCGATCAGCGCCTCCACCTCGGGCAGCTTGCGGGCGGCCAGCTCCTGGAGCGGCGCGTGCGCCGGCTCGCCACGGTCGATCGAGCCGAGCAGGAACCCGATCTCCTCCAGCGAGAAGCCGGCCTGCTTGGCGACGTCGATCGTCCCGAGCCGCCTGACGACCTCCTCGTCGTAGCGGCGCTGCCCGCCGACCCGCTCGGGCTCCGGCAGAAGCCCCTTGCACTCGTAGAAGCGGATCGCCGACACGTTGAGGCCGGCCCGCCGCGCCACCTCGCCGATCGAGAGGGTCGCTTCCATGTTCCGGCTCCTTCCTTGACCTGAACCCCGGTTCAGGCCCAACACTAGTCGGCGCAATGTGTGACGAGAGCCCGCCGATCGCCTGCTCCCTGGATGCCGACGACCTCCGCCGACGGCTGGAGGAGATCGCCGCGCTCGGCCGCGAGAGCCTGACCCGCCGATTCAGGGCAGGCGACACCCAGATCCTCGGCTTCCGCCCGGACCCGTCGACCCGCCGCCGCCTCGAGCGGATCGTCGCCGCCGAGTCGCAATGCTGCCCCTTCCTCGACCTGACCCTCGCCGAGGAGGGCGACGAGCTGGTGCTCCGCATCTCCGCGCCTGCGGACGGCGCAGCGGTCGCCGCCGAGCTGGCGCCGGCCTTCGGGGTCCTTTAGGAACCGGACCTAGCATCTGCCGATGGCCGCGACGCGGACGCCATCGGCAGCGGTGCTGCACCTCTCGTTGATCCTCGGCGGCGCGCTTCGCGACAGCGACGGGGCGCGGCTCGGCAAGGTCGACGACGTCATCGTGCGGCTCGAGGGCACCGGGTATCCGCCGATCACCGGGTTTCTCGTGACGGTCGCAGGGCGGCGGTCATTTCTGCCCGCCGAGCGGGTGGCGAAGGTGGAGCCGCGGGCGGTCACGCTGAGCAAGGCGAAGCTCGACCTGCGCCCGTTCTCGCGCCGGCCGCAGGAGGTGCTGCTGAAGCACGACGTGCTCGACCACCAGCTGATCAACGTCGAGGGGGCGCGTCTCGTCCGCGCCAACGAGATCGAGCTGGCGCGACTGGAGGGCTGGTGGCGGGTGGTCGGCGTCGACACCGGCGCCCGCGGCGGGCTGCGCAGGCTGCTGCCGAAACGGATCGGCGGGCGGATCGCGACCGGGGACTTCCTCGACTGGGCGAGCGTCGAGCCGTTCTCCGGCGAAGCACCCGCGGTGCGGCTGCGCGTCCTCCACCCCCGACTGGCGAAACTGCATCCGGCGCAGATCGCGGACCTGGTCGAGGCGGCGTCCCACGACGAGGGCCAGGAGATCATCGAGGCGCTCGGCGCCGACGCCGACCTCGAGGCCGACGTCTTCGAGGAGCTCGATGCCCGCCACCAGGTCGAGTTCGTCGCCCAACGCTCCGACGAGGAGGTCGCGGCGCTGCTCTCCCGCATGGCTCCCGACGACGCCGCCGACCTCGTCGCCGAGCTGCCCGAGGAGCGCCGCGAGCCGGTCACCGAGCGCCTCGCGCCGACCCAGCGGCGCAAGGTCCGAGCGCTCCTCGGCTACGACCCGGCCGAGGCGGGCGGGCTGATGAGCCCGGACTTCGTCAGCGTCTACCGCCACGCGACGGTCGCCGAGGCACTCGACCGCGTGCGCCGCAGCGGCCTCCCCGACGAGAACCTGACGACCGTCTACGTGATGGACGCCAAACACCGCTTCGCCGGGTCGCTCCACCTGGCGGCACTGCTCCGCGCCGATCCCGAGGCGACCGTGGTCGACCTCGCCTTCGACGGCGTCCCCCACCTCCTCCCCGAGGCCGACTTCGAGGAGGTCGCGCGCCTGATGGCCGACTACAACCTGATCGCCGCCCCCGTCCTCGACCCCGAGGAACGGATGATCGGCGTCGTAACCGTGGACGACGTCCTCGAGGTGCTGCTGCCGAAGGGATGGCGGCGGCGCTTCGGACTGCTCGGCGAGGACTAGGGAGCCGGTCGACGGGTCGCTGGGCGCCTGATCCTCCGCCGCGGGGTCCTCATGCCCCCTTTATGGCGCCAGGGCTAGGATCGCGGCATGAGTGTCGTCGAGTGGAGCGATCGAGTGGATGCCGGGCCGAGTACCAGCCGCCTTTCGGCGGGCACGGTGGCCGGCGTCGGCGCGGCCGCACCTGCCCGCGCGGCTCCGCTCCCGGCGTAGCCGCGCGCTCGTCTTCCTCGGGCTGCTCGGCCCGGGCCTGATCGCCGCCAACGCCGGCAATGACGCCGGCGGCATCGCCACCTATTCGGAAGTCGGCGCCAAGTACGGCTACGCGCTGCTCTGGGCGATGGTCCTGATCACGGTCTCGCTGGCGCTGGTGCAGCGCGCGGCGGCGCGCATGGGGACGGTCACCGGCAAGGGCCTCGCGGAGCTGATCCGCGAGCGCTACGGGATCCGCTGGTCCGCCTTCGCGACGCTCGCCGTCCTGGTCGCCAACTTCGGCATCTGCATCTCCGACTTCATCGGCGTCGGCGCGGCGCTCGGACTGGCCGGCGTGCCGGCGCAGGTCACGGTGCCGATCGCCGCCCTCGGCATCTGGCTGATCATCGTCCGCGGCTCCTACCGATCCGCCGAGCGCGTCTTCATCTGGATGACGATCCCCTTCTTCGCCTATCCGGTGGCCGCGATCCTCGCCAAGCCCGACTGGGGCGAAGTCGGCCACGCGCTCGTCGTCCCCCAACTCCACACGAACCCGACCTTCCTCCTGCTCTTCGTCGCGATGGCGGGAACGACGATCACCCCCTACATGCAGCTCTACCTGCAGTCGGCGGTGGTGGAGCGCGGGTCGACCGAGGACGATCTGCCCGCCGAGACCCGCGAGGCCGTCGGCGGCGCGATCTTCGCCGACGTCGTCGCCGCGTTCATCATCATCGCCACCGGCGCGACCCTCTACGTCGCCGGGATCCACTCGATCGGCTCCGCCGCCGACGCCGCCAAGGCGCTGGAGCCGCTGGCCGGGCAGTACGCCGAGCTCCTCTTCGGCGTCGGCCTGCTCGGCGCCAGCCTCCTCGCCGCCGCGATCCTGCCGATCGCGACCTCCTACGTGGTCGCCGAGTCGCTCGGCTTCGAGAAGGGCATCGGCCGGCGGACCGAGGAAGCGCCGGTCTTCGTCGGCCTGATCACCGCGATGATCGTCGTCTCGACCATCGTCGCCGTGATCCCCGGCGTGCCGGTGATCTCCCTCCTGGTCGGCGTCCAGGTCATCAACGGCGTCCTTCTGCCGATCAACCTCTTCTTCATCTGGCGCCTCGCCCGCTCCGAGGAGCTGATGGGCGAGCACCGCAACCGCGGCCCGGTCGACTGGGTCACCGCCGCGACCGTCGCGATCACCTCGACGCTCTCCCTGATCCTCGTCGCGGTCACGGTGCTGGGGCTCTGAGGCGGGCCCGCCGCCTCCGGATCTACCCCCGCTCGAAGAGGTTCAGGTGGGCGACGACCGAGACCGACTCGGCCTCCTCCCCCTTCTCCCGACGCCGCTCCACGCACCGCGCCTCCGCCTGGTAGAGCCGATCGGCGGCTTCGGCGAAGATCGCGTGGAATTCCTGCCACCCCTCCTCGTCGAGGTTGACCGGCATGCGGAAGAGGTAGTGCTCCAGGCGCTGGGTGAGCTTCTCCGCTTCAAGCGAGGCGGCAGCGTCGGCGAACTCGATCTGAAGGATGTTGACGGCACTCGCGGTCGCCTCCTCCGGCTCGAGTTCGGCAACCTCCTCGTTGGTCAGCGAGGGCCGTCGAACGGCGCGATAGAAATGCTGGGTGGCGCCGCGGACCGGTTGCGTGCTCGCCAGTTCGATGATCCCGAGGTCGCGCAGCCTGCGCACGTGGTAGGCCACATCGTTGACGGGCTCGTGCAGCACGTCGGCCAACTCGCGCGGGCTGATCGGCCGCTGCTCGGCCATGGCGTACCAGATGCGACGTCGAAGGGGGTGGGTAACGATCGCCGCGAGCGATTCGACCTGCGTTTGAGTCTTCTCCTCCTGGGCGGGATTCATTCCTCTTCTCGTTTCTCCTAGTTAGACCGGAACCGATTCGCATACTAAGCATCCTTAGAGCGGTCGGAGCGACTTTAAGGGCGAATCGATTAACCCATTCGGGCCCGTACTGACCTGACATCAGGTCAGACCGGCGACCGTCCCCGATGCGAGAGGAGGTGACCGATGAAGGCCTCGAATTCCGAGTCCGCGCTGCCGACCGTTTCGGTCCACAAGGCCGGCTGAGCCCGGAGATGCGTCGGCCTTCGGTGGAGGCCGACGCATCTTTCCTCCTTTACTTAAAAAGTTTGGACGCTCCGGGCAATGGGGATTAGGCTGCCACCAGCCCTCGGCCAAGGTCGCCGCCAACCAAAGGATCTCCCCGTGTTCTATTGCGAGCGTTGCGAAAGCAAGTTCAACGCCACCGTCGCCGCCGCCGCGGGCGACTGCCCTCGCTGCAAGGAGAGCGACGGCGTCGCCAGCAAGCTGCGCTTCCGCCTCTTCGAGCCCTCGGCGCTGAAGGTCGCCGGCCTACGCCCCGGCCGCACCGCTGCGCCGCCGCGCGTCCAGGCAACGAAATAGGAAACACCCACCAGGGCGCGGCAGCGTGGAATCCAACCCCGATGTCGTCGCCTTCATCGTCGGAAAGCGAAGGACGAAGCCGGCTGGGCGTCGCTAGCTGAGCGGCTCCCACTCCCACGCCTTGGCCGAGGCGAGGGCCTCGTCGTCGACGTGGCGGCGGAATTCGGCGAGCTCCTTGTCGTCGATCGCGTAGACGTGCTCGGGGCCGGGGAACGAGCCGCCGCGCACCTCGTCGGCATAACGGCCGACCGCCGCGGTCATCTCCGCGTGCACGTCGGCGTACTGCTTGACGAATTTGGCCATGTGGCCGGTGGTGATGCCGAGAAGGTCGTGGAAGACGAGGACCTGGCCGGAGGTGCCGGAGCCGGCGCCGATGCCGATCGTGACGACGTCGAGGCGCTCGGTGATCGTCGTGGCGATGTCGGCGGGGACGGCCTCGAAGACGATCGCGAAGCAGCCCGCCTCCTGCAGGGCGAGGGCGTCCTCGTACATCCGCACCGCCGCCTTCGAGGTCTTGCCCTGGGCCTTGTAGCCGCCGAGGGCGGTCGCGGTCTGCGGGGTGAGGCCGAGGTGACCCATCACCGGGATGCCGGCGGCGACGATCGCCGCGGCGCGCCGGGCGGAGACGCCGCCCGCCTCGAGCTTCACGGTCTGCGCGCCGGTCTCCTTGATCAGGCGCTGGGCACTGGTGACCGCGAGCTCGTCGCTCGCCTCGTAGCTGCCCATCGGCATGTCGGCGACCATCAGCGGCGTGCGCAGCCCGCGGCGCACGGCTTTGCCGAGGACGATCATCTCCTCCATCGAGACCAGGTCGGTGCGGTCGTAGCCGAGCACCACGTTGGCGGCGGAGTCGCCGACCAGGACGATGTCGACGCCGGCCTCCTCGGCGACCGTCGCCGAGGGGTAGTCGTAGGCGGTCACCATCACGATCGGTTCGCCGTTCTCCTTCATCTCGAGGAGGCGCGGCAGCGTCATCGCGACGCGATCGGCTTGCGGGACGGTGTGGGAACGGACTCCAGAGCTCATGCGACGAGCACCTCCGGACGGTCGTCGATTGCGATCGGTTTGTTGTCCTCGTCGACGTGGACGACGACGGGCGCGTAGCGCTCGAGGTCGGCCTCGTCGTAGGCGGCGAAAGAGGCGACGATGATCTTGTGGCCGGGCTCGACCAGGTGGGCGGCGGCGCCGTTGACCTGCATCGCGCCGGAGCCGGGCTCGCCGTCGATGACGTAGGTGACGAAACGGGCACCGTTGTCGACGTCCCAGACGTGCACCTGCTCGTTGGTGAGCAGGTCGGCGCCCGCCATCAGCTCGGTGTCGATGGTGATCGAGCCGATGTAGTCGACGTCGCAGTCGGTCACCGTCGCGCGGTGGATCTTCGACTTCAGCATCTGGCGTTGCACGGTGTCTGGTCTCCTCCTGGGGTGGTTGGGCCGGCTCAGCCGACGGGCGGCTCGATCACGACGTTGTCGATGAGGCGGGCGCCGCCGACCTTGGCGGCGACGGCGACGAGGATCGGGCGGCCGGCCAGGCCTTCGACCGGCTCGAGGGTCTCGGCGTCTCGGGCCTCGAGGTACTCGGGCTCAAGCCCGGCGGCGGCGAGTTCGAGGCGCGCGGCAGCGAGCCCGGCCTCGAGCGAATCGAGGGCGATCGCCTGCCGCTCGGCGGCGACGAGGGCGCGCGAGAGGGCGACGGCGCGGGCACGATCGGCGGGCCCGAGGTAGACGTTGCGGCTGCTCATCGCCAGGCCGTCCTCCTCGCGCACGGTCGGCATCACCTCGACCCGCACCGGGAAGTCGAGATCGCGCACCATCCGCCTGATCACGGCGGCCTGCTGGGCGTCCTTCTGGCCGAAGTAGGCGACGTCGGGGCCGACGATGTTGAAGAGCTTGGCGACGATCGTGGTGACGCCGCGGAAGTGGCCCGGGCCGCGCCGGGCGGGGTCGCCGTCGAGGACCGAGGTGAGCCTGCCGGTGACCTCCACCGCCGTGGCGGCGCCGTCCGGATAGAGCTCCGAGGCCTCGGGGGCGAAGACGAAGTCGACGCCCGCCTCGCTCGCCAGGCGCAGGTCGCGCTCCTCGTCGCGCGGATACCGGTCGAGGTCCTCGTCCGGGCCGAACTGGGTCGGGTTGACGAAGAGGCTCATGACGACGACGTCGCACTCGGCGCGGGCCGCACGCAGCAGCGAGACGTGTCCCTCATGCAGGAAGCCCATGGTCGGGACGAGGCCTATCGTGCGGCCCTCGCGGCGCGCCGGGGCCAGGGCCTCGCGCAACTCGCCCACCCAGCGCAGGACGCGGGCGGCAGCAGGGGTGGTGACGGTGTCGCCTGGGAAAGAAGAGTCCAGATTCATCAGGTCCATGCCTCCAAGGGTCACGGCCGTGGACGGAGTATAGGCAACTGCGCGCCTTTCGTCACATGGACGGCGCGATGCCGTGCGTCCTCCACCGCCGGGCGGCCGCGCTCAGGGATCCTCGGCCCGCCGGTAGTCGATCGGCTTGATCGGCTTCGCCGGGGCGCCCGCGCAGATCGTCCGCGCGGGAAGATCGCGCGTGACCACCGAGTTCGAGCCGACCACGCAGCGCTCCCCCACCGTCACCCCGCTGGTCACCGCGCAGTTGACGCCGAACCAGCAGTTGGCGCCGATCTCGACCGGGCCCTTGGAGGTGAAGCCCTGCCAGGTGACCGGCAGCTCGGGATCGTCGAAGCGGTGCTCGGCGTCGCCGACGAAGCAGCCGTTGGCGAACATCGTGTGGTCGCCGATCTTGACGCTCTTCTGGGCGGCGATCATCGTGCCGCGGTTGAGGAAGCAGCCCTGGCCGATCTCGATCTCGGCGTCTGGCGCGAGCGTCAGCCAGCACCCGGGCTCGAGCAGCGTGCCTTCGCCGATCCGCAGGCGTCCCTCGTCGAGCGCCTCGAGGACCTCCCCCTCCACGGGCTCGCGGACGAAGAACCCGCCGCGGGCCGCGTGCCGGGCGAGGCGCAGGCGACGCGAGAGCCGGTGATTGCGCTCGTACCAGCGTCGCTTCGCCCACCAGATCCGCCACCCCGTCTGCGCCATGCGCGCACCGTACAGGGTGTTGACGGGCCGAAAACCCTGCCATATAGGGCGGTTTTCGGCCCGTCAACATAGACTCCACGCCCATGGCTGACCTGCGCGGTGGCATCGACCTCGGCGGCACGAAGATCCAGACGGCGGTGATCGACGCAGACGGCGAGGTCAAGGGCGAAGCGCGGCGGCCGACGCCGACCGAGGGCGGCCCGAAGGGCGTCGCCGCGGCGATGGCGGAGGCGCTGGTCGAGGCGGCCGAGGCCGCCGGCGTCGAGAGCTCCGAGCTGCAGGGCGTCGGGGTCGGCTCCCCGGGCGATGTGGACGAGAAGACCGGCACCGTCTCCAGCGCCCGCAACCTGCCCGACTGGGAAGGGACCTTCAAGCTCGGCGAGGCCCTCGAAATGGAGCTCGGGACGGCGGTGCGGATCGGCAACGACGTCCAGGTCGCGACCGAAGCCGAGTTCCACCTCGGCGCCGGCAAGGATTTCGACAGCCTGATCGGCGTCTTCTGGGGCACCGGCGTCGGCGGTGGCCTGATCCTCGGCGGCAAGCCGTGGCTCGGCCGCGGTGCGGCCGGCGAGATCGGCCACATGGTGATCAAACGCGGCGGCGCCAAATGCCCCTGCGGGCGGCGCGGCTGCATGGAGGCCTACGCGGGCCGCGCGGCGATGGAAGCCGAGGCGCGTCGCCGCCAGGAGGAAGGCGAGAAGACCGACCTCTTCAAGCTGATGGAGAAACACGAAAAACCGCGACTCACCAGCGGCATCTGGGAGCGGGCGCTCGACCACGACGACAAGCTCGCCGCCGAGCTCATCGACCGCGCCATCGAGGCCCTCGGCACCGGGATCGCCTCGGCGATCAACCTCCTCGACCCGGAGGCGATCCTGATCGGCGGCGGCCTCGGCATCCGCTTCGGCGAGCGCTACATGGAGCCCCTCCTCGACGAGATGCGCAAGCACATCTTCTTCGAGACCATGCCCGTGGTGAGGGTCGCCACGCTGGGCGACCTGGGCGGAGCGATCGGGGCGTCGTTGCTCGTTTCGCGCTGAGGGCGGGATGTGGCGCGGGGGGCGGCCGCCGAGGGGGCGTGCGGTGGGCGTCCATCCGAGGCGCGCGGTGTCCGGGGCCGGCCTCCGCGCCACTTCGGCCCCGGCCGTCCACACCGCGTCGGGACGGGCGTCCGCTCCTCACCCACTTCGGGCCGGGCCGTCCACACCGCACCCACCTGGAGCCGGGCCGTCCACACCACTTCGGGGCGCCGGTGGCTGTCCTGGGCGCCTCATGGGGGTCCTGGCAGGCTGTGACCCCCATGAGGCGCCCAGGACGTGAGGGGTGCGGGGGAGAGCCGGTACAGGGACGTGAGGCGGTCGGACTCAC
>JBPYFM010000163.1:0-13870 GCA_051986435.1 Solirubrobacterales bacterium | reverse complement strand
GCGCGATGGTCCTGATGCCGCTCTACTTCCAGACCGTCCGCGGCCAGGACGCCGTCGACACCGGCCTGCTGCTGATCCCGCAGGGGCTCGGCGCGGCGGTCGCGATGGGCCTCTCCGGGCGCGCCACCGAAAGGTGGGGTGGAGGCGTCACGGCGGCGCTCGGCACCGTGATCACGCTGGCGGCGACGATCCCGTTCGTCCTGCTCGGCGCCGACACCCCGTTCGTGCTGATCGGCGCCGCGATGGTGGTCCGCGGCTTCGGCATCGGCATGTCGATCATGCCCGCGATGACCGCCGCCTACGGCGTCCTCACGCCGGACCAGGTGACCCACGCGACGCCGCAGCTGACCACGCTCCAGCGCGTCGGCGGCTCGATGGGCACGGCCATCCTCACCGTGATCCTGCAGACCCACCTCGAATCGGCGGGGACCTCGCAGGCCGCGATGGCCGACGCCTTCGGCACCACGTTCATCTGGGTGATGGGCATCACCGTCGCGGCGCTGCTGCCGACGCTGGTCCTGGCCCGGATCGAGCGGCGTGCCCGTCGTCGCGGCGCGACGCCGGCGCCCGAGCCGCCCCTCGCCGCAGCGGAGACCCGCGAGCTAGCGCTGGAGTCGGCGTGAGCGTCGCGGCCCTCGACCGACGCGCCGAGGCGGTGGCCGACGTCCGCGAGGAGTTCAGCTGCCTGATGGCCGCCGAGCGCCGCCTCCGCGGCCGCGACCAGCACCGCAAGACCGACGACGGCCTCACCATCGCCCAGGTCCGCGCCCTCTTCGCCCTCGACAAGAGTGACGCCGCGACGGCGGGGGAGATCGCCGAGACCGCCCGCCTCAGCCCGGCCAGCGTCACCGCGATGCTGGACGAGCTCGAGCGCGACGGCATCGTCACCCGCGTCCGCAGCGACACCGACCGCCGCCGCGTCGTCGTCACCCTCACCGACGAGGGCCGCGCCGTGCTGAAGAAGCGCCGCCGCCTCTGGCTGAAGCGCTGGCAAGACGCCCTGGCCGACGTGCCCGAGCGCGACCTCGAGGCCGCCGCCGACGTCCTCCGCCGCATCAGCGGCCTGCTCGACGAGCTCTGAGTTGTGCCGGGCACCCGGAGTGCCCGGGTGCCCGACGGCGGTCAGCTTCCCTTGGCGACCGAAGTTCCAGGAATCGCGATCTCTGCCAGTCGGATCAGCATCCCCCACCCCCCTTTGTGCCGTTGGCTCTTTGCGAAGGGCATCGAACGGAGGTGCAGACGAATTGCTTCGACCAGAAAAAGCCCCGTCTTCAGTCAATCCGCTCGTAGCAAAAAAAGAACCGTATGCTGAATTTCGGTTTTTCAATCAGGCGAATGGGAGGTTGAGCAGTGGGGGCAAAGATCACCGACAAGCACATGTTCACGGGGGTGATCGCACACCCGATCCGCGCTCGTGCGTTGACGATCTTGGGCGACCGGGAAGCGAGTCCGGTCGAGATCGGGAGGGAGCTCGGAATTGGGGCAAGCCACGTTGCCTACCACGTGCGGTTGCTGCTCAAGGAAGGCCTCATCGAACTGACCGAAGAAACGCCACGCCGCGGTTCGATGGAACATCGATATCGCGGGATCCGTCCCGATGAATTCAGCGACGAGGAATACGCGGCGCTGACGGCCGAGCAACGAAACGATCACTCTCGTGACATCTTCTGTTTCGCGACCGCGGATGCCAGCTGCGCCTTCAGCGCCGGCAGCTTTGGCGACCGTCCCGACCACCACATCAGTCGCATGCCGATGGAGGTCGACGAGGAGGGCTGGGCGGAGTTACGCGATCTCTACAACAACATGCTCCACGAGGCCTACCGCATCAAACGAGAAGCGCAGGACCGACTGACCGAAGTCGGGGAGAAGGGTAGGGCGGTGCTTGCCTTCAACACCTTCTTCGAAATGCCTCCGGAGCGTGTCATGCCCAGAACCTTCGACTGGGTGCCATCCTCCTGACGAGACTCGGGCGACCTTGAGCGGTCGCCGCAAAGCCTGGATCGCGCGCTGCTCGTCTGGGTCTTGCGCGCCTCCGCGTTCGCCGGCTCGGCGGCGTCGGCGACCGCCTGTCCGAACAGGCAGTTGCACGTCTCGACCGGCTGCGTCGGCCAGTCCACCGCGCGGCATCACGTCGAAGCGATGGTCGGGGAACTGATGCCGGAACTGGGGGTTGCGGCGTCGATCGTCCAGGTCGACACCGGTGACCAGGCGCTGGTCCGCGCCGGGTGCGGCAACTCGATAAGGGACGCCGGCCCGTCCGACATGTACTTCCGGATCGGGTCGATGGCGATCCCGCACCTGGTCGACCTGCTGCTCGACCGGGCTGACGGCGCGGGCGCGCGCGGCGCCGGGCCGGCGCCGGCGACCTGTAAGGCTCCTGGGGCAAGCAACGGCCCTGGAGGATGTGGATGGCGATCAGAATCGGTTACAAGGCCTCGGCGGAGCAGTTCGGCCCGCGCGAGCTGCTCGACTTCTCGGTCGAGGCGGAGCGGACCGGCCTCGACGTGGTCGCCGTCTCCGACCATTTCCAGCCCTGGCGCCACCGAGGCGGGCACGCGCCGAACGCGCTGGTGTGGCTCGGGGCGCTGGCCCAGGCGACCGAGCGGGTGGTGATGGGGACGAGCGTCCTCACGCCGACGCTGCGCTACGAGCCCGCGATCATCGCCCAGGCCTTCGGCACCCTCGGCGCGCTGGCGCCGGGGCGCGTCTTCCTCGGCGTCGGCACGGGGGAGTCGCTGAACGAGACGCCCGCGACCGGGGGCGAGTTCCCGGGGGCGAAAGAGCGCCGGCGGCGCCTCGCCGAGGCGGTGACCCTGATCGAGAAGCTCTGGCGCGAAGAGAGGGTCGACTTCGAAGGCGAGTACTACGAGACCCGGCGCGCGACGATCTACGACCGGCCCGAGGAGCCGGTGCCGATCTTCATCGCCGCCTCGGGGCCGCTGGCGGCGAAACTGGCGGGGCGCCGCGGCGACGGCTTCATCTCGACGAGCGGCAAAGACCCGCAGCTCTATCGCGACCTGATGGCGAACCTCGCCGAGGGCGCGGAGAAAGTGGGTCGGGACCCAAGCAAGATCCGCAAGATGATCGAGATCAAGGTCTCCTACGACCGCGACTACGACGACGCCTTCGAGTCCTGCAAGATCTGGTCGGCCCTGGGGCTCTCCCACGACCAGAAAGCGGGGATCGACGACCCGATCGAGATGGAACGCGTCGCCGACGAGAACGCCGACCGGGCCCACAACCGCTTCATCGTCTCCTCGAACCCCGACGAGGTGATCGAGGCGATCATGCCCTACGTCGACCTCGGCTTCGAAGACCTGGTCCTCCACGCCCCCGGCAACGACCAGAAGCGCTTCCTCGACCAGTTCGCCGCCGACGTCCTCCCGGCCCTCCGCGAGGAGGCGGAGAAGCACGCCAAGACCGCCGAGCGCCCCGCCGACTGAAGTCACTTGTGGCGCCTTTCCGCCGCATCGGGACGGTAAGGCGCCACACCCCTAAAATGGGCCGCGGATGGACCCTTCTTCGCTGAGCGTGCGGGCGCTCGCGGCGATCGCCGCGGCCTGCGCCCTCCTCTGCATCGGCGCCGCGAGCGCGGGCGCCGCGCCGCTGCTGTGGACGGTGAATTCGGGCGAAGGATCGATCTCGACCTTCAACTCGGCGACGAATTCGGAAGTCGGCGCGCCGATCCCGGTCGCCGAACATCCGCAGTCGGTCGCGATCACGCCGGACGGGAAGCGCGCGGTCGTCGTCGCCTACGGCGGCGTGACGGTCATCGAAACGGGCTCGCGCACGCCCGGGAAAACGATCTCGTCGACCGAGAACGGCGAGCGGCTGGCGATCTCCCCGGACGGCACGACCGCCTACGTCACCGAGGAAGGCGACGAAGAAGTCCACGTCCTCGCCTTGGGGACCGGCAAATTCACCGGCTCCTTCCACGCGGGGCCTGAAGCAGAGGCGGTGGCGTTCAGCCCGGACGGCAAGACCGCCTACGTCGGCACCGCGCCCGGCCAGATCGTCGTGGTCGACACCGCGACGAGAAAGGTCGTCGGCAAGCCGATCGTGGTCGGCGGATTCCCGACGTCGGTCACCTTCGCCCCGGACGGCGAAACCGCCTACGTCGCGGCCGAAGGTGTCAACGGAGTAGCCGTGATCGACACCGCGCTCGGCGAAGTCGTCGGCAAGCTCGCGATGACCGGCGTCCCGACCGATCTCGCGATGAGCCCTGACGGGCGGCAGCTCTACGCGACGAGCAAAGGCTCCGAAACGCTCACCGTCTTCTCGACCAAGACCGACATCGCGACCGGGACCCCGATCAAAGTCGGCAAAGAACCCGGGGAAGTAGCCTTCACCCCGAACGGGAAGACCGCGTATGTCGCCGTCTACGGCGACGAAGTCCTCCAGCCGATCGACACCACCACCAGTGTCCTCGGCGCACCCGTGGTCGCGACGGGCAAAGGCGTGTCCGCGTTGGTGGTCGCCCCAGACCAGTCGCCGATCGCGGGCTTCACGGGGCCTGCAGCGACGGTGGGTGTCCCGGCGGCCTTCAGCGGCGCCGCTTCCAGCGATCCGGACGGGACGATCACTTCGTGGAACTGGGCCTTCGGCGACGGCGGGACGGCGACGGGGGTGAGCGCTACGCATGCCTATGGCGCGCCTGGCACCTACGACGCCAAGCTCAGCGTCGTCGACAACGAAGGGTGCGGCGAAGGAGAGGTCTTCACGGGGCGCACCGCGTACTGCAGCGGCGCGCCGCCGGCGGTGCACGCGGTCATGGTGGCGGCCCCGTCGATCGCGCCGCTGCCGCCCTCGAACAAGTTCGCGATCCGACGGATCGTCCACAACCGTCGCAACGGGACGGTGCGGCTGCAGGTGAAGCTGCCGAGCGCCGGGTTCGTCCTTTTGTTCGGCAGGAAGGTGCACGCGGTCACGCGCAAATCGAAGGGCGTGCAGGCGATGTGGCTGACGATCCACGCGCGGGTGAAGCTGGCGAAACGGCTGAAGAAGACCCTCCGTGCGCCGGTGCGGTTCCGCATCACGTTCACGCCGAACGGCGGCACGCCGAGGACGGTGCACCGGAGCGTCACGCTGGAACGGGCGCCGCGCCACCGGCGCCACGGGCACTGACACGGAATTTCTCGAACCGGCCCGCTCCCCTGGACGTATGCTCGGTGACAATCACCGACGGAGGGAGAGGTATGGACACCTACGTGATTCTGCGGCGGAGCGGCTGGCGGTCGCCTGCCGAGCTGCAGGAGGCCGCCGGGCGCTCCGCCCAGGTGGGCGACGAGGAGATGTCTGACGACATCCGCTGGATCCGCAGCTACGTCCTCGAGGAGGGCGGCGGCTCGGTCGGCACCGTGTGCATCTACCAGGCGTCGAGCCCGGAGGCGATCGAAGAGCACGCCCGCCGGGCCGAGTTGCCCGCCGACGAGATCATCAAGGTCGCCGACACGGTCATCGTGCGGCCCGACCCGGAGGCCGCCGCGGCCTAGCGGCTTGGCGGCGGCCGGGGGAGCAGCAGCGGGAGTCCGTCGCGCGGGAGCGGCGGACCTTCCGGCCCTCAGCCGGATGCTGGCGCGCGCCTTCGACGACGATCCGGTCGCCCGCTACGCCTGCCCGCGCGACGATCTGCGCCCGCGGGTCCTGGAGCGCTTCCACGACGCGCGCGACCGCCAGATGCTGCGCGCCGGTGAGATCTGGATGAGCGCGGGCGGCGAGAGCGCCGCGGTGTGGGCGGCGCCGGACGGCTGGCGCTCGAGCGTCCGCGACGACCTCGCCTTCAGCCGGGCGATGCTCGACTCGCGTCTGCTGCGGCGCGTCCCGCTGGTCGCCTACGGCCTCCTCGGGCTCGAACGCCGCCACCCGCCGAAGCCGCCGCACTGGTACCTGGCGACGCTCGGCACCGAGCCCGCCGCCCAAGGCCGCGGCCTCGGCACCGCGGTCCTCGCCCCGGTGCTCGAGGAATGCGACCGCGACGGCGTCGGCGCCTACCTCGAGTCCTCGAAGGAGACCAACATCGATTACTACGCCCGCTTCGGCTTCCGCGTCACCGAGGAGGTGCGGCTGCCCCGCGGGCCGCGCGTGTGGCTCATGTGGCGGGACGCTCGCTGACCGTGCCGAGCCTGCCGCGGCGTCGGCACCCGGAGCCCCGTAGAGTCCCGTCCCGACGAGGGCCACCGTCCCCGGCGGGACGTTCCGGCGGCTGATCCTTGTCACGGCGCGATTACCTCCCATGGCTGACTCCCCGAACGACGTGCGACCGACCGAGGCGCAGCTCGGCATTCTGGCAGCGCTGTGGCGGCCGGTCGCGGCGGGCGGCGGCGCACCGGCGACCGAGCGGGAGATCGCCGACGATCTCTCCCTCGACGTCGACGCGGTCGAAGGGGAGCTGCGGGCGCTGTACGAGAAGTTCGGGATCGAGGACCTGCCCGAGGAGGACCGGCGCGCCCGACTGGCCCAGCTGGCGATCGCGGGCGGGTACGTCACGCCGCACCGCCGCGCCGACGTGCCGCTCGGCTCGGTCGAAGCGCTCCGCGAGGCCGAACGCGCCGCGGCCGCGGCGCGGCCCAAGCAGGAGCGGCGCTCGATCGGGCCCTACGTCACGATCGCGGTCCTGATCCTGGTGGTGATCGGCGCGAGCCTGGCGGTCTCCGGCATCTTCAACCAGGGCAGCCCGGCCCCTGAGCCGCCGACTCCGGCCGCCTTCCGTGCCGCCGTCGCGGGTGACTGCAGGCGCGCCCTGGACGGAGCGCCGTCGACCGCGGGGCTGGATCGCGCCGAACGCGCCCGCGCCTACCTCGGGGTGATCGAGACGCTGCGCGGCCGCCTCCAGTCCCAGGTCACGCCGACCGTCCCGGACATCTCCCTCGAACGCTTCTCGACCGGCCTCACCACCGCCGCCAACTACACCAGCGACGTCGCCCGCGAACCGCCCCTGCCCGGCTCGGCGGCCGAGGCCAGATACGTCGCCGAGCTCACCGCCGCCGTCCGGCAGATCCGCGACGGAGCCGTCGGCTACAAGCTCGGCGGCGATTGCGTCGCGGTCGCCGACCTGGTCGCCCGCTCCGCGCGGAACGCCGGCGCGGGCGGCGGCTGATCCGGGTCGGCCACGTCCTCGCGGGCCGACCGCCCGCTCCGCCCTTTCCACTCCGCCCCGTCGCGGGCTACCGTTCCCACATGGCCTACGACGAGCAGCTTGCCGAAGAAGTCCGCGACCGGCTCGCCGCGCTCGACGGCGAGGTGATCGAGAAGCGGATGTTCGGCGGCCTCGGCTTCATGGTCGACGGCAACCTCACCGTCGCCGCGTCCCGCAACGGCGGCCTTCTCGTGCGCACCGACCCGGCAGACGCCGACGAAGTCGAGTCCCAGCCCGGCGTGGAGCCGATGGAGTCGGCGGGCCGCAGGATGCCCGGCTGGGTCTTCGTCGCCCCGGAGGCCCTGGCCTCGGATGGCGACCTCGACGCCTGGATCGCCCGCGCCCTGGCGTTCGTGGCGACGCTGCCGCCGAAGTAGCGGGCCGCGCAAGCGCCGCCGCCGCCGTCGATGGGCCGAAAACCCCGCTATATCAGGGGTTTTCGGCCCGTCAACCGGGAGTCGGGGCGGGGCTAGGCGGCCGCGGCGCCGTCTTCGTCGCGGCGGCGGCGCAACAGCCACCAGCCGATGCCGATCACGATCGCCGCGGCGACCACGTAGTCGAGGTAGCCGAGGTTGTGGCGCCAGCTCTCCCAGTTGTCGCCGACCGCCTGGCCGAGCAGGGCGAGTGCGAGGACCCAGGGGATCGAGCCGAGCGTCGTCAGCGCCGAGAAGCGGGCGAGCGGCATCCGCGCCACCCCGGCCGGGACCGAGACGAAGGTGCGGACGAGCGGCAGCATGCGGGAGAAGAAGACGGTCGCGTCGCCGTAGCGCTCGAACCAACCCTCGGTCTGGCGCAGCCGCTCGTGGCTGACGTGGAAGAGCTTGTGGCGTTCGAGCAGGTCCACGCGCCCGAAATAGCCGATCCCGTAGCCGATCAGCGACCCGACCAGGTTGCCGAGCACCCCGGCGGCGACGATCCCGACCAGCGTCAGTTCCCCTTTCGAGGCGGCGAACCCGGCAAACAGCATGATCGCCTCGCTGGGGATCGGGATGCACGCCGACTCGAGCGTCATCAGCAGGAACACCGCGGGATATCCCGCCGAGCTGATGAATTCGGTGGCGACGTTGACGATCGGATTGAGGACGAAATCGGTGACCGACGCGCGCATAAGCATGCGCGTCACCGTTGCGGGCGGTGCTTAAGGCCAGATGAGAGCCGGGCGGGCCGAGGCACATGTGGCCGCGGGCCCTCCGGGGCCGCCGAATTTCCCCCACTTGACTCTCATCTTCCCTTCATGTGAGAGGAAGATCCTCGGAGCATGCGAGTTTTGGTCGTCGAGGACGAGGTGAAGATGGCGGCGCTGCTGCGGCGGGGGCTGAGCGAGGAAGGGCTCGCCGTCGATGTGGCGGAAGAGGGGGAGCGGGCCCTGTTGATGGCGGCCTCCACGGACTACGACGCGGTGGTGCTGGACGTGATGCTGCCGGGGATCGACGGGTTCGAGACCTGTCGACGGCTGCGGCGCGACGGGGTGTGGGCGCCGGTGCTGATGCTGACCGCCCGCGGGTCGCTCGACGACCGGGTGGTCGGGCTCGACGGCGGCGCCGACGACTACATGGTCAAGCCGTTCGCCTTCGCCGAGCTGTTGGCGCGGCTGCGGGCGCTGGTGCGCCGCGGCACGGTGGAGCGCCCGCCGGTGATCGAAGTCGGCGACCTGCGCCTCGATCCCGGCACGCACCAGGTGTGGCGTGGCGACACCGAGATCGATCTGTCCTCCAAGGAGTTCACCCTTCTGGAGACCTTCATGCGCCACGCCGGCTACGTCCTTTCGCGGTCCCAGCTCCTCGAACAGGCCTGGGAGTACGACTTCGAGCACCGCTCCAACGTGGTCGAGGTCTACATCCGTTATCTGCGCCGCAAAATCGACGTGCCCTTCGACGTGGTCTCGATCGAGACCGTGCGCGGCGCGGGCTACCGGCTGCGGAAGGACGGGGGGCGCTGAGCCGCCTCTCGATCCGACTCCGGCTCACCCTCGTCTTCGCCGCGGCGGTGGCCGTGGTCCTGGCGGGCACGGGCTTCTTCGTCTACCTCCAGTTCCGCCACGACGTCGGCACCGCGGTGGACTCGGGGCTGCGCTCGCGCGCCGACGAACTCTCCGCCGTGGTCCGCCGCGAGGAGACCAGCCTCTCCGCCCACCAGCAGCACCTGGTCGGCAAGGCCGACAGCTTCGCCGAGGTGCTCGAACCCGACGGCACGGTCATCGACTCCTCCGCCGTGATCGGCGAAGAAGACCTGCTCGACGCCGACCAGCTCGCCGCCGCCGCCCGCGCCCCGACCTTCGTCACCCGCAACGACCTGGCGAGCCTCGACGGCGGCGCACGCCTCCTGGCCGCGCCCGTCAGCACCCGCGCCGGCGACCGCATCGTCGTCGTCGGCACCTCGACCGAGGCCCGCGACGAGTCGCTCACCGACCTCGAGCAGCTGCTCCTCGTCGCGCTGCCGTTCGCGCTGATCCTCGCCTCCGCCGCGGGCTACTGGATCGCCGCCGCGGCGCTCCGGCCGGTCGAGGCGATGCGCGCCCGCGCCGAGGAGATCTCGACCGCCGCCCCCGACGAGCGCCTGCCGGTCCCCGACACCCGCGACGAGGTCGCCCGCCTGGGGGAGACGCTGAACGAGATGCTTGCCCGGATCGGCGACTCGATGGAGCGCGAACGCGCCTTCGTCGCCGACGCCAGCCACGAGCTGCGCACCCCGCTGGCGATCCTGCGCGCCGAGCTCGACCTGGCGCTCGCGCAGGGCCGCAGCCCCGAGGAACTGCGCGCCGCGCTCGCCTCCGCCGCCGAGGAGACCGATCGCCTCACGCAGCTCTCCGAGGACCTGCTGACGATCGCCCAGACCGAGCGCGGGGAGCTGCCGCTGCGGCTCGCGCCGCTGCGGGTCGCCGAGGTCTTCGAGCCGGTCGAGCGGCGGTTCGGCCGGCGCGCCACCGAAGCCGGGCGGCGGATCGACGTGGCCGGGGGCGGCGAGCTCGAGCTGCGCGGCGACCTCCTCCGCCTCGACCAGGCGGTCGGCACCCTCGTCGACAACGCGCTCCGCTACGGCGCCGGGACGATCGAGCTCGCCGCCCGCCGCGCCGGCGAGACGGTCGAGATCCACGTCACCGACGAGGGCGCCGGCTTCCCGCCCGAGTTCCTCCCGCGCGCCTTCGAGCGCTTCAGCCGCGCCCCCGGCGTCCGCGACGGCGGCAGCGGCCTCGGCCTGGCGATCGTCGCCACCGTCGCCGAGGCCCACGGCGGCAGCGCCCACGCCGCCAACCGGCCCGACGGCGGGGCGGACGTCTGGCTCGTCATCCCGTTCTCATCTGTCCTTAATCCAAGGACCGGATGATCGCCGGCCTGTGCACCCGATCTCCTACCTTCAGGCGCTGATCCTGGGCCTCACGCAGGGGATCGCGGAGCCGTTCCCGATCTCCAGCCTCGGCCACGGCGTGATCATCCCCGGCCTCTTCGGCTGGAACATCCACCAGAACGACGACTACTTCCTCGCCTTCCTCGTCGCCACCCACTGCGCCACCGCGCTCGTCCTGTTCTTCTACTTCCTCGAGGACTGGCTGCGGATCTTCCGCGGCCTCGGCCGCTCGGTGCGCGACCGCGGCATCGGCCCCGGCGACGACGACGCCCGCCTCGCCTGGCTCCTCATCGTCGGGACGATCCCGGCGGGCATCCTCGGCCTCGCCCTGCAGCACCCGCTGCGCACGCTCTTCGCCTCGCCCGAGACCGCCTCCCTCTTCCTCATCCTCAACGGCCTGCTGCTGCTCGCCTTCGAGCGGCTGCGCCGCCGGCGCCCCGAACGCGGCGACTGGGAAGGCGACTCCGACCCCCGCATCGCCCGCCGCGTCAGCCTCAAACAGGCGGCGGCGATCGGCACCGCGCAGGCGGCGGCGCTGATCCCCGGCATCTCCCGCTCCGGCGTGACGATGGGCGGCGGCCTGCTCGTCGGCCTCTCCAACGAGGACGCGGCGAAGTTCGGCTTCCTGCTGGCGACGCCGGTGATCGCCGCCGCCGGGGTGCTGAAGCTGCCCGAACTCTTCGGCTCCGCCGGCGACGGCGTGCGCGGCCCGGCGCTGGTCGGCGCGATCGCCGCCGCCTTCACCACCTGGCTCGCCGTGCGCTTCCTGCTGCGCTTCTTCCGGACGAACCGTCTGACGCCTTTCGGTATCTACTGTGTCGTGGCCGGAATCGTCTGCACGCTGATCTTCGCCTTCTGAGCGATGAGCGGGGCGCAGCTCAGCCTCGCGCTCTCCGTCTTCCTCGCCTGCGCGGTCGAGGCGGTCGAGGCGTTCACGATCGTTCTCGCGGTGGGGACGACGCGGCGCTGGCCGCCGGCGCTGGCCGGGGTGGGGGCGGCGACGGTGGTGCTGGCGATCCTCGTCGCGGCGCTCGGACCGGCGCTGACCGCGCTGCCGCTCGGCGTGCTGCGGGTGGTCGTCGGCGGGCTGCTGCTGACCTTCGGCCTGCAGTGGCTGCGCAAGGCGATCCTCCGCGCCGCCGGCGCCAAGGACAAGCACGACGAGGAGGCGATCTTCCGCGCAGAGGAGGCCGAGGCCGAAGCGGCGCCGGCCGCCTCCGGCTTCGACGGCTGGGCCTTCACGGTCTCGATGAAAGCGGTGCTGCTGGAGGGGCTCGAGGTCGTCTTCATCGTCCTCACCTTCGGCGCCAACCAGCATGACGTCGGGCTCGCCGCGGCCGCGGCGGCGCTGGCGGTCGCGGCGGTGGTGGTGGCCGGCCTGGCGTTGCGCGCGCCGCTCGCCCGCGTGCCGGAGAACGGGATGAAATTCGCCGTCGGGGTGATGCTGACCAGCTTCGGCATCTTCTGGGGCGCCGAGGGGGCCGGCGCCGATTGGCCCGGGGGAGACGCCTCGCTCGCCCCGCTGGTCGCGGTCGTCCTCCTCGCGGCGCTGGCGATGGTCGCCGAGGTCCGCTCGCGCGGGCGCCGGGCCGTGGGGGCACCGGCATGATGCTCCGCCGCGCGGCCCGCGTCTCCGGGGAGGTCGCGTGATGCTCCGGCGCGCCGCCCGCGTCTCCGGGGAGGTCGCGTGATGCTCCGGCGCGCCGCCCTCGGCGTCTGGGACTTCGTCGTCGGCGATGACTGGCGCCTGGCGCTCGCGGCCGTCCTCGCGATCGGCCTCGCGGCGCTCGTCTGTGCGCTCGGCCTCAACGCCTGGTGGCTCGCCCCGATCGTCGCGCTCGCCGCCCTGTGGTGGTCCCTGCGCGGTGCGAGACCCGCCGCTACTATTACGCAATGCGATACATCAGAGAGCGATCTACCGATCCGGGCCTCCTCGTCCTCGCCAGCCTCGCCGAGGGACCGAAGCACGGATACGCCATAACCCAGGACGTCCAGGAGGTGGCGGGGGTGAAGCTCGGCCCCGGCACCCTCTACGGCGCCCTGTCGCGGCTCGAGGGGCGTGACCTGATCGAGGCGCTGCCGAGCGAGGACCGCCGCCGCCCCTACAAGATCACCGCGGCCGGCTCGGCGGCGCTCGAGGAGCAGCTGCGGATGCTCGACCGCGTCGTCGACACCGGCATGAAGCGGCTGCGTGCCGCGGGAGCGGTCTCTTGAGCGCCCGCCTCGCCCGCCTGGCGCTGGCCCTCTACCCGCTCGCCTACCGGCGCCGTTACGGCGAGGAGATGGCGGCGTTGGTCGAGGACCAGGGCGTCTCGCCGCGCGTCGTCGCCGACCTCGTCCGCGGCGCTCTGCGCGCCCACCTGCGACCGGAGCCCGACCTGACGCGCCAGCTCGGCCCCGACGACCGCCTGCGCCTCGGGCTCAGCTCGATCCTCCTCTGCTGGGTGGTCTTCGCGGCCGCCGGCCTCGGCCTCTATAAGACGACCGAGGACCACGGCTTCACCGCGGCCGGGCACGCGCACGGGCTGCTCGGCACCGCCCACTTCGCGATCCAAATGCTCGCGGGGGTCTGTTCGGTGGCGGTCCTGCTCGGCGCCGCCCCGCTGGTCGTCATCGCCCTCCGGCAGGCCCGCGACCGGCGCGCGGTCGAGCGCGCCACGGTGCTCGCCCTCGGCTGCTTGCTCGTCTTCGTCCTCGCCACCGCGGCGCTTGTCGCCCTCGCCAACCTGGCTACCCCGCCCGGCGAAGCGCTCGCCGCCGCGAGCCTCGCGATCTGGAGCGTGCTGGCCTTGGCCTGCGGCCTCGGCTGCGCGCTGGCAGGGCGCCTCGGCCTCTTCGCGATCACGGTGCCCAAGGACGTCCTGCGCGCCAGCGCCGCCTGCGCGAACGTGGTCGTCGTCGGCATGGTCGGGATCAGCCTCGCCACCGCCCTCTACCTCGTCGCCCTCCTGCACGACGCGCCGGGCCTCGCCGGCCAGGGCAACGGCCCGCTCGAACTCGCGAGCGTCGCCCTCTCCCTCGGCATCCAGCTCGCGGTGATGGTCGCGGTCGCCGTCCCAGCCCTGCTCGGCGCCTCCCGTGCCTGGCGCGCTGTCGGGCCTTAGGTGGGCTTGCCGGGCCGTCGGCACCGCTGCGGGCCGGGTGTCCGCTCCGCACCCACTTCGGGCCGGGGCGTCCGCAGCCCACCACTTCGGCTCGGGCCGTCCGCACCACTGCGGCCCCGAGCGTCCGTACCCACTTCGGCCCCGGCCGTCCACACCACCTCGGGGCGCCGGTGGCTGTCCTGGGCGCCTCATGGGGGTCCTGGCAGGCTGTGACCCCCATGAGGCGCCCAGGACGTGAGGGGTGCGGGGGAGAGCCGGTACAGGGACGTGAGGCGGTCGGACTCAC